>NZ_JBIPNG010000359.1:0-6909 GCF_044373815.1 Prosthecobacter sp. | reverse complement strand
CACCACACGCCCTGACACGCTGTTTGGTGCCACCTACATGGTGCTCGCGCCTGAGCATCGTCTGGTGGATGAACTCGTCAGCGAAGAGCAGATCACCGCCGTCGAAGAGTATCGTGAGAAAGCAGGTCGCAAGAGCGACATGGAACGCACCGAACTCGCCAAGGATAAGTCCGGCGTGTTCACCGGCGCGTATGCCATCAATCCCGTCAACAATGAGCAGATCCCCATCTGGATCGCCGACTACGTACTCATGGGCTACGGCACCGGCGCCATCATGGCCGTGCCTGCGCATGATGCGCGTGACTTTGAGTTCGCGCAGATGTTTGAACTGCCGGTCAAGCAGGTGGTTCAGCCTCCCGAAGGCAAAGACTGGCAGGGCTTCACCGATCATGGCACCGCTGTGAACTCGGGTTTCCTCGATGGTCTTTCCACCCCTGAGGCCAAACACAAGATCGCCGCCTGGCTCGAAGAAAAAGGCCTTGGCAAAGGCACGGTGAACTTCAAGCTGCGCGACTGGCTCTTCAGCCGCCAGCGTTACTGGGGCGAGCCCTTCCCAATCGTGTGGGAAGACGGCAGTCACCGCAGCATTCCTGAAAGTGAACTGCCGCTGCTGCCGCCGACGTTGGAAGACTTCAAGCCCACGGGCACGCCCGAGCCTCCTCTTTCCAAAGCCACCGACTGGGTGCGCTACTCCGCCACGGCCACGCGCGAACTCAACACCATGCCGCAGTGGGCGGGCTCCTGCTGGTACTACCTGCGCTACTGCGATGCGCAGAACAGCGAACGCTTTGTCGGCGAAGCTGCGGAGAAGTACTGGATGGGCGGCGGCAAACCCGGCGGCGTGGATCTCTACGTCGGCGGCACCGAGCACGCTGTGCTCCATCTGCTGTATGCGCGCTTCTGGCACAAGGTGCTGTTTGATCTCGGCTACGTCAGCACACCAGAGCCTTTCCAGCGTCTGGTGAACCAAGGCCTCATCCTCGGCGAAGACGGCCAGAAGATGTCGAAGTCACGCGGCAACGTGGTGAACCCCGATGACGTCGTGAAAGAATACGGCGCGGATTCGCTGCGCCTGTATGAGATGTTCATGGGCCCGCTGGAGCAGGTGAAACCCTGGAGCATGAAGGGCGTTGAGGGCGTGTACCGCTTCCTCGCCCGCGTGTGGCGTCTCGTCATGGAAGTCAGTGAAGAAGGCGTGTGGAGCGTGTCTCCCGCACTGCAAGATGTGCCTGCCAACAAGCAGGTCACCAAAGCCCTTCATGAGACCATCAAGAAATGCGGTGAGGACATTGAAAAGCTCAGCTTCAACACCGCCATCAGCCAGATGATGATCTGCACCAAGACCTTCACGGCCGAGGAAGTGATGCCCGCCTCCGCTGTCGTCACCTTCCTCAAGGTGCTCAGCCCCTTCGCCCCGCACATCGCGGATGATCTGAATGCACGTATCGCCAGCAAGTTCCCCGCGCTGGCCGTGGACGGTCTGCTCAGCGATGCCACCTGGCCGAAGTACGATCCCGCCGCCCTCATCGAGGACGAGGTGGAGATCGTCTTCCAGGTCAATGGCAAGCTGCGCGACAAAGCCCGCCTGCCGATTCAGGCCACCAAGGAGGAGATCGAAAAGGTCGCCCTCGCCAGCGCCCGCGTGCAGGAATTCATGGAGGGCAAGACGCCGAAGAAGATCATCGTGGTGCCGGGCAAGCTGGTGAACATCGTGGTGTGAGCCACGCTGTTCAGCGGCAGCCGGGCCTGCTCACTTCTTCAGCTTTGGCTCGCCGACGCCCAGCGCCTTGAGCTCTGTGCGTACGGCGTCCAAATCCTCAGGCGAGACGAAGAGCATGGCGTAAGCGCCGTTTTCACGAACGATGAAAGCTGGCTGGCGGCCCAGTTTGTTTTCAGTGTTGAGCTGGGTCTCCATCTCCTTTTCGTCAATGAAAGCCCGCCAGGAGTAGCCGCCCTTAAACTTGATCTTGCTGGAATGGATGGTGCGCCACTGGTTCTGTGCGCTGTCATACTCAAAGTAAACCAGCTGCTGGCCCTTCTTCCACATCTCCTCGTTATAAGCCACGGCGGCCTGACCTGACATCCATTTGGAAAAGAGCTTCTCGCGCTCCTTGCCTTTCGACGACTCGACTTTGGACGGATAGGACACCCGCAATTCGTCTTTGGCCTGTGCCGGAATCAAGGCGACTAGAGCGAGAGAAAAGGCAATCCAGACAGAGTGTGCAGTCGCTTTCATGACTTTAAAGTGTGTGAGCCATTCAGTCCGGCACGCTTACTTCTTCAGCCTCGGCTCACCAATGCCAAGTTTCGTGAGCTCCGCGCGCACAGCTACCAAGTCTCCGGGTGAGACAAACAGCATGCTAAAGGCGCCGCTGACGTTGCGTGAGATGAAGGCAGGCTGGAGGCCGGCCTTGATCTCGTTGTTGAGTTTTTCCTCCATGGCGGCTTCGTTGGTGAAGGACCAGCGGGAGAACGGGCCGCTCAGCTTGAGCTTGCTCACAAAAATGCCGCGCGATTGCCCGGTGGCGTTGTTGTACTCAAAGAAGACGATCTGCTCGCCCTTGGCCCGCTTCTCCTCGATAAAAGTGCGGAGGGACTCACTCGTCATCCAGGGGGAGAAGAGCTTCTCGCGCTCCTTGCCCTTCGAGGCTTCGACTTTGGAAGGGTAGGACAGACGCACCGTTTCGTCTTTGGCCTGCGCTGGGAGCATGGCGAACAGACCGAGAGAAAAAACAATCCAAACAAAGGGGGTAGTCGTTTTCATGAGATTAACGTCATAGGTTAAAATGCTGAGGTGTGTCAAGCATCATGCGTACACTTTTTTCTAGGTGCGTCGTCATTCTTCGCTGCTTCCTATGGCGGCATGCGGAAAAGTTCGCCAAAAACTCCTCGCTGTGCTGGGCAAGAGGGCAAGATCGTGGTTCGAGCCTGAGCCCATTGCAGAGGATGATGCGAGCCGCCTAGCTTGGCCTTGAGGAAGCGAATGAACTCCACTTCTTATGCGTCAATACAGCCTCCACAAAGAGAACCTACCTTAAAAGTTAAGATGGGTGGTAAAAAAGATGAGCCTTTGCTGCCGAGTGCTGTCTTACTCAGAGTGAATGAACTGCCTGCACTTTCCCCATGTAACCGCATCAGGTGCAAAGACATCTTTACAGGTTAACCCATTGGCCGTGAGTTGCTTGCACTCATTCCTGTTCTAGGTTTGGCATTGGAAGAGCAGGGCAGGCGGACTTCGAATCTGGCCTAAATAAAATAAATCAATCCACACTCAAATAAAGCTCGTTCCTTAGGTAGCTATAATTACCATAAAGTGTCACTATTGCCCCCTCTTTCATGTTGATAGCCATTCTACATTACTCAAAACCACCCGTCATTGGTGGCGTGGAACGCGTCATTGGCGAGCAGGCCGCCGCGCTGCGCCTGCTGGGACATGAGGTGGAAGTCCTAACCCGGGAGGAATGGCACATGGCGCCCTGGGACGCTGTCATCGTCCACAACGTCTTCACCATGCCCTTCGATCTCGCCTGGACGAAGAAGCTCATCGCACTCACACGCTCCCGTCCCGACATCCGCTGGATCAACTGGGTGCATGACGTGCGCTGGTGGGACCAGGTGCCGGAGGCCGTGCATGTGGCGGTTTCCGAGTTCCGCCGGCAGGACTATGCGCATGTGACGCAGGAGGCGATTCACGTCATTCCTAATGGCTGTGACTCCGCTGCCGTCCTGGGACTCACCGAACGTGTGCGCGACCTGAAACTCGAGCACGCAGGGCTGGTGCTCCTGCAGCCCACGCGCTTCGTGCGGCGGAAGAACATTGAGCTCGGCCTGCGGCTGCTCGCGGAGCTGCCCGAGGCCTTGTACCTCGTCACGGCAGCCCCTGATCCGCATCAGTCTGATGGAGCGAAGTACTTCCGTGAATTGAAGCAGCTGGCCAAAGAACTCGGCGTGACCAAACGCGTGCGCTTTCTCGGTGAAAAATCAGCATTGACCGACAACGATGTACGCAGCCTCTACCACATGGCGGATCTGTTGTTTTTACCCAGCACGCAGGAAGGCTACGGACTACCTCTGATCGAAGGCGCGCTGCATGGTGTGCCGGTGTACTGCTCCTGCATTCCAGCGCACCGTGAGGTGGCGGTGGGAGCCACTTTTTTCAAGCTCACAGCCTCCACCAAGGTCCTCGCACGCAAGATCAAAAAAGACACCGCCGTCCAGATGCGGCAGTCGCAGCGGCAGATGATGGCGCGGCTCGCCTGGTCACGAATTGTACAGGAGATGCTAGAGCCGTTGCTTTCTGGTCGAAAGGCTCCATGAGTGCCTTTGATGAGTCAATATTCCCACAAAGCCGAGATCGAAGCCGTGCTGGCTGCACGACATCAAAATGTGTTCGCATTCCTCGGGGCGCATGAGGCCGGGGCAGGGAAGCAGGTGGTCCGCACCGTGCAGCCCTACGCCAAGGAAGTGGCAGTCATTGTTGGCAATGAACGCGTGGTGGCTGAGAAGCTGCACAAGGACGGCTACTTTGAAGCCATTACTCCCCAAGGCCTCTACGAGCTCGAAGTGACCCCGTTTGAAGGTGCGGCCACCCGTCTCAGCGATCCCTACTCCTTTGGCCTGCAGCTCGGAGACCAGGACATGTACTTTTTCCGTGAAGGCACCCATCAGCGCCTGTGGGAAGTGCTGGGCGCACGACTGAAGACGGTGCACGGCATCGCTGGCTGCCAGTTTGCCGTATGGGCCCCGAATGCCCAGCGTGTCTCCGTGGTGGGAGACTGGAACCGCTGGGATGGCCGCATGAACGTGATGCGCAACCGCATCGAAGCCGGTATCTGGGAGATTTTCATCCCCGGCATCAGCGAGCTGACACATTACAAGTTTGAGGTGGTGGACGCTCACGGCCACATGTGCCTGAAGAGCGATCCCTACGCGGTCTTTGCCCAGCATGGCACGCTGACCTCCAGCCTCGTCTTCAACATGGAGCGCTACAGCTGGTCCGACAATGAGTGGATGCAGAAACGCGCGAAGTGCGACCTTTATCACTCTCCCATGAGCGCCTACGAGGTTCACCTCGGATCTTGGAAGCGCAAAGAAAGCGAGGGCAACCGCTGGCTGTCCTACAAGGAGCTGGCGGATGACCTCATCCCGTATGTCAAAAACCTTGGCTTCACGCACATCGAGATCATGGGTATCGCCGAGCATCCCTTTGACGGCTCGTGGGGCTATCAGGTCACCGGCTACTTCGCGCCAACCAGCCGCTTTGGAAATCCCGACGAGTTTCGCGAATTCATTGACCGCTGCCATCAGGCCGGCATCGGCGTCATCCTCGACTGGGTGCCTGGACACTTTCCGAAGGACTCCCACGGCCTCGCCAAGTTCGACGGCACCGCGTTGTATGAACATGCCGACCCACGCCTCGGCGAGCACCAGGACTGGGGCACCCTCATCTTCAATTACGGCCGCCATGAGGTGAAGAACTTCCTCATCTCCAACGCCCTCTACTGGCTGGAGCAGTTCCATATCGACGGCTTGCGCGTAGACGCCGTGGCATCAATGCTTTACCTCGACTATTCACGCAACGCAGGTGAGTGGATTCCGAACCATCTCGGCGGCCGCGAGAACCTGGAGGCCATCGCCTTCATGCGCGAGCTGAACTCCGTCTGCTACGCCAAGCACCCCGGCGCCACCATCATCGCCGAAGAAAGCACCGCGTGGCCCGGCGTCTCCAAGCCCGTGAGCACCGGCGGTCTCGGTTTCGGCTTCAAATGGAACATGGGCTGGATGAACGACAGCCTGCACTACATGGCCGAGGATCCCGTGCACCGGAAGTACCACCACGGCGAGGCCACCTTCGCCATGATCTATGCCTTTGATGAGAACTTCATTCTCGTGCTAAGCCACGATGAAGTCGTCCACGGCAAAGGCTCCCTCATCAACAAGATGCCCGGCGATCGCTGGCAGAAGTTCGCCAACCTCCGCATGTTCTTCTCCTGGATGTGGACCTTCCCCGGCAAAAAGCTCCTCTTCATGGGCGGTGAATTCGGCCAGTGGAATGAGTGGCGGCATGACAGCAGCCTCGACTGGCATCTCTTCCTGGGAGAGGAGCACAGTGGCCTGCAAAAGCTCGTCAAAGACCTCAACCACCTCTACACCACCCGTCCTGCACTTTACGCCAAGGACCACGAGCCCGGCGGCTTCCACTGGCTGGACGCCAACGATGCCGACAACAGCATCTTCGCCTTCACACGCTCCTCGAACGATGGCGATAAAGTAACCGTCCTCGTCAATGCCACCCCAGTGACCCGCCCAGGCTACCGTGTTGGCGTTTCCGATGCCGGCAGCTACCGCGAACTCCTCAACAGCGACGCCCCGAACTACGCCGGCTCCGGCGTCAGCGCCGGTGCAGGTTTCCAGGCCCAGCCGACTCCTTGGCAGGGTCAGCCTTGGAGCATCGTTGTTGATCTGCCGCCCCTCGCGACGCTGGTGCTGGGGAGGTGATGTTCACTGCGGAGCTGCGATTGTTGCAAAGAGGAGCGATGTTTGGCGCGTTGGTGTCGTCCCATGAAATTGCTTACCCTCGCTTCCTCTCTCCTCCTCGCCGTTGCTCTCAGCGCGGCTGACGCTCCCAAGTCTGTTTACGATGTCCCCCTCAAAGACATCGACGGCAAAGACACCTCCTTGAAGGCCTATCAGGGCAAGGTGCTGCTGATCGTGAACGTCGCCTCGAAGTGCGGCAAGACCCCGCAGTATGCGCAGCTCGAACAGCTCAATCAGGAGTTCAAGAAGGACGGCCTGGCCGTGCTCGGCTTTCCCTGCAATGACTTCGGTGGTCAGGAGCCCGGCACCAATGCCGAGATCAAGGAGTTCTGCTCCCTGAAGTACAAGGTGACCTTCCCGATGTTCGACAAA
>NZ_JBIPNG010000056.1:0-22254 GCF_044373815.1 Prosthecobacter sp. | reverse complement strand
TGAAACCGGGATAGTCCACGAGGATCACCGCCTCAGGCTTTTGATCAAGGATGGAGTCCAGCACGGCATCCATCTTCTCTTTGAAGTAGCGGTACATCTTCACCACTTCCCAAAGGCCGACAACGCCGGCGGTTTCGACCCAGTCTTCAACACCATCGCCGACCACTTCACGCATCTTCGGACCACCGAGGCCGATGACCTTCATGTCGGGTTCCAGGGTTTTCAATTCACGCAGGAGTCCCGCAGCATGGGTGTCGCCGCTGACTTCGCCTGCGATGATGAAGATGCGGTTCATGAGGCACCCAGCGCAGCGTTCTTCTCGATTTGATCGGTGATTTCCAAGGCGATGCGCACAGCTTCCGCGCCTTCCTGTCCTGTGACGACCGGACGGCGGCCATGACGGGCGCATTCCACAAAGGCGGCGATTTCGAGCTTCAGCGGTTCGTCCTTCTCCACTTCCACCGCTTCACGCACGATCTGCATGCCGTCTTTGCGGTAGATCCAGCCGCTCTGCTCCTGGTAGTCCAGGCTGAGGTAGCTCTCGCTCTGGAAGACGCGGATCTTGCGCATCTTCTCCGGGCTGATGCGGCTGGCGGTGATGTTGGCGATGCAGCCGTTGGCGAACTTGAGGCGTGCGTTGGCGATGTCCTCGCGTTTGGTCAAAACGGGAATGCCCACGGCATCGACCTGAATCAGCTCCGACTTCACCAGATGCAGCACGATCTCGATGTCGTGGATCATCAGGTCCAGCACCACACCAATGTCGATGCTGCGGTTCGGGAAGGGGGAGAGACGATGCGCTTCGATGAAGCGTGGGTTGTCCATGCGCTCTTCAAGCTGCAGCAGCACCGGATTGAATCGCTCAATGTGGCCCACTTGCAGAATGACGCTCTTGGCTTTCGCGAGTTCGATGAGAGCCTGCGCCTCCGAGTAGGATTCACTGATCGGCTTTTCCACCATGACGTGAATCCCAGCCTGCATCAGCGGCTCGGCGACTTTGCGGTGGAAGATCGTCGGCACTGCAATGGTGGCGGCATCCACGCGCTGGGCGAAGTCAGCAAGGTCACTGGCGGCCTGGGTGCCGTACTGCGCGGCAAATTCAGCGGCGCGTGCGGGGTCGGCATCATACACTGCGGAGAAGGTGATGGCGCCCTCGCTCTTGGTGGCGATCTCGGCCATGATGCGGGCGTGGTTTTTGCCAATGGCGCCGACTCCGGCGACTCCGATGCGGAAAGGGGAACTCATGATCTGATGTGAAAAAATGGAAGGTTAGAATTTGCCGGGGAATTTCATGCCGGGCGGAAGTTTGGGCATTTTGCCGCCGCCACCGCCTCCGAGCATTCCACCCAGACCGCCGAGGCCTCCCATGCCGCCACCGCCGCCGCCTCCCATCATGCCGCCCATCATCTGGGCCATCATGCCTTTGTTGCTCATGAGCTTCTTCATCATTTCGAACTGCTTGAGGAGCTGGTTCATTTCCATCACCGGGCGTCCAGCACCGTTGCAGATGCGCTTGCGGCGCTGGCCGTTGATGATTTCCGGACGCTGCCGCTCCTTCGGCGTCATCGAAAGGATGAGCGCCTCGACGTGCTTCATGCGCTGGTCGCTGTCGGGACCGATCATGTCCTTCATCTTGCCCATGCCCGGGAGCATGCCGAGGATGCCGCCGATGGGGCCGAGCTTCTTCATCATGCGCAGTTGCGCGAGCATGTCGGTGAAATCGAATTTGTTCGACTGCATGCGGGCGGCCAGTTTCATGGCCTCCTTCTCATCAATCTCTTCGGCGGCTTTCTCCACCAGGCCCACCACATCTCCCATGCCGAGGATGCGCTGCGCCATGCGGTCAGGATGGAAAACTTCGAGCTGCTCGACCTTTTCACCCACGCCGAGGAATTTGACCGCGCAGCCGGTGACCTGACGCATGGAGAGCAAAGCACCGCCACGGGCGTCTCCATCGAGCTTGGTCATGATCAAGCCCGTGATGCCGACGGCGGCATTGAATTTCTGTGCCACACTCACCGCCTGCTGACCCGTGGCGGCGTCTGCCACCAGCAGGACTTCATTCGGCTCCACCACAGCACGCACGCGCTTGAGTTCCGCGAGCAGGTCTTCATCGAGATCCTGACGGCCGGCGGTGTCGAAGATGGCGATGCCACTGCCTTGTTCCTTCAGCCAGACCATGGCTGCCTTGGCAGCTTTCACCGGATCTGTTTCACCTTCGGCAGGTGCAAACACGGGTACATTGAGCTGCTGGCCGAGCACCTGCAGCTGCTTGATGGCGGCTGGGCGGTAAAGATCCAGCGCGAGGAGCAATGGGCGGCGGCCCTGCTTCTTGAGCCAGTTGGCCAGCTTGGCGGATGTCGTCGTTTTACCGGCACCATTGAGGCCGGTCATCAGAATGCGCTGCGGTGGCTCCAGATTCAGCCCGCTGGCATCACTACCCAGCAGTTTGACCAGTTCATCGTGGAAAATTTTGACGATCTGCTGCCCGGGCGAAACCTTGAGCAGCACTTCAGCGCCGACCGACTGTTTGCTGACGGTCTCGACGAGTTCTTTGGCGACTTTGAAGTCCACATCCGCCTCCAGCAGGGCCAGGCGGATTTCCTGCATGGCGTCAGTGACGTTGGATTCGCTGATGCGGGCCTGGCCGCGCAGCTTTTTAAAGGCGCTTTCGAGTTTTTCAGAGAGGGCGGAGAACATCGGGAGAAAGTAAGGGGCGCTGGATAGTCGGCAGCAGCCCACGCATGGCAACTGCGAAGGCGGGACGAATCAAGGCCGTGAAACGGGGGCTAGGGAGGGGGCATGTACGCCGCCTCAAGGTCAATCTTGAAGCGCCAGCTCACGACTTCGGCCGGCTGGGTGGCGTCACGCTGGAAGCTGAGGCTCAGGGCGCAATCCTCCCGGCGCAGTTTGTAGGGGAACTGGAAGCGCACGATCATGGTGGCCGGGTCATAATCCACCGGCACGGTGCCGAGACCGGCGATGCGCAGCTTGATGCTCTCCGGCAGGATGGTGCCGATTTTTTTCAAGTCCGCTTCGATGAGGGGACGGCGCTCGGTGATGACCGCATCAGGCTTGGGCTTCAGCTGGATGAGCTGCTCGCCTTTGTCGTTCTTGGCGTCGGCCACGAGGAATTTATTGGAGCCCACATCGCCGCGGCCACGGAAGCTGGTGGCGAGCTTGAAATTGATGTCGTTGTCGCCATGTACAATGTAACGGCCCAGCTTGCCGTTGGGCGTGTCCCAGGTGACTTTCTGACCGTTGACGGTGACGAGAGATTCGTAGCCGATCTGCAACCCGGTTTCCATGATGGCGTCGTCGAAGTTGCCATAGGGGTAGGCGAAGGAGAGGCACTTGATGTGCAGGTTTTGCTCCAAAAATTCGCGCGAGTCCTTGAGCTCGCCCAAGACCCACTGCTGCTTGTCAGCGTCCGTCTTCAGGTTCTTGGGGGGACTCTTGAGGCTCGCGTGGGAGACGCTGTGACTGCCGACTTCACAGCCGTGCTGCATCATCTCTTTGATCTGCTCCCAGCTCATCGAACGGCCTGCACCGCCGACATAGTTCTTGTAGAGGTAGATGGTGAAGGGAAAGCCAAACTCACGCAGCACCGGATATGCGTAGGTGTAAACCCCCTCCCAGCCGTCATCCATGGTGATGACGATGGCCTCTTCAGGAATGTTCTTTTCTCCACGCTTCCAAGCCATCATTTCGCTGTAAGAAATGACGGGGATCTTGGAGTCCTTGATGGCCTGCATCTGTGCCCGGAACTTGGGGGCGGCGATGAGCATGGGGCTTCCGCCACGATCTTTGAAATCATGGTAGCCAAGGATGGAGACGACGGAGGATTTGTTGAGCTCAAAGGCGGGGGCCGCCGGGATCTCTGGCACAGGTGCGGCGGCTGCCAGCAGGGCGGTCTCCTGCAGCTTCTTTTCGATCGCCTGCTCTTCGGCGGTCAGGACGGGCTCCTCGGGTTTGGGCGGCGGCGGCGGTTTCGGGGTGACGCCGCTCTGCTCGGCAAGGCGGCGCAGTTTGGCCTCGATTCGTTTGCACGAAGGTAGCGTGCCTAGAGCGAGGACAACAAGGATGAACGGAAAGACAAAACGCATGGCGCTATGGATTGAGGGCGGGAGGTCGAGGCCGGGTGATGAGCAGGCTTTTGACGATGAGGTGAGGGCTGGCTTTGCCACCGGCACTAAGGCGCAGTGTTTCGCCGCGAAGGTCGCTGGTCAAGGTGAGGCTGCCGAGTCTCAGGATGCGGAAAGACTGGGCATCTTTGGTCACTCGCTCGACCTCCAGTTCCTTTTCGAGCCTCTGACCGTTGCACTCGACCACGATCTTCAAAGGCTCCTCAAGCTCCGTGCATGCATAGTGCAGCAGGATGTCATAAGTGCCCGCAGCGATAAATTCGATGCGCCATGCGATCTCGCCGACGGTGGCTGTTTGTGCATCTGCCGCTGCTTTGGGAGTGATCTCCTGAGCCAGCGCAGGTGATAGCGCGATGAGGGCCTGCTTTTGCTCGATGGGCACCGGTGCTGGTGGTGTGGCAGGCATGGGCATGGTGCCGGACTGCGCCTGCTGGGTGGCTATGAGATCCAGCACTCCGCCTGCACTGATGATCTGCTGAATGCGGGCGATTTCAGCGGTGTAGGCCGACTTGTTGGTGGCGGTGGCGGCCTGCTTCTGCAATTCGAGGAGATACTTGCCCAGCAGTGGAATATGCCGTGCGCTCAGTTCCTTCTGGTAGATGCTTTCCATCTGCTGAAGTCGTGCAGCAGATGGAGGGGCCGCGGTGGTGGCTGCCGGTTGCTGGGCTTGGGCATGGCCTGCAAGCAGCATCGCGGCGATCATGAACAGGTGTTTCATGGCTGCTTCCCTCCTTGGTTCTCAGCCGAGAGCGCCCAGGCACCCGGCGCGGGCCGGCGTTTGCTCGCGGCGTTTTCAATGGCGCTCAGCGTGGAGAGGAAAGCCCGCTCCATGGCGTTGTGCTGTTGGTCGCGCGAGGGCGCGACCACGGCAGCAAGCCCGTGATTGACGAGCACATTTTGATACAAGCCCACATTCGGCAGAAAGAGCAGCGCGGCCATGGTGCCGTCTTTGTCGCGGTCCGGGCGGATGAGCAGGCGCAGGGGTTTGTTCCGCAGGTAACTGGCGGTGAATTCGCGTGCGGTACGACCCACGGACGGCACATCCTCTTCCTCGATGTTGAAATGCTTGGCGAAGCGCTTCACTCCAGACTTGTCGTTCTCATCCAGCGGCGCACAATCGATCCACAGCAGGCGCACCATCACGGTACGACCTTCATAGACCACCTTGAAGCGTTCACCGGAGAGCGGTTCTTCATCCGCAAGGCGCGCCTCACTGATGTCTTCAAATCCACTGAAGCCTCCACCCGACGTTGTGATGGCATTGATGCCTGTTTGACCGGCTTTTTGATCTGCCAGCCGCTGCACCCGGCGGATTTCGGCATTGATCTGTCCTTTCAGCGCGGGCTTGGTCACGGCGAGATCATTCAATTCGTCGATGTACTTGGAGGCCGCCGCCACCCTGGCTGCGTCGATGGCGTCTTTCAGCGCCGTGCTGGCCTGCTTCATCGCGGTGGTCGAGCCTGTCTGCGGGAGTGTGGTCGGGCTTGTACCGGCGGCGTCCGTGACGGGCACCAGGCGCAGGTTGCGAATGCGGATGATGTTGGCGGGATATCCATCTGCGGCAGTGAGGCGTAGAGTGACAGGATTGCGGCTGAAAGTCAGCGGCCCGACACGCACGGTGGTGAACGTGGTTTCATCCGTGCTGCGGGTGATTTCAAAAGTGCGATGATTTTCCGCGGCGATGCCCAGCAGCGTGACCTCATCAAATCCGAACAAGGCGGTCTGCTGGGGCTGAAATTTGGAAGAGGCATAGATGCTGCCTGCGACGGGAGCATCACTCATGTTGGCTTCAAATTCCAGGTGATAGCTGCCCGGCATCAGGCGGAAATTTTGCCACTCCGCACCGCTGCCGTTGGAACGCCAGCCGCCCAGCGTTTCGCCTGAGGCCTGGGCCGACCCCATCATTCTGGCCTGAGTCATGGGCAGGGGAGTGGCGAGGCTGGACACCGTGCCGGCATACAGCGCCTGCAACTGTTCGCGCCGCTGGCGTATGGCGCGCGCTTCCTCGTAGTCACCGGCAGTGGCGACGTCCGTTTCCACTTTGGCCAGAGCGCGCTCGTACTGCTGGGTGAGCAGCTGTGAATCTGCCATCACCTGGCGCATGAATGCCGAGCGTGTGGCGGTGAGGGCGGCCGGCTCCGGTGCGGGCGTCTGCGCCAGCAATGCCGAGCAGGCATGCAGCGTGAAAATCAAAACTGGCAAAGAGAACTTCATCGGGTGGCCGGCACAAGCTCCACGGCCAGCAGTTGCATGAGATTGTCGGTGATCAGCGATTCTGCAGAGAGTGTCAGTGTTCCTGAGCCGTCGCTTATCTTGAGCGTGCCTGCGCTGCGCTCCTCCGGGCCCTTGATCGTGGTCTCGATGCTCGTGGTCAGGGTGAATCTCGCTTCTTTGATCAGCAGTTTGCCGCCCTCCGCCGTGCCACAGCGGTAACGCAGCATCACTTCATATCCGCCGGGTGGCAGCGCGGGCAGCTTCCAGGTTGCGGACGCACCGACCTTGGACCAGCCGGTGATGGCGCCGCCTTCGAGCCGTACGCCGCTCAGAGTGGCAGCGTCGATCGGGAACTTGATGCGGTCCGGCAGCAGGGCGGTCTTGAGAGACTGCTCGCGGGTTTGCAGCAGCAGAAGTTCTTTGTCGAGCCGGGCCAGTTCGTTTTGCAAACGCTTGCGTTCATCGCGTGCGGTGATGGCATCGTCGTAGTCGCGCTCGGCGGCGAACTGCTTTTCCAAAGTGCCCAGCGTGGTGATCTGCTCTTTGACCGGTGCCAGGCTGGCTTCGATCAGATCGCGTTCATAGCTCAGGCGCAGCAGAGAAATCTCAGAACTCGCTCCGGGATCATCCGTGCGCTTCTCCGCCATCGGGGCCGACATGGCAAGCCCCGCGCCGACGAGTGCGCAAGCGAGAACGAAACCGGGTTTCAAATGAATGATGGAAGGGGGTGAAATAAGCTGCCCCATGCTAGCCGGAGCCCACGCTGAAACAAGCCCGAACTCAAGGTCCTGGCATAGGTGTTTTATTCATGGCATGGCGCGCATAAATTCAAGCTGGCGGCCCGTGGCGGCTTCTGCCAGCATGGGGCATGCGTTTCATCCTCGCCAGCCTTCTTTTTTCTCTCACGGCCTTCACCGCAGAGCCGGAGTTTCCCCTCACGGAAGATTCCAAGCCTCAGCCGAACGCCCCGAAAGGGACCCTCATAAAAGACAGTTACATTGCGAAGGAGGCCTGCCTCTTTCCCGGCACCCAGCGTGAATACCAGATCTATCTGCCCGCCGGTTTTGACAAAACGAAGCCCGCTGCCTTCATGGTCTTTCAGGACGGCGTCATTTACCAGACTCCCGTCGTCTTCGACAATCTCATCGCCAAAAAGGACATCCCACCGCTGGTCGGCATCTTCATCAAGCCCGGCGTGGTGCCTGCAGCGAATGACAAGGCCCTGCCGCGCTTCAACCGCAGCTATGAGTACGACAGCATCACTCCCGCCTACTCGCAGTTCCTGCTCGATGAGTTCCTGCCTGCCATCGAGAAAAAGCACGGCTTCCTGCTCAGCACCGATCCCAATCACGCCGCCATCTCCGGCAACAGCAGCGGCGGCATTTGCGCCTTCATGGTCGCGTGGCATCGCCCCGATCGCTTTCGCCGCGTCTTCACCGGTGTGGGTACCTACGTCGGCATCCATGGCGCGGACCAGCTGCCCGTGTTGGTGCGCAAATTCGAGCCCAAGCCCCTCCGCGTCTTCCTCCAGTCAGGCACTGGCGACAACAACCTCTACTGCGGCGACTGGTGGATGGCCAACCAGATGATGGAGCGCAGCCTCACCTGGGCCGGCTATGACGTGAACCACGCCTGGGGCGAAGGCGGCCACAACGCCAAGCACGCCTCCCAAATCTTCCCCGACGTCCTCCGCTGGCTCTGGCGCGACTGGCAGGCGCAGATTGAGGTGAAAGCGAACGCAAAAGCCGAGTCGAAGTGGAAGGGCTATGAGGTGGTCGGGGAAGGGGAGTGGCAGTCCAAGGCCGAGATAGATTACCAGTTCAGTATGTCCTCGCAAAACTCCGGGGATGTTTTCATCGCGGGGGCATCTGGGGTCACGGTTCTCAGTCCTGATGGAAAGACACGATACCTGCAGCCTGTTTTCGAGAACAGCCGTGCTCAGGCCATCGCTGCATTCTCAAGCGATTCCCTCCTTGCCTCGCGAAGGGAGGGGGAGGATAAATGGCTTCTCTCCAAGCTGGAAGCCGGGAAGTGGCATGACATCGCTGCATCCACTGAGACTTCACGGTTCTCAGTCACGCATTCCGGGCTCATGATTTTGAATAACTGGCGGGAGCTCACGGTCGTTTCACCCAATGGAATCGTATTGAATACGCAGGCTTGCAAAGAGGGGGCTGCTGCCACTGCGCTTTCACCGGATCAATCGATCCTGTATGTCGCAGACCAATACGACCGCTATATCCACTCGTACCATTTGCTGCCAGATGGCAAACTTGTTAACAGCGAGCCTTATTGCCGCTTGGAAATCAAGGATGGCGCTCGCGATGCCGAATGCACGGGCCTCTGCGTGGACACTAACGGCTGGCTCTACGTCGCCACATCTCTCGGCATCCAGGTCTGCGATCAAGCCGGGCGCGTGAACTTCATCATCCCGACGCCCAAGCAGCCACTCGACGTGTGCTTCGGCGGCAAAGATCTGAGTGAGCTTTTCATCGCCTGCGGGGACGCAATCTACAAGCGCCCCACCAAAGCCCACGGCATCGTCAGCGGCCAGATGGCTCCGATCAAACCACCGCTGCCGAAGCTCTGAAACTTTTGCGCTGTGACGCTTAAATCGGCGTGTGCAGTCGCTTAAATCGGCGTGCGCCAATCATTCCCCTGTGCAAGGGCGCGTAAATACTCTGAGCAAGGTAGGTTTGCCTCAAGCAATCGTAAAATATGAAGCTGATTCAGATTGGAGGCACGTAGTTTCTATGGCACTTAGCCCGCCCCCCAAAAAAACTGAATGCAGAGTACTGAAGCAGCGCCGTCCAAGTCGAAGACATTTTCCAAGAAAAAACTCCAGCGTGTCGCTTTAGTGATCATAGGCGTTCTGCTGGGCGCCGTGCTCATGAAATGGTACGACCGCGCGGAAATGTCCGGAACAGTCACGCCCACCGCTTTGGGGCACCCCTTGCGTCCTGGGCCATGGGGGGAGGTTTATTCCACGCCTTTCACCATCGCCGCTCCGGAGGAGTTGCTGCCAATGCGCAAACTGGAAGAAAATGGCACTCGGTGGATCTTCCCCAATGCGCATTACAGCGATGTGGTGCGTTTGCTGGAATCTACCGGGATGCCGGCCAACCTGCAGGCAGAATTGATGGAGCCTGGGACGCTTGTCCAAAATGCCAGCGGCATGGAAATGCTGCCTTCTTCCAAGACCCTGCTCGCGCTGCCTGCCGGACCGCGCAAGAAGCTCTATCAGGCTCTGTTGCAATATCCTGAGAATCGTGGCCAGATCACCTTTATTCACAAGGACACGCTGGGAGACCGCTTTGGGGGTTCTCACAACGGCGAACATACTCTGATGCTCTTCAAGCAGCTCTGCTGCGAACATGGCGACTACCTCGTTTTCAGCGGCTTGTCCGTCGTCCTCGCCCAACTGCCGACGTATGAGGAAAAGCGGGACTTCATGCGTGGGCTGACCTGCCAGCGGACTCTGACGATGTGGTTTCGCATCAAACAGGGCATGGATATCAGTGCTCTGGCAAACTACTGGGGCAAAGGAATCAAGGGCACCGATGTGCGCACCATCTTCGAATCCATCGCGGATGCTCCGAACGGCGGCACGCTGGGAGTCATCAACGTCCTGCCGCCGCTGCCCTCTTCCCAAATGTTTGTTTATCCCACACCGGACAATCCTTTGAACGGTCCTGCACCAGTGCGCGACTGCCACTGGACCTCCTTTAACTTTTTTCAGGATGTGCCGGACCAGCAGATGAGTGATCCTGCTCACTTCATGCAGAAGCTGAAGGAGGATTACATTCCTGCCGCTGGGGACCCCCGCTATGGTGACATCGCCCTGTTCTCCAAACCTTCCGGCAATATCGTTCACTCGGCGGTGTACCTGGCGGATGACATTCTCTACACCAAAAACGGGGCCACATTCACGTACCCTTGGATGCTCGAAACCTTGCCGGACCTGCTCAAGCAGTATTCTTTTCAGGTGGAACCGGGCGAAAAACTGGTGGTGAGTTATTTCCGCCTCAAGAACATGTAGGCATGACATCCTTTGATTCACTGCGCACCCTCCTTCAGCGTCGGCTTGCACTCATCGCCGACCACGCGTTTCGCGACCGTGATCCTGCGGCGCATCTGGAGGCCTTGAAGCAGGTTTCGGAGGAGCTCGGGGCCGAGCATCTCAAACTGCGCGCCCAGCTGCCGCCGCGGCTCAATCATTTCCTCACCCAGGCCAGTTTCTCGAAAGCCTTGGAATATCTCGATAGCTCGGAAGGCTGAGCGCGTTGAATGCGGTTCCACCATGAACCGCTTCTTTGTACTCACGACCCTGCTGTGTCTCGCTCTAGGCTTCACGGCCAGCGCTGGCGACAAACCCAACATCATCTTCATCCTCTGCGATGATCTTGGTTATGGCGATGTGAAATGCCTGAATCCCGATGGCAAAATCGCTACGCCGAGTTTCGATCGTCTCGCCAAGGAGGGCATGATTTTCACAGATGCTCATTCCGGCTCCAGCGTCTGCACGCCCACGCGCTATGGCGTGATGACGGGCCGCTACGCCTGGCGCTCCAAGCTGCAAAGCGGCGTGCTCGGCGGTCTCAGCCCGCGCCTGATTGAGCAGGGGAGGCTGACGGTGCCAGCGATGCTCAAGGCCCAGGGCTACTCCACGCATTGCGTGGGCAAATGGCATCTGGGCATGGACTGGGTACGCACGGGTCCCACAGAGGAGCTGAACATCGAAAAGGCTGAGCAGGTGAACAACGTGGACTACACCAAGCCGATCACCAACGGCCCGACCAGCGTGGGCTTTGACACCTACTTCGGCATCAGCGCCTCGCTGGACATGGTGCCGTATTGCTTCATCGAAAACGATCACGTCGTGGCCAATCCCACGGAAAAAATGAAGCTCGCCATGAACGCCGGTGGCCGCATGAGCTACACCCGCGAAGGCCCCGGTTCCCCCGGCTTCCGTGGCGAGGATGTGCTGCCCACCTTCACGCGCGAGGCGAAAAAGGTCATCGAGGCAAAGGCGAAGCTGGGTGCCCCCTTCTTCCTCTACCTGCCGCTGAATTCTCCACACACTCCCATCCTGCCCAGCGAAAAATGGCAGGGCAAAAGTGGCATCAGCCTCTACGCCGACTTCGTCATGGAAACAGACGATGCCATCGGCCAGATCATGAAGGCCACGGAGGATGCAGGCGTTGCCAAAGACACGCTCATCATTGTCACGAGTGACAATGGCTGCTCTCCTAGCGCCGACTATCCCAAGCTGCTCGCCGCAGGTCACAATCCCAGCTACAACATGCGCGGCCACAAGGCGGACATTTTTGACGGTGGCCATCGTGTGCCCTTCATCGTTCGCTGGCCCGCGAAGGTGAAAGGCGGCCAGACCTCCGCACAGATCGTCTGCCTCACGGATTTCATGGCCACGGCGGCCGATGCCGTCGGTGTGAAAGTTCCCGAAACCGCCGCCGAAGACAGCTTCAGCATCCTGCCCGCGCTGCTGGGCGAATCCGGCAAGCCGGTACGTCAGAGCGTGATCCACCATTCCATTCAGGGTGCCTTCGCATTGCGCGCAGGCGACTGGAAGCTCGAACTCTGCGCCGGTTCCGGCGGCTGGAGCGATCCGCGTCCCGGCAGCCCCGGCGAAAAAGGTCTGCCAGACACCCAGCTCTACAATCTGAAATCAGACATCGCCGAGAAGGACAACCTGCAGGGCACGAGCCTCGAGATCGTCACGAAGATGACCGCCGAACTCGAACAGATCGTCACCAGCGGTCGCAGCACTCCCGGTGCAGCGCAGCAGAATGCGGTGCCCGTCGTCCTTCGCAAACCCACACCTGCCGCTCAGGCCAAAGGCAAAGGGAAGAAGAAGGCGAAGTGATTCACCGCTGACGTGAGCAGGAGAAATCACGTCACTTTTTTACGTGCTTTCCCAAACCTTCCCGCTAACCTCGCGGCCTCGCTTCCCAAACCAAGCAATCATCATGAGCTACTCCTCACCCAAACTTCACAATGCAATGTGGCCCGGACTCGTCGGCAAAGGCGACGGCGAAGGCCAGGAACCACCGATCAGCCTCGAAAAGATGCTGGATCTGACCGCCGCAGCGAATGTGAACGGCCAGAAGTTTGAAGGCATCGACTACTTCCTCTTCCTCCCTCACACCAATCCTGAGGCCAGCGACGACGAACTCAAGAAGATCGCCGATCTCATCGCCAGCAAGGGCTTCAGCGTCGGCTCCCTCGTGGCCCCCGTGTGGCCCGGCACCGTCGGTGACTCCGCCATGGGCGACGACGCGCAGCAGGAAAAATTCCTCAGTGCCGTGAAAATGGCCTGCCGTATCGCCAAGATTTTCAATGCTCATGGCGTGCGCAAATACGGCGTCATCCGCATCGACTCCGCCGAGTTCGGCGTGGCCAAATGGCGCGAGAATCCCAAGGCCAGCACCGCCCGCATCGTGGACACCTTCAAGAAGGCTGCCCAGATCGCTGCAGACAGCGGTGAGCGCCTCGCCGCCGAAGGCGAAATCTGCTGGGCCGGCATGCACTCGTGGAAAGACATGCTCGACGTCCTCGAAGGCGTGGGCATGCCAAACGCCCTCGGCTTCCAGGCCGACCTCGCTCACACCTATCTCTACACCCTCGGCTACAACGCTCCTGAGCACGCCCTCCTCAAGGAAGGCTACAGCGACGCCGAGTTCTGGGCCGCCTACGAGAAGATGACCGACGCGCTTCGCCCTTGGACCATCGACTTCCATGTGGCTCAAAACGACGGCACCGTCCATGGTGCCGGCTCGCACGACAAGACCGGCAAGCATTGCCGCGCTGACGATCCGAACGGCAAGCTCGACATCACCAAGGCCTCCGGCTACTGGCTCAAGGACGCCGCTGCTCGTGGCATCCAGCACATCTGCTGGGATGGTTGCATGTTCCCGAACGCCGTGCTCGAAACGCCGGACACCTGGAACAAGATCCTCGCCGCGATGATCAAAGTTCGCGACGCCCACGGCTGGTAACAGCCGACTGTCAGATCCACTCTTCAGCGCCGCAGAGTTGCAAAACTCTGCGGCGTTTTCATTCTCACCCGCTTCTCGCATGCATCGTTTTCTTGTCATGCTCCTCATGCTCGCCTCCTGTGCGCGCATGACTGTTCCCGTGAAACTGCCCTCAGAAATCATAGCGGTACTGCCGTCAAACTGCCGGCAGGTGCTCTATGTGACTGCTGCAGATCAGCAGACCACGGCGGCGGAGTTGAGGATGCTCGAACGCATGCCAACGAATGACTGGCAGCCTGCTGGAGTTGCCATTCCAGTCCGCATCGGTCGCAATGGAATGGCGTGGGGACATGGTGAGTTTGCGCTCGCGGCTCCGTCAGGCTGGCGCATCAAAAAAGAAGGAGACGGCTGCGCTCCTGCAGGCGTCTTTCGCATCACCCAGGCCTTTGGTGATGAACCGCAGCCCCGTTGGATCAAGCTGGACTACATTCACTGCACCGCGCATCACTGGGGCATCGATGACGTCCGCTCCAAGCACTACAATCAGATCGTGGATGATCGGATTGTGACCTGTGATTGGACCGGCCCCGAAACCATGGTGCCCAGCATCGGCTGCTACAAGCTCGGTGCCGTCATTGCGCACAATCCACACAACACCCCCGGTCTAGGCTCTTGCATCTTCATGCACATCTGGCAGGGAGAAAATGTGCCGACAGCGGGATGCACTGCGATGTCCGAAGCAAATCTTCGCAAGGTTCTCGCATGGCTCGATCCCCATGCAAACCCATGCCTCGTACAACTCGTTCAGCAGCCCTGAAAGTACGATGGGCACTCCTGCCCGTCGGTCAGCGTTTTCGCATGCTGCATCGTCTCCGCATCGGCGAAATGCATTCTCCATCAGCGATGCTCGATCACATCGCTGCTCTTGAATCTCACCTTGGGCAGCGAGGCATAGCGGTCATCCGCATGACGATACCCCGCCGGGCAGAGCACCGCCGTGGTGAAACCCTGAGCTTCGAGTCCCAGTAGCTCGTCGTATTTGGCTGGCACAAAACCCTCCATCGGACAGGTGTCGATGCCGAGCAATGCCGCCGCCGCCATGAACTGACCGAGCGCGATGTAGGCCTGCATCTTCGCCCACTCGGTGGTCATGTATCCCTGCTCCAGTGTGCCGGTGAGCATCTTGCGAAACCCCGCCAGTGAATCCGGCGTGCCGCCACGCACTTCAGCGATGCGGATGAGATTGGCGTCGATTTCGACTTCGGACATCGTGCGCCGTGTGGCCATGACGACCAGATGCGAGCAGTCCACCACCTGGCGCTGACGCCATGAATGCCCCGACAGCTCTTCCCTCAGGTCCTTGTCTTGAATGATGATGAACTTCCAAGGCTGCAGACCGTAGCTGGAAGGCGTGAGCACGAGGGACTCCTCCAAGGCCGTCCAGGTTTCGGCAGGGATCTTCTTCGTGGAGTCGAAGACCTTGGTGGCGTAGCGCCAGTTGAGGGCGGTGAGAAGTTCAGCAGGAGTCATGTGCACCTGATTTGGCACGGAGCGGCCCGAACTGCAATCACAGAACGGTCACTCCAGCTCCGGCGGCACATTGCCATAGGTCCAGGGCTGGCTGAAGGGCGGGGCTTTAAGCGGCTCGGGCTTGGGCTCAGCAGCCATTTGGTTTGCCAGCTCGACGCCCTTCTTCGCCATCTGCGTTCCCGCCGTGATTTCGAGATTGGAGTAGGCGGTCAGGCGTGTCTCATAGCCGCCGCCACGCGGGCCAAAAGCTTCTTCCGTGGGCACGTAGCCGACGATGCCGTTGGATAGCTCACAAGGAAAAGTGAAGGCGTGCTGGCTGCCCTTTTTGATGTCGAGGCCATACTGCACGAAGTATTCGGCAGGATCGGAAACAAAACACGCGGGACCGACCTTGATGCACTGCACCTCGCAATCGACGAGCGGATTCATCTTGTTGAGGTGGTCCAGCATGAGGATTTCCTTGGCAAACAGGTAGTCGGTGCGGTCTCCTGCCACTCTCGGTTTGCTCGCGATATCAAGGCTCCTGGCAACACGCTGCTGCGATGGCGGGCGGCGTTTGATCTTCAAGACTTCCTGACGCGTCTCGATGGGCGCTGCGGTGATTTTGGGCATGGACAGCAAAACGCGGATGGCCTCCGCGCCGACACGTCCGCCGACAAGCTGGCTCCATTCCTCCGGCTTGGGGCGTTGGCTGGTGCTGAGGTTGTCCACCTGCGTGATATCGCCACAGGCCCCCTGCATGAAGACCACGGGCGCATGCGTCCCGAGTCCTCCTTGGATGGTTTTTTCGAGGTATTGAATCCAGTTGGCCGAGATGCCGCCGGGATTGGTGGTGGCATGGCAGGCAAAGTTCACCACCACGCCCACCAGCTGCCCCTGCATGTCCCACGCCCCGATGACACCGACCTGCGGATCGATGGGCCCGGCGTATTCGAGGATGTCCGGATTGCCCGCCCCGGGATGACTCCAGCTCTGGCCGTTTTTCATGCGCAGGCGGCGGTTGAAGGACACCTTGTCCTCATGGCCAAAGCCGCAGCCCAGTTGCACCGGCACTTTGTTTTGATTGGCGGCCACCACTCCGGCCACAATTTCATGCGTCACTCGCAGCAGGTAACCAGGATCTGCGCAGGAGGATTCTTCATAGGCCAGCTTCTTCACCAGATCAGAAGCCGTGTCATATTCGCCCGGCATCACCATGCCTACGGGGCCTGAGCTATGCGAATGCGAGGCGCAGATCAGCACGGCGTCCCCGGTGATTCCGGTGGCTTTTTCAATCTGTGCCCGGGCATCCAGCACGATCTGCCGCGGTACTACGAGTGAGTCGAGACCAATCACCACCGCCGTTTTTTTCCCGTCATCAAACAGGGCCACCCGCACCTTGCAGGCGTCATGGAAGGTCCGGTGGAAGCTCTTGCCGTAGCCGCCCGGCTGCTCCATGCCGATCCCCGGCGTGATGTCCCGCTCCGCAAATCCGGCCTTGATGCTGGAGGTGGGGGCAGGGGGGAGAGCGTGCAGCGTCAGGCTGGACAGACCGGCTAGAAGGGGGAGGAGGCGCATGAGTGGAGTACGCGCACACCGGGCACGTTTGAATATAAAAAACTTACAATACATCTTGGTGTGGATATTGCATATTACCCGCACTTCGAACTATCGTAGAGCCGTTCGTTCCCTACAGATTCGTGCATGCATCCTATTACATCGCCAAAGGCCAGAAGACACTTGGTCCGTGTTCGAAGGACGACCTGCGCAATTTTCTCGCCTACGGTTCGATCCGCGACAGTGATCTGGTGAAGCGTGAAGACGAGGAGCAGTGGCGTCCCGTTTCATCCCTCCTGGAACTTCATGCCGACGGGCAGGTCGTTGCCGATGGATTGACCGTGCTGCCCACCCGCCGTCGTGTGGCTCGCTATCGTGACTACAACCGCGTGCCCTACAATCAACGTGGTGGCGCGGTGATGCGGCGCATGATCCTGGGTTTTCTATTTCTCCCGCCGCTGCTCTGGTGGGCTGCCGTGGCCTTGTATTCAGACCATATTTTCCGCCAGAAGAAGGATGAAAACGGCTACCTCCTGGTCTGGGGCCGCTGGGTGGAGGTGCTCGTCACGGGCATGATCATTGTGAATGCCGTCGCCTGGTGGATGGCCATTGCCTACGCTTCCTGGATTTTGGGGCCGGGGCTTGCCGAGCTGATGAAGGGCCTCGGGGAAGCGGCCGATGTGATCAAGGGGCTGCTCAATGACACTTCCGCGAAGTGATTTTATCCAGGCCTGCGCCCTTTGTCGGCGTGGCTGGCAATGACTGGATTGCCATTTGGTGTGCAGGATTTGGCATCCTGAGGCGGCGCTGACATCTGTCTTTGGAGCGCTGCGTTGGTTCTCGCATGAAAGCCAGCCACACACTTTCGATTTTCACCACCACCTTGTTCGCCGTCGCGCTGCATGCCGCCCCTGTGGACACCACTGCCGCATCCAAGCAGGTCGATGCACTGCTCGCCAAAAGCTGGCAGAAGCACCAGATCAAGCCGAACGCCCTCGTTGATGACGCCACCTTCCTCCGTCGTGTGTATTTGACGGTGGTGGGCCGCATCCCCACGCTGGATGAAGCCCGCGCCTTCCATGCCTGCCAGATGCCGGACAAGCGAGCCAAGCTCATCGATTCACTCCTCGCCAGCGAAGGCTATGTGCAGAACTTTTTCAACTACTGGGCGGATGTGCTCCGTGCGCAGAGCCAGGGCGTTGCTGGCAGCACCACATCGCTGAATTACCTGAACTACCTCCGCGCTGCGCTGCGGGAGAACAAACCGTATGATCAGATAGCCCGCGAGCTTGTCTCCAGCGAAGGCTCCTGCTTCGACACCGGCGCCATCGGCTACTACATGCGTGATCGCGGCATGCCGCTGGACAATCTCTCCAACACCACCCGCATCTTCCTCGGCACCCGCATGGAGTGCGCGCAGTGCCATGATCACCCCTTCGACAAATGGACGCAGAAGCAGTTCTACGAAATGGCGGCCTTCACGCACAACATGAGCGCCTCCAGCTACCGCTCCAAGAGCGGAGACGAAGTGCAGAAGATGATCCGCAATGACAAGTCCCTCGACAACGACACCCGCGATCTCATGCGCCAGGCGCTCAATGAGGCGACCCGTTCGCTGCGTGACACTTTGGTGGTGCAAAACAAGGGCCAGCTCCGTCTGCCGCACGACTACAAGTACAAGGATTCGAAGCCCAAGGATGTCGTTCAGGCCTCCGTCATGTTTGGCAAGCCCGTGGCGCTGCAGAAGGAATCGAACACCATCGGCGAATTCGGCCAGTGGCTGACCTCTCCCGAAAATCCACGCTTCACCACCATCATCGCCAACCGCCTCTGGCAGCGCGTCTTCGGTGCCGGTCTCTACGAGCAGGTCGATGAAATGATGGACAGCAGCGTCGCCTCTAATCCTGAGCTCATGCACTTTCTGGAGCGGCAGATGGTTGCGCTGAAATACGACATGAAGTCCTTCCTGCGCCTCCTGCTCAACACGCAGACCTTCGCACGTGAAAGCACCAAGGAAGTCTCTCCCGGCACGGCCTATTACTTCCAGGGCCCGGTGTTCCACCGCATGCGCTCTGAGCAGGTGTGGGATTCACTCGTCACCCTTGTCAGCCCTGATCCCGATCAGCCCAACTGGAGCAGCCGTGAGCGCGAACGTCGCGATCTCGAAAATCGCCATCACCTAGCCCAGCTTCTCGACAAGACCGAGGCCCCGCTGCTCTACGAAGCCGCCAAAGAAGTCGCCGCCGCCATGCGCGATCAGAACAAGGAATTCGACAAGCTGCGCAAAGAACTCGATGAAGCCCGCGCGAAGGAAGACAAGGTCAAGGCCCGCGACATCCAGCGCCGTCTTGGCGAAAGTCAGCGCATCCTGCGCGAGCAGGTCTCCAAGTGTTTCTACGCCGCCGCGAAAAAGTCCGGCAATCTGGAGATCCAGAAGGAACTCGCCGCCGTCAGTGGAGATGGCCCCATGGAAATGGCGATGATGAATCTCATGGAAGACAGCCGTGTGGATGCCAAGGCTGCACCGCTGGATCCAAGAGTCATGTCCATCCTCAAGGCCGACGAAGCCGTGCTCGGCATGAAAGATGAAAAAAGCATCAAGGGCTTTGAAAACTTCCAGCGCTCACTCCACCAGACTTGGAGCCGCGCCGCCGAGCTGCCATCTCCCGCGCCGCGTGGTCATTTCCTGCGTGAGTTTGGTCAGAGCGACCGTGAGATCGTCGAAAACGCCAGTGACGAAGCCAGTGTGCCGCAGGCGCTGACGATGATGAACGGTTCCCTGCTCAACCAGCTCACCAGCGCCTGGTCCACGCTCAGCATCAATCTCCGCAAGGCCAAAACCAACGACGAGAAGATCGACACGCTCTTCCTCAGCCTCTACTCCCGCACACCGAACGCCAAGGAGAAGGCCCACATGCTTCAGACCGTGGAGAGCTACGCCTCCTCCAAGACCTTGTGGGAGGACATTACCCTCGCCGCGCTCAGCACGCAGCGCTTCATCTTCGTCGAATAATTTCCGTCCTGCCTCAGCAACACCTCATTTGAATTCACCATGAAAACGCCCAACAACGATCTCTCCCGCCGCGCTGTGCTGACTCGCATGGCCCAGTCCTGCCTCGGCGTCGGTATGCTGCCTTCCATGGAGCATCTTTTCTCCGGCAAAGCCCTCGCCGTCGGTGAAGGCAGCGCCACCGCCAAGCAGGCTGCCACGGCGCGCAACGTCATCTTCCTCTACATGACCGGAGGCCAGAGCCATCTGGACACCTGGGATCCCAAGCCTGACAACAAGGAAGTTGCCGGTCCCGTGAAGGCCATCAAGACCAGCGCCGACGGCGTGCAGGTCAGCGAATACCTGCCGCGTATGGCCAAGCAGATGCACCACGCCTGCGTCATCAATTCGATGGCCACCAACACCGCCGCGCATGAGCAGGCCAACTACTTCATGCACACCAGCTTTGGCTTGCGCAGCACCATCAAGCATCCCGGCATGGGCGCATGGCTGAGCTTTTTCCAAGGCCCCGGCAATCCCGCGCTGCCGCCCTATGTGTATGTCGGCAATGACAGCCGTCATCCCGGCGCAGGCTTCTTCGCGAAGAGGCACGGCCCCCTCATGGTGAACAATCCCGAAGCCGGTCTGCAAAACGTCTCCCCGCAAAAAGGCGTCACCGATGAACGCTTCGGCATGCGCCGTGATCTTGCTCATTCACTAGATGCCGAGTTTCAGGGCAAGTGGGACACGCGTGGCGTCAAAGCCTACTCAGACGTTTATGACGACGCGGTGAAGCTCATGAAGAGCGAAGACCTCGTGGCCTTTGATCTGACCAAGGAACCCGACGCCGTGCGCCAGGCCTATGGCAAGGACACCTTCGGCCAGGGCTGCCTGCTCGCGCGTCGTCTTGTCGAACACGGCGTGCGCTTCATCGAAGTCAGCCTTGGCAGCTGGGACACGCACGTCGCCAACTTCATCAATGTGCCGCAGCTCTGCAACACACTCGACACCGCACTCGCGGCGCTCATCACCGATCTCGAACAACGCGGCATGCTGGACAGCACCATGATCGTGGTCAGTTCCGAATTCGGCCGCACGCCGAAGATCAATCAGAACCAGGGCCGCGATCACTACCCGATCTTCTCCTCCGTCATCGTCGGCGGTGGGATCAAAGGCGGCATCAAATACGGCTCCACCACGCCGGACGGAGCTGGCATCGCCACCGACAAGGTCGGCCCGCCCGATCTCAACGCCACCATCGGCTACGCCCTCGGCCTGCCGCTCGATCAGGTGATCTATTCCCCCAGCAAGCGTCCCTTCACCGTCGCCGACAAAGGCCAGCCCCTCACGCATCTGTTTGCGTGATGTTCTAAAGTTTACAAAGAAAACGCCCGGCAGTGTGAACTGCCGGGCGTCGTTGTTTAATTTTGGCGCATCAGGCCTGCAGCCCGATTAGATGGACTTGTAATCCCAGCCCTGGCGGTAGGCCGCACGGGTGATGAGCTTGTTGGCCTCAGCGTTGTCGGACTCCTGCTTGGCCGCGTCCCAGTTGATGACTTTGCCGGGATTGGCGATGGCCAGGTTGCCGAGGAGACAGAACTTGGTCAGCGGCACGGAATAATCAAAATTGCTGCCGCAGATCTTGTCCTGCTCGATGGCGCGGATGAGCTCAAGTTGTGGTTCGCCTTCGGCGATCGAAGTTTCGAGCTTCAGCTCAGGCTTTTTGCCGCCGAGGAAATCAGCCATCTTGGTGCTCGGGATGAGGCGTGGGCTGCCGCAATAGTCGTCGGTGTTGAGGATCACGCCGGCGTCGCCACGGAGGAGGAAGCCTCCCTTGATCTTGTCCCAGTCGCGGTCGGCTTCCAGTTCAGCCGGACGCTCAGGCTTCAGGCTGCCTTCATACCAGTGCAGTTTGATCTCGCCGTATTTCGCGGTCTTGAAGTAGAACACCACGTGGGAGGACTTCGGCCAGCTCACGTCCGTGAGCTCGTTGCACTCAGCTTCCATCTTGTAGGGTTCGCCCAGGCCGCAGGCCCAGAAGGGACCATCGAGAAGGTGGCAGCCCATGTCGCCCATGGCACCTGCGCCGTATTCGCGATGGCCGCGCCAGGCGAAGGGATGCAGACCATCGGTGAAGGGGACGGAAGGGCAGGCGGCCAGCCAGTTTTCCCAGTTGAACAGATCCTCGGCGGTGTCGACCATGATGTCTTTGCCGTCGGGGCCTTTCTTCTTCTCTTTGATCTTCGGCACAGTGCCATTGATATACTTGGCCTTGGCTTCATTGCCCTGGGGCCAGATCGGGCGGTTGGTCCAGACGTGGATTTCTTTGACGTTGCCCACGATGCCTTCGCTCACCCACTGCTTGAGGAAGCGGATGCCCTTGCCGGTGTGGCCTTGGTTGCCCATGTTGGTCTTCACGCCTTTTTTCTTGGCGGCTTCATGCAGCTGGTTTGCTTCCCAGATGCGGTTCACCAGAGGCTTCTGCACGCACACATGCTTGCCGCGCTTGATGGCTTCCATTGCCGCCGGGTAGTGCGCGTGGTCCGGGGTGGACACCGTGACCATGTCGATCTTGTCGCCCATCGCTTCGAACATTTCGCGGAAGCTCTCGAACATCTTGGCATCAGGGTACTTCTGCTGCGCCTCTTTCAGGCGGGAACGGTCCACATCGCAAATGGCGACAATGTTGGCTCCCTTGGCGGAGATGCCCACGTCAGAGGCTCCCTTGCCACCTGCACCACCGATGCCGGCCACATTGATTTTTTTGACGGCACCATCCTGGCCAATCAACAGATTGGGGAGGAAGATGCTGCCGGCGGTTGCGGCGGTGTTGCGGAGGAAAGTA
>NZ_JBIPNG010000358.1:0-6929 GCF_044373815.1 Prosthecobacter sp. | reverse complement strand
TTTTCTGAACTGACGAGCTTGTACGCGGCCTGGTAGAAATTGTCCATGGCGCTGAGGCCATCCGATTTCTCGTTGGTGCGGAAGTGCTCGTCCACAGCGGAGAGCAGGTTGCGGCGGCGGTCGAAGCGCTTGGCGTCGATCTCCTTCGGCGCGGCGAGATCGCGTACGGTGAAGCCTTTGTCCGCTGGATCGCTGCCCAGCGCAAACGGGCCGAAGGCGCTGCTCATGTAGCCGCTGCCTTGATCAGGCGCGATCATGTTCGGCACAGCCACGTAGGGGGGCAGATTGTTGCGGGGTCCCTGCTCGTGCGAGATGATGGAGCCGAAGCTTGGAAACTTGATGGCCGGGCTCGGGCGGTAGCCGGTGAACATGTTGTGCGTACCGCGCTCATGCGCCGCCTCACCATGCGTCACGGAACGGATCAGCGTGATTTTGTCGAGGATCTTGGCGATGTTCGCAAACTGCCCGCCCACGAATTCCCCGGTCACACCTTTGATGGGATTGAAAGGCCCGCGATAATCCGGCGAAGCGAAAGGCTTCGGATCCCAGGACTCATGCTGTGCCATGCCGCCCGGCAGGTAAATGTGGATGATCGAGGTGGCGATGGGCTTGTAGCTCTCCACCGCCGGCATCGCCAGATCAGCCGCTTGAAGCTTGAGCAAATTGGGCAGCGTCAGGCCCAGCCCCGCCATCGCTCCCACCTGCAAAAAGTCACGCCGACCCTGCGTCGTGTTGAAGAGGTTGCTGTGATTGCCGGAGCAGAGACGATGCATTTTCATGGTGCGGAATGAGTGGGTTACATCCGAATCTACCATGCGAGAGGGTGCCATGTTACGCTCGCATGCCATTCTGCCAAAACAGGCACAATGATGCGCAAGGAAGGCGCAAGTGCGCCGAAATACCAAGGGAGGAAGAGGAGCATAAAGCCCCGCTCACTCCCACCCACGGATCTTCACATGCACCTGCGCCACGCGGCCCATGTAGTGGTCCATGGAGAAATCCTTCGCGGCTTTGAGCATGTGCGCCTTGGCCTTCACATCATCGCCCGTCGCTTCAAAGAAGAGACCCAGATACAAGTGCGCGTAGCAGCGATGATTGCGCAGGCGTTCACCGTCGCCTTCCTCGGCAGCTTTGAGCACGGCATCCTCGCTGCCCTTGCCGGCGAAGAGTTCATGCACCTGCTTCATCGGGATGCGGCTGTCGCCTTCGATGGGAATGAAAACCTTCCGCGCCGCCTCCACACCCTCCCCTTTCGCAATGCATAGAAAATGCCACGCAGCATTTTCCACATCATTCCCATTCACCGTTTGATGCACCTCAAACTGCTCGCGCCCCCCTTTGAAATCACCCGCATAATACAGCGAAAGCCCACGCTGCCAAAGCTGCGGCTTCGACTCCGGTGCCAGCGCGATAAGCTTGTCAAAAGCCGCCACAGACTCCTTCGGCTTCGCCGCAAAGAACAAATCCACGCCCTCCTGAAAGAGCGTATTGGCTGAAGGCTTCGCCTCCTGCGCGGTGACATGGGAAAGCAGACCGAGCAGGAGCAGCAAGGGGAGAAGTCGTTTCATGGCAGCTTCAAACGTGCGTAGCGGGAGCCTTTGCGCAAATCATCGCAGCCACGCCAGCGGCAGCGGCACGATCAGCGCCAGATCCGCCAGCACGCGGTACGCGTCTGCCGAAAACCGACGCCGCAGTCCCTGCACCACAGCGTGCAGCACCACCGCACCCAGCGCGGCGCGGGCAGGCCCCAGCAGCGTATGCTCCAGCGCGCCCTGCTCGATTTCCCACAGCACCGCTAGGGTAAAAAACAGCGTCCCAAGCACCAGCCGCGTGTGCTTGCGGTCACCCTTCAATCCAGCCTCGCGGCAGGTGATGCCGTGCAGATTGCACGCAAACAGCAGCGTCAGCAGCACACACTCCAGCACCGGCTCCGCAATCGTTTCCGGCATGGCAAAAAACCGCGTGCTCGTGCTGCAGCCCATGGCAAACAGCAGCGCCGCCGTCATTTCCTTCGGCAGCACATTCCCCATGCGGATGTCCAGCTGCCGCAGAAACGACAGTGCCATCACCCCCAGCACAAAAAGGCTCAGCGCAAACTTCGACCCGCTGCTGATCGGCATGCGCGAGATCAGCATGATGCCCCCCAGCCCCGCGCACGAGACAAACACATCCCGCGATAAACGACTGCCCTGCGCCGACCACGAGGCCAGGTACAGCGCCACCAGCAGCGCCAGACTCACCGCCTGCCACAGCACCCCTTCAGGAATCACATACAGCGCCATCCACCCCAGCAGCAGCAGCGCCTGCGGCAGCACACCCAGCAGCAGCACACGGCGGTGGCGGTGGTAAAACAAATGCCGCACATCCAGCTCCGCCACATTTTTCACCGCCAGCGTATCCAGCGTGCGGTCCAGTAGATAAACCACCCAGCAGGCCAGCCCGAGGCCCGCGCTCAGCAGCGGTGTGAGGCGGATTCCATGCGCATGCGCCAGCGCCCCCTGCCACAGCACCGCCACCACCGGCGCCTCCAGACTCAGCACATGCGGCCATAGCCACCAGGGCGTAGGTTTCACAGGCGCGGATTCACTGGCTGGGAGGGCGGCGGTCAAGGCCTGCTCTGTAGTGCCGGGAGCACGAAGTGAAAAGAGAAACGTGCAAAGCGCTCTGCCACCTCTGGAAAGTACGATAGGCACTCCTGCCTGTCGATCAGCGCCCCCGCCACCTCCCCAAGCCCCCGCTCCACCCACCGCGGCGTGGCCCGCACATTCCATGTGCGGTCTGGACTCCGAAACCGCACTCGGAGAGTCCGCGCCACTCCACCTCTCTCCCCCCGTGAAACTTCACTCTCCATCCGAAGTGAGGTTGCGGTGCGAATCGCAAGCGACACTTTGCAACACCCCCCTCATGATTGGCGACGACTATTTCGAACTGCGTTCACGGATTGGCACAGACCTGCTGGCTCTGGCCGCAGCCCTGCGCGAATCCGGCGGCGACAGCGAAGCCGCCGCCATCCTGGACAATCTCATCGCCAGCCTCAAGGAGCCCTTCGTCTTCGTCGTCGTCGGCGAGGTCAACGTCGGCAAATCCACCTTCCTCAACGCCCTCTTCGGCCAGGACTTCTCCAGCACCGGCGTCGTCCCCACCACCGGCAAGATCCTCTTCTTCCGCCATGGCGATGAGCACAGCGTCGTCCCCGTCACCCCCACGCTGGATGAAGTCTACGCCCCCGTCGATTTCCTCCGCGACTTCCACATCGTCGACACCCCCGGCACGAACTCCGTCGAAAACGAGCACCAGCTCATCACAGAGCGCTTCGTGCCCATCGCAGACCTCGTCATCTTCGTCTTCTCCGCCATGAACCCCTGGGGCGCCTCCGCCTGGCAGTTCCTGGAAAAAGTCCACCGCGAGTGGATGCGCCACGTCATCTTCGTTTTGCAGCAAAGCGATCTCCGCAGCCCCGAGGAGATCCAGGTCATCACCGACTACATGGGCCAGCTCACGCGCCAGCGCTTCGGCCGTGATTTCCCCCTCTACGCCGTCTCCGCCAAGAAAGCCTTCCTCGCCCGCAATGCCGGCATCGAGCGCGAGCGCCTCCTGCAGGACAGCGGCTTTCACGCCCTGGAGGCCCACATCTCCTCCATCGTCCGGCACAATGCCGCCCGCCTCACCAAGCTCGCCAGCACCATGCGCCTGGCACGCCAGATCCTCAATGACATGCGTGAGCGCCACGTCGCCTCCATGCATCAGGCCAAGCGCAAGACCGTCGTCCTTCAGGAACTCCAAACCGAGCGCGAACTCCAGGTCGACCGAACCCTGAAAAAAATCCTCCCCGCCCTCGATGCTACCGAGCGCGACTACCACGAGTCCGTCATGCGCGTCGCCGGCCTCGCCAGCGATGCACTCACCACCCGCAAAGCCTTTCAGCGCAAAGACGCCGAGGAAGAAGAAGCCGAAAACGGCGCACGCCCCCAGAGCCTCGATCACCGCCTCTTTCAGGAACTCCAGCACCGCACCGGCGACCGCTGGCGTCAGGTCAGCCTCGTCCTGGAGGAAGACGTCCATCAGTTCGAGCGCTTCCTCTACGCCCAGGGTCGCGGCATCCTCTTCCCCCCGGATGTCGTCCTCCCCTCCCATGATTACGGCGAAGAAGAAAGCGAGCTCCGCCGCCGCTTCGGCACCCATGTGGACTCCTCCCTCCGCCGCTTCGTCATCGGCCTGAAGCTCGATGAAGACATCGAGCCCGGACTCGAAAGCGCCCGCATCACCGCCCGCTGGCTCCCCCGCCTCATCATCCCCATCCTCATCGGCACCGCCCTATGCGGCTGGTTGGACGATCTCACCAGCGCCGCCATCGCCTTCGGCGCCGGCCTCCTCCTCCTCGGCGTCGTTTACCTCCTCACCCAGATCCGCCTCGCCAACGCCCGGAACTCCATCCTCGACAAGCTCGAAGAATCCTCCGCCACCCTGCGCGAGATGCTCTCCAAGCAGGTCACCGAAGACGTCACCCACAGCTTCACCAAGTTCCTCGACACCCTCAATCCCGCCCAGGCCAACGCCGCCCACCTCGAGCGCGAGCAGTCCACCCACGTCGAGCGCCTCCGCACCCTCGCCGACTCCTTCACCGTCATCGACCAGCAGATCCAAGTCCTCATGCCCGCCGGCGCAAAATAAAAGCGACAGCCCCAACCCCCCCGCTGTCCCTTCCGTCCTTTTCGCCCTCCCGCCTAACCCTCTCAAACGCACCCGCTATCAGCCTACCCCAGCGCTGGTAGGGAACCGCTGTGCGGGTCCGAAGTTCCGGGTCTACCGCGTCGCCGGCGCTAAAAAAGGTACGCCGTCCTTGCAACACAGAAAGCCAGCCGACGCGGGACGCTCGCCACCGCTCGCCAGCCCCAGCGCTGGTAGGGAACCGCTGTGCGGGTCCGAAGTTCCGGGTCTACCGCGTCGCCGGCGCTCAAAAAGGTACGCCGTCCTTGCAACGTGGAAAACCAGCCGACGTGAGCCGCTTTCCACGAAGGTTTTCAGGTCCGTTCAAATGCCATCCTCGATGGAAAACAGCTCCACATCTCTGCTCCCTCTGCAGACGTTGCCCCTCTGCGGCAAAATCGAACGTCCCTTCAATTTCGTCCCAGCTCCTCCGCACCCTCCGGCTCCCGCTCTCATCAGCAAATCTCTGCGGCGTTCCAAACTCTGCGGTGTAAAATCAGTGCCTCAGTCACTCCCCGCCACACCCAGCACCCCCTGCTATCGGCTCCGCCAATTTTCAGTTCCCAGTTTTCAATTCTCAGTTTTCAGTCCTCCCCGCAGCGTCGAGAACCAGTAGGCCAACAAACTCACCACGAACTCTCGCGCCACCCCAGCCTCTCCCCAACCACCGCAAACAAACGCAAACCACTGCCAACAACCGTAAACTCCGCCTCAGTGTCCCCCGCCGCCCTCAAGTCCGCCCTCATCGCCCAAGCCCGCGCCCTCGGCTTTGACGACTGCCGCATAGCCCCCGCGCAGCCCGCCGCCCATCGCGCCCTCTTTGAGCAGTGGCTCGCCGAAGGCAAACACGGCGACATGGCCTGGCTCGCCCGCAACCCCGAACGCCGCACCGACCCCACCCTCGTCCTCCCCGGCGCCAGGAGCGTCATCGTCCTCGCCCTAAACTACTACCAAGGCGGCACCCCCTACCCCAGCGCCCCCCTAGGAGGGGGACCATCCTGGTCCCTCAACGCCCCGCCATCCTCCCTCACCACCGCGCTCCCCACCGCCTCCCCCTCAGAGATCCAGCATCCAGCATCCAGCATCCAGCCCCCACCATCCAGCCCTCCCTACCGCATCGCCCGCTACGCCTGGAACAACGACTACCACGACCTCATCGAGGCCAAACTCCGCACCCTCGCCGACTTCCTCACCGCCCACGGCGGCACCCAGCGCCCCTACGTCGACACCGGCCCCGTCCTCGAGCGCGACTTCGCCAGCGAATCCGGCCTCGGCTGGGGTGGCAAGAGCACCATGCAGATCCACCGCCACCTCGGCACCTGGTTCTTCCTCGCAGACATCCTCACCACCCTCGATCTTCCCCCGGACACCCCCGCCACCGATCACTGCGGCAAATGCACCCGCTGCATCACCGCCTGCCCCACCCAGGCCATCACCGCCCCCCGTCGCATGGACGCCCGCCGCTGCATCTCCTACCTCACCATCGAGAGCAAAGGCCCCATCCCCCTCGAGTTCCGCCACGCCATCGGCGATCGCATCTACGGCTGCGACACCTGCCTCGACGCCTGCCCCTGGAACCGCCACGCCCAGGCCTCCCATGAGGCCACCTTCCAGGCCCGCGCCACCCTTTTCCAGCACACCCTCCGCGACTTCCTCTCCCTCACCGACGACACCTTCCGCGCCCTCTTCGCCAAATCCCCCATCAAGCGCATCAAACGCCCCGCCTTCCTCCGCAACGTCTGCGTCGCCCTCGGCAACACCGGCACCCCCGCCGACCTCCCCGCCCTCGAAGCCGCCGCGCAGGACGAGCACCCCCTAATCTCCGAACACGCCCACTGGGCCATTTCAGAAATCCACACCCGCCACGCTTAGGCCCAGCGCAGGTAGGGCTGGCTGTCCTCAGCCAGCCGCCGTCGAAGCCCATGATCTTCAGGCAAGAAACAGCCTATGGAACCGGCCCATCCCTGCCCCGTCTGGCCTCCGCCTCTTCCCCTCTGGCCAACCATCGTCAACAACCGTAAACCACCGTCAACTCCGCTCTTCTTGACATCCCCCCATTCCCCCCTACCATCCCCGGCTCTCGACATCGAGAACGGCGAGGTAGCAAAGTGGTAATGCACTGGTCTGCAAAACCGGTATGCGCGGGTTCAATTCCCGCCCTCGCCTCCACTTTCACTCAGTAAAAGTTCAGTTCGCATAGATGGGCTTCTTCTCTGCTATCT
>NZ_JBIPNG010000055.1:0-22280 GCF_044373815.1 Prosthecobacter sp. | reverse complement strand
AAAATCGCCTTCAATCTCGGTGACACCGTGCGTGTGGCCGACGGTCCCTTCGAAAGCCAGAACGGCATCGTCGAGGAAATCGATCCGGAACGCGGCGTGCTGCGCGTCTCCGTCAATATTTTCGGGCGCTCCACACCGGTCGATCTCGAATACTGGCAGGTCGAGAAGGCATAAGCCGACCCGCCGCCCCCTGAATCTCAACTCAAGCAAGCAAGGAACACAAAGACATGGCCAAGGAAATCATCAAACTCATCAAGCTCCAGATCAAAGCTGGTGCCGCCAACCCCGCACCGCCCATCGGCCCTGCTCTCGGTCAGGCCGGTGTGAACATCATGGCCTTCTGCAAGGAGTTCAACGCCGCCACTTCCAAAGCCGGTGGTGACGTCCTCCCGACCGTGATCACGGTGTACAAGGACAAGAGCTTCACCTTCATCACCAAGCAGCCTCCTGCTTCCAATCTTCTGAAAAAGATCGCGAACATCGCCAGCGGTTCCAAGGAAGCGAACAAGATCAAGGTCGCCAAAATCACCAAGGCACAGCTTCTTGAAGCCACCAAGCTCAAGATCGCCGACCTCAACACTTCCGATCTCACCATGGCGTCCCGCATCATGGCGGGTACCGCTCGCCAGATGGGCATCGAAATCATCGACTAATCACTTCAACCGAAGCAGGAGAACGTCACAGTTCGCCACCACTGCACACCTACCATGCAAAAGAGAAGCAAACGTTACAAGAAAGCAGCCGAGATGGTTCCGGCAGGCAAGTCATTCACGCTCGAAGAAGCGGCTGAACTCCTGCGCAAACTCCCTGGCACCAAGTTCAACCAGACCGTCACCCTGTCGTTCCGCATGGGTGTGGATCCGAAGAAGAGCGACCAGATGGTTCGCGGCACCTGCCCACTGCCTCATGGCTCCGGCAAGACCGTGCGCGTCGCCGTCTTCGCCCAGGGCGCTGCTGCTGAAGCCGCCAAGGCCGCCGGTGCTGACATCGTCGGCAACGAAGACCTCATCGCCAAGGTGAAGGAAGGTTTCACCGACTTCGACGTCGCCATCGCCACTCCGGCTGCGATGAATGAAGTTCGTAAACTCGGTAAGCAGCTCGGACCTCGCGGTTTGATGCCAAATCCTCGTACGGGCACCGTCACTGACGACACCGCTGCAGCCGTCAAGGCCGTCAAAGCAGGTCGTGCTGACTTCAAGCTCGACAAAAACGGCAACATCGCCTCCTCCGTCGGCAAGGCTTCCTTCGAAGTCCCGCAGCTCACGGAAAACGCCACTGCGCTGATCGAAGCCGTGGTGCGCGCCAAGCCCGCCTCCGCACGTGGCCGCTACGTCGAAACCATCACTCTCGCCGCCACCATGTCGCCTGCGCTCCGCATCGACGTGTCGAAGTACGTCAAACTCTAATTTATAGAAGCACTGTACCATGAAAGAACTCAAAACATTGCTCATCGATGACCTGCTGAAGCGGGTCAACGCCTCCCCATTCCTGTTCGTCGTCGATTACACTGGCCTCAAGGTCGCGAAATTCGCCGAACTGCGCAAGCGCCTCAGCGCTGTCGGAGCGGAGATTCACGTCTTCAAAAACAACCTGGTGAAGAAGGCTGCTGAAAAGGCCGGCTATCCAGGTGATCTGGGTGCCCACCTCACCGGCCAGAGCGCCTTCGTGACGGGTGCCAAGGATGTTTTCGGCGCTGCCAAGATCCTCAAGAATTTCCACGCCGAGTTCGAAAAGCCGGTGATGAAAGTTGGCGTCCTCGACGGCAATCTGCTGGACACTGCGGCCATTAAGATCCTTGCCGATCTGCCCTCCCGCGAAGTGTTGCTCTCCCAGCTCCTCGGTATGCTCCAGGCTCCGGCTTCCGCCCTCGCCCGCGTGCTCAAGGCCAAGGCCGATAAAGACGGCGCTCCCGCTGAGGAAGCTGCTCCAGCAGCTGCCGCTGAAGAAGCTGCGCCTGCTGCTGAAGCCGCCGCTCCTGCTGCTGAGCAGGCCGCACCCGCTGAACAACCCGCGTAAACCCCATTTGATTAGATGGCCCGTCACAAGGCCTGAATACCCCAACACTTAATGGTTCCTCGCCGGAGCAAAAGCTTTTGCTCTTAATTTATCCGCAGCTGCGGAACGCGGCGACACCGACAAAATAATATGGCTGACCTGAATAAAATCGTTGAAGAACTGAGTGGCTTGACCGTCCTGCAAGTTGCTGAACTCGTGAAATCCCTCGAAGAGAAGTGGGGCGTTAGCGCCGCTGCTCCTGCCGCCGCCGCCGGCGCTGGTGGTGCTGCTCCTGCAGCCGCTGTCGAAGAAAAGACCGAGTTCGACGTCATCCTGACCGAAGCTGGCACCAACAAGATTGGCGTCATCAAAGAAGTCCGTGGCGTTGTTCCTGGCCTTGGCCTTGCAGAAGCGAAGAAGCTTGTCGAAAGCGCTCCGCAGACCCTCAAGGAAGGCTGCAAAAAGGAAGAAGCCGAAGAGATCAAGAAGAAATTGGAAGCCGCTGGCGCCAAGATCACGATCAAGTAGTCTTAAGTTCCTGCTCTTTTCCGCGTGGCGTCTGCCATCATCAGCAGCGCCGCGCGGTCAGGAGCCTTTTTAAGTTAGAGTCAGTTTCAATCCCCCGTTCGTTTCGTTCCATCGCATGCCCGCAACCGCCCGTGATCCCCGCCTGAACCTCCGCAGCAAGTGCTACGGTTCCGGGACACCACGCGATGTGCCGCCTGCTTCAGACAATTTTCATGGCCTGAATTCGGGTTCACACCTGGATTCCGGCTGCTTCGTTTTCGCGACAATCGCAAGTAATGCCGGGCTGGCCGCCTGACATTGCTCTTTTGTTGCTTCGCGGAACTCCCTTTCCGCATCCCGTGCCACCGCCCATCGCCCCCTAACCGCCTCATCACTGCCTTATGTCCCAGCGCACCAACTTTGGCAAAATCCACGAAGTCGCCGAGCCCCCAAATCTCATCGAGATCCAGCTCCGCTCATACGAGGAATTTCTCCAGAAAAACATCTCGCCCTCGAAGCGCAAAGACCTCGGCCTCCAGGCCGTGTTCCGGGAAGTCTTCCCGATCACCAGCTATGATGAGAAGATGACCCTCGATTTCGTCATGTACGAAATCGGCGATCCCAAGCTCAGCTCCCTCGAAGCCATTCATGAGGCCGAGACCTTCAGCGCCCCGCTGTACGTGACCTATGAGCTCAAGGACGAGCAGGGTGCGAAGCAGGAACGCGTGTACATGGGTGAAATCCCCCTCATGACGGTGCGTGGTACCTTCGTCATCAACGGCGCAGAGCGCGTGGTCGTCTCCCAGCTCCATCGTTCCCCTGGTATCTGCTTTGAAACCAGCCAGCATCTCAATGGCCGCTGGCTCCACGGCTTCCGCATCATTCCTGACCGCGGTACCTGGCTCGAAGTGCAGTTCGACACGAACGACCTTCTTTACGTCTATCTCGACCGCCGCCGCCGCCGTCGTAAGTTCCTGGCCACCACGCTCCTGCGCGTGATCGGCTTCCCGGGTGATGAGGACATCCTCAAACTCTTCTACGAAATCCAGGACCTCAAGCTCAAGGACAACCTCCCCGAAGAAGAAGTCGCCACCAAGATCCTCTTCAAGGACATCCTCGACGGCGAACTCATCGTCGCACGTGCCTACGAGCCGCTGACCTCCGGCGTCATCCGCCAGCTCATCCAGCTTGGCCACAAGTCCGTCAAAGTCGTCACCGCCTCCCCGGATGACCTCCTCATCACCTCCCTGCGCAAGGACACCGCGAAGGATGAAGATGAAGCTCTGAAGGAAATCTACCGCCGTCTGCGTCCGGGCGATCCTCCGACCACGCCGAATGCACGCGCCCTTGTGAAGCGCCTGTTCTTCGATCCGAAGCGTTATGACCTCACCCGCGTCGGCCGTTACAAGATCAATCAGAAGCTCTCGCTGAAGACCGACACCGAAATGCGCATCCTCACCGCTGAGGACGTCATTTCCGCACTGCGCTACCTCTTCCACTTGCGTGAAGGCCAGGGCATTCTGGATGATATTGACCATCTCGGCAGCCGCCGTGTGCGTGCCGTCGGTGAATTGCTCGCCAACCAGTGCCGCGTGGGCCTTTCCCGCACCGAGCGTCTGGTGAAAGAGCGCATGACCCTGTTCGACGTGAACATGGACACCATGACTCCCGCCAAGCTCGTCAATCCGAAGGCGCTTTCCGCCGTCGTTCGTGACTTCTTCGGCCGCAGCCAGCTTTCCCAGTTCATGGATCAGATTAATCCTCTGGCCGAACTGACCCACAAGCGCCGTCTCTCCGCACTCGGGCCTGGCGGTCTGAATCGTGACCGCGCCGGCTTCGAAGTTCGTGACGTTCATCCGTCCCACTACGGCCGTATCTGCCCGATTGAGACTCCTGAAGGTCCGAACATCGGTCTGATCAACTCCCTCGGCAGCTATGCCCGCATCAACGAATTCGGCTTCATCGAAACGCCGTATCGTCCGGTGAAGGACAGCATCGTGGCCGAGAAGATCGAGTATCTCACCGCCGACCAGGAAGAGAAGCACTACATCGCCCAGTCGAACAATCCGATCGACGAAAAAGGCAACTTCAAAGGCAACAAGATCACCGTCCGTTACCGCGGCGAGTTCATCGAAGTTGAGCCTGCGCTCGTCACCCTCATGGACGTGTCGCCAAAGCAGCTCGTCTCCGTGGCTGCCGCGCTCATCCCGTTCCTTGAGCATGATGACGCCAACCGCGCGCTGATGGGTTCGAACATGCAACGCCAGGGCGTGCCTCTCCTCGAAGGTGAGTCCCCGCTCGTCGGCACCGGCATGGAAGGCAAGGCCGCCCGTGACTCACGCTCCGTGATCGTCGCTGACGCCAACGGCACCGTCGCTGCTGCAACCGCTGACGTGATCATCGTCACCAAGGACGGCAACCTGCCCGTCAAGGACGACAAGTTCCTCGAAAACCCGATCAAGTCGTGCGTGACCGACGAAGACAAGGGCACCCACGTGTACCCTCTCCGCAAGTTCGGCCGCTCCAACGCCGGCACCTGCATCAACCAGAAGCCTCTGGTGAAGCGCGGTCAGAAGATCAAGAAGGGCGATGTCATCGCCGACGGTCCTTGCACCGACCAGGGTGAGCTTGCCATCGGCAAGAACATGCTCGTCGCGTTCATGCCTTGGAACGGTTACAACTTCGAAGATGCCATCACCATCAGCCGCCGCGTGGTCAAGGAGGACATCTACACCTCCATTCACATCGAAGACTTCGAAGTCATCGCACGTGACACCAAGCTCGGGCCAGAAGAAATCACGCGTGACATTCCGAACGTCGGTGACGAAGCGCTGAAGAACCTCGACGCCCAGGGCGTCGTGCGCATCGGTGCTGAAGTGAAGCCTGGCGACATCCTCGTCGGCAAGATCACTCCGAAATCCGAAACCGAACTCGCCCCTGAAGAGCGCCTCCTGCGCGCCATCTTCGGTGAGAAGGCTGCTGACGTGAAGGACACCTCCCTGCGTGTTCCCTCCGGCTGCACCGGCATCATCATGGATGTCCGCATCGCCCAGCGCGGCATGGGTGCTGACTCTGAGAAGGAGAAGCTCTCCCCGTCCGAGTACAAGAAGCACATCAAGCAGATCGAAGAAGACTATCGTGCGAAGAAGGAAGACCTCACCGAGCAGCTCACCGAGCGTCTCTCTGACATCCTCCTCAACGAGAAGATCCCTCTCGACATCGTGAACGGTCAGACCGGCGAGCCCCTCGTCGGCGCGAACAAGAAGATCACCAAGACGATGCTTCGTCACGTGGCCGAAAGCTACGACACCATCGAAATCGATCCGAGCCCGATCCGTAACAAGATCTTCGACATCATCCAGACCTTCGAACAGAAGTTCTCTGACGCCGACATGGAACGTGAGCGCAACCTCGACAAGATCGAGTCCAGCGAAGACACCGCCGACAGCGGCGTGGTCAAGCAGGTGCGCGTCTTCCTCGCCAGCAAGCGCAAGCTTTCGGTGGGTGACAAGATGGCCGGCCGTCACGGAAACAAGGGTATCGTCGCCAACATCGTTCCTGAAGAAGACATGCCGTTCCTCGAAAACGGAACGCCTGTTGACATCGTGCTGAACCCCCTCGGCGTGCCATCACGCATGAACGTGGGTCAGGTGCTTGAAACCCACCTTGGCCTCGCCGCCAAGGCTCTGGGCATGAAGATCGCCACACCAGTGTTCGATGGTATCCCTGAAACCAAGATCATGGAATACATCAAGGAAGCCAAGAAGGTTCCTGGGTATGAATGGATGGGCCTCAACGGCAAGTCGAAACTCTTCGACGGCCGCACAGGTGACGCCTTCAGCCTTGATGTCGTCGTCGGCTACATCTACATGTTGAAGCTGAACCATCTTGTCGCCGATAAGATCCACGCACGTGCGGTCGGACCTTACTCGCTCGTCACGCAGCAGCCTCTGGGTGGTAAGGCCCAATACGGCGGCCAGCGCTTCGGGGAAATGGAAGTGTGGGCCCTTGAAGCCTACGGTGCCGCATTCACGCTGCAGGAACTCCTCACCGTCAAGTCTGACGATGTTCAGGGCCGCACGCGCATCTATGAGCAGATCGTCAAAGGCGACCACGCTCTTGAAGCCGGCACGCCTGAGTCCTTCAACGTGCTCATCAAGGAAATGCAGTCCCTCGGCCTCGACGTTAAGGTGCACAAGCGCGCCAACGCCAATGCAGATGTGGAAGCCCTTGAAAACTTTGCCTCCTCGGCGGGTGCCTAACCCTCCTTCCCCCAGAAACCCAGCGCAAAAACCTGCCACCCATCTCCACACATCATGAATGCTGACGCGAGCTTGAAAGAAATCTTCGGGGAACCCCAACACGGCGAGGAGTTCGACTATGTGTCGATCTGCATCGCCTCTGCGGACCGCACCCGCTCCTGGTCCTCCGGTGAAGTTAAGAATCCAGAAACCATCAACTACCGTACGTTCAAGCCAGAAAAGGGCGGCCTTTTCTGCGAACGTATCTTCGGACCCACCCGTGACTGGGAGTGCGCCTGCGGCAAGTACAAGCGCATCAAGCACAAGGGTGTCGTTTGCGATCGCTGCGGCGTCGAAGTGACCCTCTCCCGCGTTCGTCGCGAGCGCATGGGCCACATTGAACTCGCCGTGCCGGTGACGCACATCTGGTTCTACAAGTGCATGCCTTCCCGTATCGGCCTCATGCTCGACATGACCGCCCGTTCGCTGGAGCGCGTGATCTATTATGAAGACTACATGGTCATTGATCCAGGCAGCACCCCGCTTCAGCGCGGCCAGCTCCTGACCGAAGTCGACCTTCGTGAAGCCGAAGAGCAGTACGGTGCAGACGCCTTCCGCGTCGGCATGGGTGCTCAGGCCATCCGTGACATCTTCGCCCAGCTCAACCTGGCGGACGTGACCAAGGAACTCGAAGAGGCGATGACCAAGACGCGCTCCAAGCAGATCCGCAAGAAGCTCGCCAAGCGCCTCAAGCTCTGCCAGGGCTTCGCCGAAAGCCACAGCCGTCCTGAGTGGATGATCCTCGAAGTGCTGCCGGTCATCCCGCCAGACCTTCGCCCGCTCGTCCCCCTCGAAGGCGGCCGCTTTGCCACCTCCGACTTGAACGACCTCTATCGTCGCGTCATCAACCGCAACAACCGTCTCAAGAACCTCCTTCAGCTTCGCACACCGGATGTCATCATCCGCAACGAAAAGCGCATGCTGCAGGAAGCTGTGGACGCCTTGTTCGACAACGGCCGCCATGGTCGCCCGGTGACCGGCGCAGGCAACCGCCCGCTGAAGTCCATGTCCGACATGCTCAAGGGCAAGTCCGGCCGCTTCCGTCAGAACCTTCTCGGCAAGCGCGTCGATTACTCCGGCCGTTCCGTCATCGTTATCGGACCTGACCTTCTGCTGCACCAATGCGGTCTGCCGAAGAAGATGGCCCTCGTGCTGTTCGAACCCTTCATCATCCGCCGTCTCAAGGAGATGGGCCTGGTGCACACCGTGCGCTCCGCGAAGAAGATGATCGAACGCCGCACGCCTGAAGTGTGGGACATCCTGGACGAAGTGACCAAGGGGCACCCCGTTCTCCTCAACCGCGCTCCGACGCTCCATCGTCTTTCGATCCAGGCTTTCGAGCCGAAGCTCATCGAAGGTGAGGCCATTCGCGTGCATCCCCTCGTTTGTACGGCCTACAACGCCGACTTCGACGGTGACCAGATGGCCGTTCACGTCCCGCTTTCCATCGAAGCTCAGATGGAAGCCCGCCTGCTCATGCTTGCGCCGAACAACTTGTTCAGCCCTGCCAGCGGCAAGCCGGTGATGAATCCCTCCCAGGACATTCCTCTGGGTTGCTACTTCCTTACCTACTTGCGTGAGTTCCCGAACCAGGACGCCAAGGGCAAGAAGGGTGATGTCGAAGGTCGCGTGCCGATCTTCAATGACGCCCCTGAAGTTGAATTCGCCATCTCCGAAGGTGGTTTGACGGTGAACGACAAGATTCGTTTCCGCAATCCTGACTGGAATCTGCCGAAGCGTCCGTTTGGTGATCCTTCCAAGGCTGTCATCGAGACAACCGCAGGCCGTGTTCTCTTCAATGAAACCTGGCCTGAAGGCCTCGGCTTCATCAACACCACCGTCGGCAAGAAGCAGATCTCCGACATCATCTGGCGTTGTTTCCAGACCGTGGGCCAGAAAGAAACCGTCCACGCGCTGGATCGTCTCAAGCAGCTCGGCTTCCGCGAAGCGACCCGTTCCGGTTGTTCCATCGGTATCACCGACATGGTCATCCCGACCGCCAAGGCCGCTGGTCTTGAAAACGCCTACAAGCAGATCGAAGAAATCGAGAAGCAGTATCGCCGTGGTATTATCACCAATGGTGAGCGCTATCAGAAGATCATCGACATCTGGACGCAGGTGGGTGAAATCGTCGCCGACGAACTCTTCCGCACTCTGGAATACAACGAGGGCAAGAAGCACCACAACCCGCTCTACGTCATGGTGAACTCGGGCGCCCGAGGCAACCGTACGCAGATCAAGCAGCTTGCAGGTATGCGCGGTCTGATGGCCAAGCCTTCCGGTGAAATTATCGAACGTCCGATCACCTCGAACTTCCGTGAAGGTCTGAGCGTGCTCGAATACTTCATCTCCACTCACGGTGCTCGTAAAGGCCTTGCCGATACCGCTCTGAAGACGGCTGACTCCGGGTACATGACCCGTAAGCTCGTCGACGTTTCTCAGGACGTCATCGTCACTGAGGAAGATTGCGGCACCGTCAACGGCATCACGCTCGCTTCCATCTATCAGGGTGACGAAGAAATCGTTGATCTCAAGACCCGCGTCTATGGCCGTGTCTCCTGCGAAACGATCCATGATCCCGTGGACAAGAGCATCGTCATCAAGGCCGGTCAGCTCGCTTCCGAAAAAGAAGCCGCTCACCTCGCGAAGATCGGTGTCGAGAAGCTCAAGATCCGCTCCGTGCTCACTTGCGAAAGCAAGCGCGGCTGCTGCTCGAAGTGCTACGGCCTCCACCTCGCCACGCATAAAATGGCGAAGATCGGCGAAGCCGTCGGCATCGTCGCTGCCCAGTCCATCGGTGAACCCGGAACGCAGCTCACCATGCGTACCTTCCACGTGGGTGGTGCTGCCACGGCCTCCTTCAAGCAGCCCTTCATCAACGTCAAAAACGCTGGTACCGTCAAGTACACCGACATGCGTGCGGTTACCACGATCGAAGGCACCTGGATCGCCCTTACCAAGAACGGCATCCTCTCCATCCATGACGACGACGGTCGCGAACTCGAAAGCCACAAGCTGGTCACGGGCGCCGTTATCTCCGTCGAAGACGGTGGCAAGGTCAAGAAGGGCCAGCAGGTCGTCACCTGGGATCCGTATAACGTGCCGATTATCACCGAGAAGGCTGGTAAGCTGGAGTTCCGCGACATGATCTCGGGCATCACGATCACCAAGGAAAAGAACGAGTCCACCGGCAACGAAGAAACCGTCGTCATCGAGCACAAGGAAGACCTCCATCCGCAGGTCGTCGTGGTGAATCCGAAGACGCACGAAGTTCTCGCCAGCTACACCATTCCAGCGGGCGCTCACTTGAGCGTGAAGAACAACGAGAAGGTCGAAGCTGGTACCACCATCGCCAAGACGCCTCGTAAGGCCTCCAAGACGAAGGACATCACCGGTGGTCTTCCACGTGTGGCCGAACTCTTCGAAGCCCGTAAGCCGAAGGATGCCTGCGAAATCGCCCGTATCGACGGTGTGGTTGAAATCGGCGGTCTCGTCCGTGGCAAGCGCCGCGTGATCGTCACCGACAACAAGACCGGCCAGCAGGAAGAACATCTCATCCCCCGCAGCAAGCACATCTTGCTGTTCAACGGCGACCACGTCAGCAAAGGCGACCAGATCACCGACGGTCCAGTCGTTCCGCATGACCTCCTCGAAATTCTTGGCCCACAGGCTCTCCGCGAGCACTTGGTCAACGAAGTTCAGGAAGTGTACCGCGCCCAGGGTGTGGAAATCAATGACAAGCACGTTGAGATCATCATCCGTCAGATGCTGCGCAAGGTGAAGGTCACCGACACCGGCGACACCGAGTTCCTCTGGGGCGACCAGATCGACCGCGGCGAGTTCGAGAAGGAAAACAACCGTGTTTCCGAAGAAGGCGGCAAGCCTGCAGAGGCAGAGCCAGTTCTTCTCGGCATCACCAAGGCTTCCATCGAAACCGAATCCTTCATCTCGGCTGCTTCCTTCCAGGACACCACCCGTGTGCTCACCGAAGCCGCCACCCTTGCGAAGTCCGACTTCCTGCGCGGCTTCAAGGAAAACGTCATCATGGGTCACCTCATCCCGGCCGGCACTGGCTTCATCAGCAACCGCAACTTCGAACTCCACGAAACCGAGCGCCCTGCGCTGCCTGCCATCGTGGACGAAGACGCGGCCTAAGCCCGCCCGTCCGTTCAAACCTCACCCGCCTTCCTCGGTGCAAGCCGACGGAGGCGGTTTTGCGTACCGAGGGGCGCGTTGAAGGGCCTGGGCACTCACGTCACCCTGAAGCTCTTCGAAGGCGTCTCCAAATACACCCGGCCACCGGACTTGATGACCCAGTTTACCACGTAGATGGGAGCGATTCTGAAGCCGGCGGAGAAGCGCTGATTCCCCAGGCGGTCCTTCTCTCAGGCGCTGCGATCCATGAAGCGGTTCAAACCAGGTGCGCTACATCAGGATGGAAAGCGGCAAGGCCGCTGTCGAGTGTTGCCAGCCGGCCTCTGCGTTGACGGACAAGTTCAGCCAACCAAGCATCGGTGATCTGCCGGTGCCCTTTCAAACCCTGATGGCGCACTTCTTCGTAGCTAAAGCCGTCCAGCCAGAACTCATGGCCCTGCATCTGACGTAGCTGCCCGAGCGTGGTCCAGGCGGCCGCCGCCGAAGTGTCGGGCGCAGACATCATGTGCAGGCGCAGGAGTGTTCCTTCCGTCACCGAACAGGTGGCAAAGCGGCGTGGCTGCGAGTAGAACCAGTCCAATGCACGCACGTGATGCACGTGCGAACTGATCGCGAGTGCTGTGAGTAGGTTGCCATCAAGGAGCCAGACCATAGGGGATTCTGGAAATCAGACTTCATCCTGGAGTCGCGCGACATCCTCACTGGTGATGGGTTTCGCACCCTGAACGAGCGGGAAGCGAATGCTTTGGCTCTTTTCACCAGGGACGGTGTTCGATTTCACCAAAGCCAGAGCATCGCGTACGAGACGTTCAAGCCGCGAGGCAGTGACAGCGTCCAGTTGCTGCATGGTTTGATCGATTTCTAAAGCGAGCGAACTCATGGCTGAAGACTAGCTGAAGATGGCGATGGTGCAACGGCTGGCTGAGGGAGGCATGAGGCCGCCAATGCGTTTGGGTGTGGGTGCCTGCGCGCATCATCCAAAACTCGCCCCTCGCCACTCCACCACGGTAAACTCAACCTGCCAGCCTCACTTCGGCACGATGCCCAGATAATTCCTCACCGTACTCCAGCCGGGATGGGTGTGTTCGCGACCGTCGTTGGTGCGGAAGTAGAGGGCGGAAGAATGGCCGCCATCGAGATTGAGCGCACGGTTCACCGTGAATGCGGGCATGACGCCGGGCGTGGTGAGCAGCTCGGCGAGTTCACTCAGGGTGATGTCGTGCGCGAGGCCCAGGAGCCACTGGCTGCCGCCGTCGTTGGCGATGAAGGTGCGGGTGCTGCGCTTCTTGGCATCGAGTCCTGCCACGGCCTGACCGCCATCGACCAGACGCGGGCCAGCCTGCAGGAGTTCACTGGCGCCTTCGGGGTTCACATCCGCATTCCACAGCAGCTGGGGCTGGGAAGTGACAACGACAGCACCCGTGAGCAGCGGGCCTGTCTGCCAGGTGCCGGTGCGCTTGCCACTGGCGATCATGAGGCCCATGGGCTTGAATTCTGGCGTGAAGAAACCGCCGTTCACCCCGGCGACGGCTGCGGCAGCGCGCATGCAGTCCGTGAGGCGGTTGCCGCCGGACCAGTCTTCAGGCTGGTCGATGACCTTGAGATCAAACTGGCGGTCGTCAAAGACCACGATCTGCAACTGGAAGGAGTGGCGCTCGCGACCGATCTTGTATTCGATCACCGAGGCACCGCCGACGAGCGGCTGGCCCTTGAAATCGGAGATGGCCGTCCAACTCGCTGTCGGCGCTGGCTTGGCCGGAGTCTGTACGGCCACTTCCTCCACCGTAGGGTAGGGCGGGACGAGGGGCGCAGGCCCTGACTCTGCTTGGACCGGTGCGGGCGGTGGCGGCGTGCTGCAGCCAACCAGAGCCAGGGTGAGGATGAAGATCAGCGGTCGCATAAGCTCAGGCCAGTGAGGCGAGTTGTTCCTTCATCGCCGCGAGGGCGCGGGCACGATGGCTGAGCTGGTTCTTCGTTTCGGCAGGCAGGACGCCGAACGTTTCCGTGAAACCATCAGGGATGAAAAGCGCATCGTAGCCGAAGCCGCCCGCACCCACTTCCTCCGTAAGCAGAAGGCCTTCCACGCTGCCGCTCGTGACGTGCAGCACTTCGCCATCACGAGCGAGAACCATGCAGCATTGAAAGCGACCACTGAAACGGATGTCCTGCGGCAGCTTGGCGAGTTCGGTTTTCAATTTCGCGCGGTTGTCTGCGGCATTGGCGGTCTCTCCCGCATAGCGTGCGCTGCGTACCCCGGGCGCACCGTCCAGCGCATCCACTTCGAGACCGGAATCATCCGCCAGCACGAGCAATCCGGGGACTCCCCGGCTGCCGCTCACGGCTTTGATGATGGCATTGGCCTCGAAGGTATCACCTGTCTCTTCATCCAGTGTGACCCCGGGATGATCGCGAAGATCTGCGACCTGCCAATCTTCTCCGAGAATGGCGGCGACTTCTTCAGTCTTGTGGGCATTGGAGGTGGCGAAGACGAGCTGAGGCATGGTGGCCTATGGATGGCGGTGGCGGTGGACGATTTCAACCGGCTCCATAAATTCTTCGCTCAGTGCATCAGCGGCTCCAGCAGTCGCTCTTCCGTGATGAGTCCCAGCGGCTGCTGGCGTTCATCCACCACGATGGCGAGGCGGCGGCCGGATTTGCGCATGCGCTGCAGCGTGTGCAGGGCGGGCAGACTGGCGGGCACGGCATCCAGCGTACGCATGTGGTGGCGCACGAGGCGGTCCGGGGGGATGACGGCGGGAAGGTCGGTGGTGTCGAGCAGGCCAATGAAGCTGCCATTGTCTCCGAGCACAGGAAGCAGCGTGCAGTTTTGCTCACGGGCCACAATCAAGGCCGTGCTGAGCGGGATCTCAGCGGCGAGGGCGATGCTGCGTGCCAGCGGCTGCATGATGTCGCCGGTGCACAGCTTCTTGTAGTCGAGCACGCGCTCGATGAGATGCATGGCATTCGGTGTAAGCTGATGCTGGGCGGCGAGCTCCTGCGCCAGCGCCTTCAGATCGTCACGCCCGCGTGTCTGGCGTGCCTCGCTTGGCACTTCACTGCTGTCGGTATTTTTTTTTCCGGTCACCACGCGAAACAGAGGACGCGCCAGACCGACGAGATGGACGAGCGGCGAGACACTGCGCATGGAGCGGAAGGGATAGCTGCGAAAGAGCTTCTTGGGCATCACTTCCAGGCCGATGAGGAAAACAGGCAGCGCGAGCGTGAAGGCCAGCACGTAGCCCCACAGAGTCGCATGGTGGATGATGGGAAAAGCGACGAGCAGGAAGGCTGCGAGATTGGTGAGGTGATTGGCCACGGTGATGCAGCCGATCAAGGCATCCCTGTCTTCCAGCAGCGGCAGCAGGCCACGTGCACGGCGGTCGCCTGCACTCGCCGCATGGCGCACACGCACACGGCTGACGGCCATCACCGCGCTCTCCAGGCCGGAGAGCATGAAGGAAAGAGCGAGGCAGAGGAGGAGCAGGAGCCAGGTCATGCGGGTGTGAGGACTTTAAGCTGCGGCGGAGTCGTCGGAATTTTTGCGTTTGAGGCGGAGCTCCACCTCCTGAATGCGGGCACGCACGATGCGGCGCACCTTGATGTCCGCGTCGTCGAGGCTGATGCGTTCACCGGGCTTGGGCACGTGACCGAGTTGGTTGAAAACAAGTCCGCCGATGGTGTCGATGCCGCTCACATCCAGATCGAGGTCGAAACTGACGCCGAGTTCCTGCTTGATGTGGTCGAGCCGGGTGCCGCCATCCAGCAGGAAACGACCGCCGCCCAGATCTCGAATCTCCGAGGTTTCTCCATGCCAGGGCGCGGCTTCGTAAAGCAGCCAGTCGGCGATCTCACGACGGGTGATCATGCCTTCAAGGCCGCCGTATTCATCCGCGATGAGCACCGGTTGTTCATCCCGCTGCAGATGATGCTCCAAGACTTCGAGCACGGGCATGGTCTCAGGCACAAAGGCCGGCGTGCGCAGCAGCGTGCGCCAGTCCGGACGGTTCGCGAGTTTCCAGGCATTGGTGTCGAGCACGCCTTCGACCGAATCAGGAGTCTCGCCGTAGACGATGACAAAACGCCCGACAGATTTTTCCAGGATGGCGGTCGTCTTTTGCGGTGAGTCTTCGCTGCTCATGAGCGCGAGATCCACGCGCGGGATCATGCAGTCACGCACGGTGAGTGATTCGATGTCGAGCGCTTCATGGATCATGGCGCTGTCATCGCTGTCCAGCAGGCCCTGCTCCTCGCGCATTTCCACCAGGGTTTCGAATTCATCACGCGTCACGGGCATGCGAGTCTTGATGTGCCGGGTGACGAATTTTTGCAGCAGCGCGTCGGTGGTGCGATCAACAAGCGAGGCGAGCGGGTCGATCACGTTGCGCAGCGGATGCAGCAAACGCAGGCTGCCGAGCAGAACCACCGAGGGATTGCGAGCGGCAAAAAATTTGGGAGCCATATCTCCTAGCAGGACCGTTGCCAAGAATATGACGGATGATGTGAGCCACACATTCCATCCTGAGGCCAACAGCGGTCCGGTGACAATCCACAGGCCAAGTGCGGCGAGGGCGAGATTCAGCGCTGCAGAGAGCAGCAGGGTGTGGTGCAGCTGCGCAAAGGGATTGGCGGTGATGGCGCGCAGTCTTTGGGCCACGGCACCTTCACCGGCGGCAAGCAGCTGCGCTTCGACATCGCGCGCGCTGTGGATGGCTGTTTCCGCAGCAGAGATAACCGCGAGCAGCAGGAGCAGCGCGAAGTAGAGAAGGAAGGCAACAAACAAGGGCATTGAGGGACCTCTTAGTGTGGGTGGTGGCAGCACCGAGGGTCAAGGTGAATTACGCAGTGTTCCAAATGTTCGTTCTTGCCAAAATTGTGACCTACTGATAGCAACGTTTTAATCATGCGCTCCATCCTCCTTACCTTCCTCCTGTGTGCCGCCGCCAGCCTGCAGGCCGCAGACAAACTGAAAGTCCTCATTGTGGACGGTCAGAACAATCACAAGTGGGACATCACCACGCCCGTGCTGCGCAACGCGCTGGAAAGCAGCGGCGCCTTCACCGTCGAAGTCACCACCACGCCGCCCAAAGGATCGCCCAAGGAAGCCTGGCATGCCTGGAAGCCGGTGTTCAGCGACTACCAGGCGGTGGTGAGCAACTACAACGGCGAGCCCTGGCCGCAGAATGTGCGTGATGCCTTCACGAAGTATGTGGCTGACGGCGGCGGCTTTGTTTCGATTCATGCGGCAAACAATTCCTTTCCCGAGTGGAAGGAATACAATGACATGATCGGTGTCGGTGGCTGGGGCGGTCGTAATGAAAAGTCCGGCCCTTGGCTGTATGTGAAGGACGGCAAGCTCTTCCGCGACACCGTGGCGGGAAATGGCGGCGCTCACGGCGCGCAGCATGAGTTCATAGTCGAAATTCAGAACTCTGATCATCCCATCACCAAGGGACTCCCCAAGCGCTGGCTGCACGCCAAGGACGAGCTCTACAGCAAGCTGCGCGGCCCTGCTGAAAATGTGGAGGTGCTGACCACGGCGGTGTCTGACCTCACTGCCGTGAGCGAGCCGAACAATCTGGTGCTTGGCTACCAAAAAGGCCGGGTGTTTCACACGACGCTGGGCCATGCGGACTACTCGATGCTGGATCGCGGTTTTTACACCATCCTACAACGCGGCACCGAATGGGCTGCCACTGGCAAGGTGGAGCGCACGGCCGCCGTGCCTGCGGATTTTCCAACTGAAACGGCCGTTAGCGTGGTGAAGCTGGAAGGTTATCCGAAGCAGGAAGCACCGAAGCCGAAGAAGTGAGACCCTGGCCGGAGCAAGGTCTGTTTACCAGAAGCAACGCCAAGGCGGGGCTGGATTGACGTCGCGGTGGTTATCCGCTAGCAATGATTCAATGTCGTCTCTGCCAGTGCGCCTGTGGGTGCTGTTCTTGTTCTTTCTCTCCGGCTTTGCGGCTCTGGTTTACCAGGTGGTGTGGCAGCGGCTGCTCGTCGTGTTCGCAGGCGGCGATGTGCTGGCGATTACGATCATCGTCACCGCTTTCATGGCCGGCTTGGGCTGCGGCAGCTTCTTTGGCGGTGGGCTAGCGGACAAACTCTCGCGGCGCCAAAACCTGCTGCTATTTGGCGTTGCGGAGGCGCTGATCGCGCTCTTCGGCCTCGTCAGCAAGCCGCTGTTTTATGACCTGCTGTATCTCAAGTTCGGTGGCATCGCGGATTCGCGGGTGCTGACGGCGCTCGTGCTCATTCTGGCGCTATTGCTGCCGACCTTTCTGATGGGCCTGTCGCTGCCGGTGCTGGCGCGGCATGATTCGTGATCTGCCCGGCGCAGCGGTCAGAACGGGCCGGCTCTACGGCGCGAACACACTCGGGGCGGCGGTGGGCGCATTGCTGACGACGTGGCTGCTGCTGCCGCTTTATGGCATTGAGGGTGCGATCCATCATGCGGTGCTGCTTAACGCCGTGTGCGCCGCTGGCATCCTGCCTCTGCTCTGGCTGCGGCCCAGCCATGCTGCGGAGCCACAGCTCAAAACCATTCAGGATGAAACTTGCTGGAGCCTGAGGCGCTGCCTCATGATTTACGCGTTGTCAGGCTTCATTGCGCTGGCCTTGGAGATGCTGTGGTTCAGGCTGCTCGGGGTGATGTTGAAATCCACCGCGTTCACCTTTGGCACGCTGCTGGCGGTTTACTTGGGCGGAGTCGGCGCGGGTTCGCTGGCGGGAACGTGGCTGGCTCCGCGTGTACGGCGTCCGGCGAAAGGGTTCCTCTACTTGCAGTGCGGGATCGGCTTTTACACAGGGCTCATGACCACAGGGGTGCTGGCGGCGGTGAACCATTGGCCATGGCTGGCAGGTGTGCGCAAGTATTTGGACGGATACGAGCCGGTGGATGCCAGCACGACGTTGCTGCAGCTCCAGAAAGGGTGGGCTGGGGCATTGTCACTGCATGAGTTGCTCGTGGCCTTGATCTTTCCCGTCCTTCACCTCGGTCTGCCGCTGTTGTTGATCGGTCCGCCAACCTTGATGATGGGCCTGAGTTATCCCCTGCTGCAACAGGCCGCGCAGAGTGATCTGAAACTTGTCGGCCGCCGAGTGGGTTGGATTCAGACGGCGAACATCGTCGGCAGCATGCTCGGCGCGGTGCTGGTCAGTACCTTGCTGCTGCCGCTGCTGGGCACGGCGCTGACTTTGCGGCTGCTGGTGCTTTTGAGCGGCGTGTTTGGCCTGCTCGCAGTCGCCAGCGCGAGAAGGTCGTTCAAGGTCGCCTTCGCAGTCCTCATGTTTGCCAGCATCCTGGCGCTTCCGGAGCAGCAGACGCTCTGGGCTTGGGCACATGGCACCACGCCGGAGCGCATTCATTTGGCGGAGGATGCCGCCGGTGTCTCCATGCTGAAAAAGCCGGCTCCGGGCGCTGCCAACACCGCCACGACGGTCTTTGCCAACGGCATCGGTCAGAGCTGGATTCCCTTTGGTGGCATACACAGCGCGCTCGGGGCGCTGCCATCCCTGTTGCACCCGGATCCGCAGGAAATCGCCGTCATCGGACTGGGCTCAAGCGACACCCTTTTCAGCGCCTCGTCCCGCACTGAGACGCGTGACATCGTCTGCATCGAGATCCTTGGCGCTGCGCTGAAGACACTGCGGCAGTACGCGGAGGAGTCCACTTACGCGGCTTTGCGCGCGTTGCTGAAGGACGGTCGCATCCGCCACGTCACAGGGGACGGACGCCAGTTTCTCATGACGACGAAGCAGCGCTTTGACATCATCGAGGCAGACGCGCTGCGCCCCACCAGCGCGCATTCGGGCAATCTGTATTCTGAGGAATACTTTCGCCTGCTGCTCAGCCGCCTGAAGCCCGGCGGCTTCGCCGTGAAATGGGCACCCACCCAGCGCGTGGAGGACACCTTTGTGCGCGTGTTTCCGCATGTGCTGTGCCTGCCGCAAATCATCATCGGCAGCAATCAGCCGATCCTGTGGGATGTGGCCGCGCTCCGGCTGCGTATCAATCAACCGGAGTTGCAGCATCACTTCGCCCTGGCGGGGATTGATCTGCCGGCTCTGCTGGCGCCGTTCATAGCGCGGGACGTGCCCATCCGTGTATTTGGCCCTGTGGATGACCGTGCCAAGCTCAAGGATCTCAACACCGATGTGTTCCCGCGCGACGAGTTTTCCCTGCCCGCTTTTGGCCCGTGAATCAGGCCTTCGCAGCTGCGATATCCCGCGCGATCTGCGCCTTCAACTCGTCCAAGCTTCCGAACTTCATTTCGCTGCGCAGGTGGCGGGTGAAGCGCACCTCCATGTCTTTGCCATAGAGGTCACCGCTCCAGTTGAGCAGGTGGACTTCGAGGGAAGGATCAGCGTCTGCCGCGACGGTGGGCCGGCGGCCGAGATTGGCCACGCCCGGGAACCATTGTTCACCCACGCGCGCCTCCACCGCATAAACGCCGAGTGGTGGGAGCTGCTCGTTTTCGACATCGACATTCGCGGTGGGGAAGCCGAGCTGGCGGCCGAGTTTCTGGCCTTCGATCACGGTGCCAAACACGGAGTACTCGCGCCCCAGCAGTGTGGCGGCTTTGTGGAAATTCCCCTTCGAAACGGCCTCACGGATCAGGGTGCTGCTGACCACTTCAGAGTCGATTTTCAAAGGCGGCACGCCATACACGGCAAAGTCATGCTCCTGCCCCATTTCCATGAGCAGGTGAATGTTGCCTTCACGGCCATGGCCAAAGCTCCAGGTATAACCGACGGAGATGCAGCCCAGCGGGCGGGAGGCGCGCACCAGCTGCTGGAGAAAATCGCGTGCGGGTGTTTTGGCCGTCTCGGTGGTGAAGGGGCAGGCCAGCAGGCAGCAGATGCCCGTTTGGGCGAGAATGAGCCGCTGATGGCGCGGACCGCAGAGGAGTTTGGGAGCGGAGCCGGGGCGTAGCACCTGCATCGGGTGCGGATCGAAAGTCACGACGACTGCGGTGCCGTGGTGCTGCGTGGCGTGCTCCTGAGCCGCGCGAATGACCTCTTGGTGCCCGAGGTGGATTCCATCAAACACGCCCACGGCAAGAGCGAGGGGGCCGGGAAGTGTGGAAAGGGCGTCGATGGAGCGAAGAACCTGCATGCGTTGGAGCGGTGAGCCATACCAGTGGCGATGCAGAGCGCAAGGTGAAGGGCGTCAGACGCTGCCTTCAGCCTCCGGCTTACTTCATGTTGCTCAGGGTGCTCCAGAAGGTCTTCAGCACGCTCTTCTTGCCGAGGCTGATGCTGCTCTGGACGTCGGTGTGGGCGGTGCCGATCACGCGGTTCATCACTTCACCGTAAGCAGGCATCGAGTTCCAGCCGAGGGAGATTTCTTTGTTGGAGGCGGTGGAGGAGGTGGTGTTCGTTTTCATATGATTCGTAGATTTGAGAGTTTTGAGGGGATTTAGGCGGTGAGTTTCAGATTTGAATGAAGCTTTGTTTACGCGTGTGATAATCGAGTCACAAAAATGAGAATTAAAAGCCAACAGGATGGCGAGGGCTGAAGCCAGCATAGTTGCGGCCCTGGGTGCGCCAGCGTGGACCTTCGCCCGTCATCTGGCCGGAGGTGTCCATGCGAAGACCGCAGATGGTGATGAAAACATGCTCACCAGGCTTCACCCAGATGGTGATGAAGCGGCCGACGCCAGCCTGGCCATAGTTGGCGAACTCCTTGCTGGACAGGCAGCGGTTCAGCAATCCTGCCTTCATAAGGACGTAAGAAGTGCTGCTGCTGCAGTCATAAGCGCTGTCCTCGATGTTGCGATGGCCGCCACCGAGCACGTAGGGCTTGTTCTGGAGGGTGTTGGCAGCGTAGACAGCGAACTGAAGGGCCTGAGGAGCGGTCTGGCCGACGGAAGCGAAGCGGCCGTCAAAGCGGATCTGAGAATTGCCACCGACGGCAGCGCGGGGAGCGGAGGCGCGCTGAGCTGCAGCCTGCTTGGCGGCGGCCTGAGCGGCGGCTTGGTCTGCGTAGTAGCGGGCCCAACCAGCGGCGTTGGCCTGCTGCTGAGCGTTCCAAGCGGCCCAAGCCTGCGCATTGGCCTGTTCCTGAGCGTAAGCAGCCTGTGCTTGAGGGGCGGCATAGTAACCGGCGGCAGAGTAACCGTTCTGGGCGTTCGCGGCGGAAGCGATGGCGAGGAGGCTGACGGTGAGTGCGAGGCGGATGAGTGTTTTCATGGCTGCGTGGGTGGCTCTTGTTTCTGCTAGTATTTATAACAGAAATTATAGAACGTGCAACAACCATATCAGAAATTACTCAAATATTTGTAAAAGTGATAAACTTGTCTGTATAACCACTATACAAAAGGCTCATTTTCAGTGGTTTATACTGGGAGAATATCGTTCGCATAATCGCGAATCCGCCTTTTTAGGATCGAGTTAATCCCAAAAGAGAAAGAAAAATGGGCTTCTTTGTTACAATTGGTCGTAAAATACGATCATTATAGAGAAGGCAAAAAATCACTCTTTTCTAATTCTTGCGCATGGAGCGTCTTCTTTGAGAATGAGCCCCCATGAAATCATGCCTGCAGCCTCTTCGGATACCGGTCCTGGCCTTCTTCCTTCTGGCTGCGTGCGGACGTGGTGCGGAGCCGCTGACCACCGCGCACTACTATGATGAGGAAAGCCTGCGTTACCTGACTCTGCGCCAGACTTCCGCCACGAGCGTGGAGGTGACGATGCGCTGGGCCTCGGAACCGGGATCGACGGGCATGTGGACGGGGCAGGGGGCCCGCAAAGACAATCTTCTTACCTTTGCCGCCTTGGTGGATGAGGGGCAGGATCGCGGATCGTATTTCATCGCCAAGGGCGGGGAGTCGAAAATGGAGATCTTGTTCAAGCCGGGGCAGAAGATGCCGCAGGACCCGGGCATCCTGGGCATCTATCGCCGTGTGAGTGATGAGAAGCGGCTGCAACTGGCCCGCAAAGAATCCCAGGCGGCGGATGAACGCCTGAGTGTGGCTTTGAAGGAGGTCTCGCACACCTGGTCTGGCGTGGACAAGACGGTGCCGGCCGACTGGAAGGCACGCTGGCCGGTGCTGCTGGGCCGCTGGATGAAGATCGCCTATCAGCCCCCGGAGCCAGTGAAGACCAAACCCGCTCTGCTCTCTGCTGCGGCCAAAGACGCGCCCACACCGGAGAAGGATGTGAATTACTGGCTCAAGCTGGCTCAGGTCACGGCGTCGGCCTACGGCTTCATGCAGCAGCCGGTGGTTCTGAAGAGCTCCTCCTGGGATGGCGAGTATGACGACGGCTTTGGCGGGCACGTGAGCATCCGCCGTGCGAAGGACGGCAAGCTGCGTGTGAATC
>NZ_JBIPNG010000356.1:0-6952 GCF_044373815.1 Prosthecobacter sp. | reverse complement strand
GGCAATGTGTCTGAATTGTGCGCAGACGCATGGCCCGGTGCGCCGGAAGAGCACGTCATCCGCGGCGGCAGCTGGCTGAGCTTTGACAAAGATGCCATGCTGACATCCGCCCGTTCCCATGCGCTCAAAAATGCCTCACGCGCAGACCTGGGCTTCCGCTGTGTGCTGGATTTTGGCGCTCCTTAAAACGGCACGGCTACCCGACGGGATCTTGTTTTGTCCAGCTCCTCAAGACAGTGCTGCAATGACTTCGATCTCCACCAGGGCACCCAGTGGCAGTCCTGCAACCGCCACGGTTGAACGCGCTGGTTTGTGACCGGCAAATGCCGCTTCATAAAGTGGATTAACCTTGGGGAAATCGGCCATGTTTTGCAGAAATACGGTCGCTTTGATGACAGAGCTCAGCGTCAGTCCCTGCGCCTCCAGAAGCGCGCGGATGTTGGCCAGCACCTGGGTCGTCTGACCTTCCACATCCGTCGCTACGATCTTTCCCGCAGCCGGATCGATGGGAATCTGGCCAGAGCAAAAAAGCAGGCCGCCATGCTTCACCGCTTGAGAATACGGACCGACCGCAGCCGGCACTTGGGGAGTGTTGTTGATGAGTTCCATGCGGATCTCATAACGATCCGCACCTTCGATTCAAGCCTCGACATTCATTCATCATGGATTTGGCACCCGCTGCTTGAGTGTGGCTCCAGAAATTGCGGTGACTTGTGCTGCGCAGCCAATCGCCCAGTTCACCACCCACCACCCAGTGCTTTGATCAGGGCCACGGTCGCGTTCAGACGACGCGAGCGGAGATCAATGGCACTGCGCTCGGCATTCAGGGCGGTGGCTTGAGCGGTGGCAACGTTGATGTAGCTCAAGGTACCCGCCTCATACTGATTGGTGGCGATGCGTTCACTCTCCCGAGCTGCATGCACCGCTTCATTCTGGGCTTCTGTTTCGGCGGCCAGAATGCGCAGCGTGGACAGCGCATCTTCAGACTCCTGCATGGCGGTTAGCACGGCCTGTCGGTAATCCGCGACAGCCTGCCTCCAGGTGGCGTCCGCCTGCGCCTTGGCGGCCAACCGCTGGCCGCTGTCGAGAATCGCCAAGCTGGCATCAGGGCCAAACGACCAGAAATTGTTGCCCTGGGCAAGCAGGTTCGCCAATGCACGCCAGCCAGTGGCAGCCCCCAGGGAGATCGTGGGGAAAAAGGCAGCGATGGCGGCACCAATACGTTCGTTGGCGGCAGCCACACGACGCTCGCCAGCGGCGATGTCAGGGCGGCGCTGAAGCAGTGTCGAAGGAGCCGTGGCTGGCAGCGCAGGAATGTGCGAGGTAAGCGTGGCCGGCTTCAAGCCGAAATCGGCGGGGGCACGGCCAGTCAGCACAGCCAGTGCGTGCTCCATTGTCGCCCTTGTCACACCGGTTTCAATCAAAGCGGCACGCGAGGTTGCCAGCTGCGTCGCTGCGAGAGCGACATCCGCCTCGGAGGCCACTCCCTGTGCTTTACGGTTTCGCGTGAGTTCCAGCGACTTGGCGTAACTTGCCACCTGGCGCTCAAGCAAGAGTCTTTGAGCGTCGGCAGCACGCAGTGAAAAGTAGCTCTGCGCCGCCTGAGTTTGCAGGATGAGCCGGGTGGACTCCACATCCGCCTGCACCGCTTCGACGTCCGCCTTGGTGGCCTTGGCGGTATGCCGCAGACGTCCCCAGAGATCCAGCTCCCAGTTGGCTGTGCCGCCCACGGATTGAATACTTTTCACGCCTGAACCACTGCGGGCGGCGTTGATTGAGTTGGCGTTGCCGGAGCCACCGAGTGCACCGCTCATATTCACCGTGTAGTCGCTCGTAGCAGAGGCGGTCGGCAGGAAGGCAAGCTTGGCCGCCGTGAGCAAAGCCGAGGTCTGCTGCGCTTTCGCAACAGCGGACTGCAGCGTCTGGTTGGAGACTTCCAGGCTTTGCATGATGGCATCTAGATCCCTGTCATGGAAGATGGACCACCAGTTGCCACGCGGCAGATGATCGGCGGGCTGCGCGACTTTCCAGCCGCGGCTTTCCTTGAAGTTTGCTGGCAGATTCATCGCCGGAGCCTGCTTCTTCGGTGAGAAGCTGCAGCCCGCGCCCACTAACAGGAGAATGATGACAAAAAGACGGTTCATAGAGTGGCGGGAACAGAAGCAGCGTGCATAACCGGAGCGGCGCGGTGTTTTTTCAGGAAACGCAGCCTCAGGCCATCGAGGAATAAGTACACCACGGGCGTGGTGTAAAGTGTGAGCATCTGGCTGACAATCAATCCGCCAACAACCGCCACGCCGAGCGGTCTGCGCAACTCAGAGCCAACGCCGGTACCGAGGGCCAGGGGCAAAGCACCAAGCAGGGCGGCGCAGGTGGTCATCAAAATGGGGCGCAGGCGCAGCTGGCAGGCTTCAAAGATGGCCTGGAATGAATCAAGCCCACGTTCGCGCTCGGTTTGCAGGGCAAAGTCGATCATCATGATGGCGTTCTTTTTCACAATCCCGATGAGCAGGAAGATGCCGATCATCGCCATCACCGTGAAATCCATGCCGCAGACATACAGGGCAAGCAAGGCCCCTGCGCCTGCGGAGGGCAGCGTCGAGAGGATGGTCAGCGGATGCAGAAAGCTCTCATAGAGAATGCCCAGCACGAGGTAGATGACGAGAAGCGCCGTGAGAATGAGGACTGGCTGACTGTCCAGCGAAGCCTGGAACGCACCCGCCGTACCGGCAAAAACGCGCTGAACATCTTCGGGAATTTGCAGTTTGTTCACCGCATTCGTGATGGCTTCGGTAGCGTCTGCAAAGGCCACTCCGGGCGGGATATTGAACGAAAAGGTCAGCGCCGCGAACTGCCCCTGATGGCTGATGGACAGCGCAGCAGGCGCGAACTCCCACCGCGAAAGCTGGTTCAATGGCACGAGCTTGCCGGAGCTGGAACGCACCATCACCTGATCAAATGCTCCGGGGTCCTCGTTTTGCGAAGACTCCAAAATCACGCGGTATTGATTCAGCGGCGCGTAGATCGTGGAAACCATGCGCTGGCCGAAAGAACTGTTCAGCGCACTGTCCACCGCCTGCATGCTCACGCCGACACGGGCGCAGGCGTCACGGTCAATGACAAGCCTGGTGACGGTGCCCTTGTCCTCGAAATCACTGTTCACATCCACGAGTTCCTTGAGGCCGAGCAGAGCCTGACGCACACGCGGCTCCCATTTGCGCAGGGTCTCCACATCACCAGCCTGCAGCGTGTATTGATACAAGGCACGACTGGAGCGCCCGCCAATCCGCAAATCCTGCGACGGCATCAACAACAGGGTGGCACCTGCGATTTTTGAAAGCTTGCCCCGGAAGCGGGCCAGCACGACATCGACCGTATCACGCTTGCTCAGCGGTTTGAGAGAGATGAAGACTCTGCCGCTGTTTTTCGGTCCGCCCATGCGTGAGTCAGAACCGCAGCTTGCATTCACCTTTTCAACCGCTGGATCTGCCTGCGCAATCTTGGCAATCTCGATGATTTTTTCGCGCATGGCCTGGAACGAAATGTTCTGATCCGCGCTGATGCCGCCAATGAGCAGACCCGCATCCTGCTGCGGGAAAAAGCCCTTGGGGATCGTCACATACAGCCATCCAGTGAGGCCAACGATGCCAATAAGTGCCGTCAGTGTAAGCCAGTGATGCCGCAGGGCAATGTGCAGCGTGCTGGCGTAAAATGACTGAATCCAGTGAAAGATGGCGTCCGACAGCCGTGCAAAATAACCGGGCTTGTGACCTTCTTTTTCTGGACTCAGCAAACGCGCGCACATCATCGGAGTAGTGGTGAGCGAGACCACAAGCGAAACGGCAATGGCCACGGAGAGCACCACGGCGAACTCTCTGAACAACAGCCCCATGAGACCTCCCATGAGCAGGATGGGAATAAACACGGCGATCAATGAAATGCTCATCGAAATGACCGTGAAGGTCACTTCACGCGTCCCTCTGCGTGCAGCCTCCATCACGGGCATGCCATTTTCGACATGTCGGGTGATGTTTTCCAGCACGACGACCGCATCATCAACCACAAAGCCGGTGCTGACCGTGAGGGCCATCAATGAAAGATTGTCCAGGCTGTAGCCGCAGAGATACATGACACCAAAAGTGCCCAGGAGGGACACCGGCACCGCCACGCCCGGAATCAAGGTGGCCCGCACCCGGCGCAAAAAGGCAAACACCACCAGGATGACGAGCAAGGTGGCTATCAACAGAGAGTATTGCACATCATCAATCGAGGCACGAATGGTCACCGTGCGCTCCATGGTGATGTCCAGATCCATCGCGGCTGGAGCCATCGCACGGAGTTTTGGCATCATGGCTTTAATCTTGTCCACCACCTCGATGATATTCGCTCCGGCCTGCCGGAAAACGATGAGCGACACGGAGACCTTGCCGTTGGTGCTGCCGTAGTTGTAGGCGTCCTGCACAGAATCCGTCACCTCGCCGAGATCCGCCAGCCGCACTGCCGCACCATTGACGTAGCTGACGATGACGTTTTTGTACTCTTCAGCTTTGTCCATTTGATCGCTCGCCAGCACCTGCCAGCGTCGATTTTCATCCTCAATCACCCCCTTGGGCCGGTTCACGTTTGCGGCGGCGATGGCGGAGCGAACGTCTTCCATTGTGAGGTTCGCCCGCGTCATGGCCGGCATGCTCATGCTGACGCGCACAGCGGGCAGCGAACTGCCCCCCACACTGACACTGCCCACGCCATCGATTTGTGAAATCTTCTGCGCAATCACCGTCGACCCGACATCATACATCTGGCCTGAGGTGGCGACGTCCGAAGTCAGCGCCATGATCATGATCGGCGAGTCCGACATGTTCATTTTGCGGTAGGTCGGATTGCCCGGCATGCCCGTTGGCAGCAAACTGCGCGCCGCATTGATGGCGGCCTGCACGTCCCGAGCAGCGCTGTCCACGTCACGGCTGATGTCAAACTGCAGGCTGATGCTCGTGCTGCCCTGCGAAGAGGATGAGGTCATCTCCGTAATCCCGGCGATGCGGCCCAATGTACGCTCCAGCGGTGTAGCTACTGTGGCCGCCATGGTCTCGGGACTGGCGCCAGGCAGAGAGGCCGAGACTGAAATCGAAGGCATGTCCACCTGCGGCAAGGGAGAAACCGGCAGATTCGTATAGGCCAGGACACCCGACAACGCGATCGCCAGCGTGGCGAGCGTGGTCGCCACGGGACGGTGGATGAAGGTGTCGGTGAAACTCATGCAATGGCAGGAATTTCGGCCGCCGTCTCTTCCCGGCGTGAAGGCGCAAAGCGGTCAAACATCAGATAAATCACCGGCGTAGTGAAAAGTGTGAGCAACTGGCTCACCAGCAACCCACCCACCATCGTGAGTCCCAGAGGATGGCGCAGTTCAGAGCCCTCCCCGCTGCCAATCATGAGAGGCAGTGCGCCGAGCAAGGCGGCCAGGGTGGTCATCAGGATCGGGCGGAAGCGCAGCAAGCAGGCCTGATAGATAGCCTCCCGTGGCGGCATGTTATTTTCACGCTCAGCTTCGATGGCGAAGTCGATCATCATGATGGCGTTCTTTTTCACGATGCCGATTAGCAGCACGATGCCAATGATGGCCATGACACCAAGTTCAGTATGCGTCAGTTCCAGCGCGAGCAATGCACCCACTGCAGCGGAGGGCAGCGTCGAAAGAATCGTCAGCGGATGGATAAAGCTCTCATAGAGGATGCCGAGAACCAGATACATCACGACAACGGCGGCAAGAATGAGCAGCAGTTGATTGTTCAGGGCACCTTGAAACGCGAGCGCCGTTCCGGCAAAGGCAGTCTCAATACTTTCAGGCATGTTGATGTCATCCTTGATACGCTCGATTTCCGCCACTGCAGCTCCCAGAGAGACACCGGGTGCCAGATTGAAAGACACGGTCGCTGCGGGAAACTGATCCTGATGAGCAATGGCCAGCGTGGCCGGCTCTTCGATGATTTTGGCCATCGTGCTCAGCAGCAGCTGCTGCCCGCCGGTGGAAGGCACTCGAACCTGGTCAAAGGCGGAGAGCCCTGACTGAAACTCCAGACCATGCTCAAGGACCACGCGATACTGCCCGCTCTGCGTGAAAATGGTCGAAACAAGCCGCTGCCCAAAGGCATTGTAGAGTGCCGCATCAATGGCGGCGACAGTCACGCCGAGGCGGCTCGCGGTTTCTCGATCAATCACCACGCGCGCCTGCAGACCTTTGTCGAGCAAGTCGTCGGCCACATCCGCCAGCAGAGATGATTTCCGCAGTTCGTCCACCAACTTGTGCGTCCACAACTGCAATGATTCAATGCTGGGGGACTGAAGCGTGTATTGAAACTGTGTCCGGCTCACGCGGTCCTCGATGTTCAAATCCTGCACCGGCTGCAGATACAACTGCACGCCGGGAAGGCGGTTGGCCTTGTCCTGCAGACGTCGGACTACCTGCGCGGCAGTCACATTCCGCTCATGCCTCGGCACAAGATTGATCAACATGCGTCCCGTGTTGGGAGTGGTGTTCACGCCATCCACACCGATGAATGAAGAAACACTTTTCACGGCCTCATCCTCCGTAACCAGACGTGAAAGCTCCTGCTGCCGCTGGCCCAGCGCCGCGAACGACACACTTTGCGGAGCCTCTACAAAGCCTTGGATAAGACCTGTGTCCTGCAATGGGAAGAAGCCCTTTGAGACGCTTTGGTAAAGCAGTCCGGTCGCCACGAGTGTGGCGGCAAAAACTAGCATCATCGTCGCGCCGTGATCGAGCACCACACGCAGCACCCGGCCATAGAGCGCAATGATCGCATCAAAACCACGCGACACCCTCTGTGCGATCGGCCCTTCCCCGCCATGCTTCAGCAGGCGGGCGCACATCATCGGCGTCAGGGTGAGCGAGACTACCGCCGAGATCACGATGGAAATGGCCAGCGTGATG
>NZ_JBIPNG010000355.1:0-6953 GCF_044373815.1 Prosthecobacter sp. | reverse complement strand
CGAGTGAGCCCGTGGAAAATTCCACACCAGGGATTTTGTGGCTGATGTGGGCCATGAGCCGGGAGCCATCCTGCGCATAAGTTTGAAGTTCATCGACCGGAAAGAAACCACGCAACGCCAGTGCAGCATAGAGAGCAGTGCAGGAATGCCCTTTGCTCAAAAGAAAGCGGTCCCGCCCGGGCCACTCGGGCTCTTCAACGCGGACCCTGAGGACATCGGCGTAAAGCACGGCGATGATATCCGCCATCGAGAGAGCACCGCCAATGTGCGAGGCGTTTGCCCGCGCGACCATACGGACAGCTTCAATACGGATCTGTCCAGCCAGTGCTGTCGAATCGAAGGTCACTTGATGAAGTAGGAGATGTGCGGGTCGAGGTTGGTGCGTTTGAGTTCGATCTGCTTGAGGTCAAAGGATTCCATAAGCGCAGTGGTCTCTCCAGGAAATTCGGGACAGTTGAGCTCGTCAAAGGCCACGATGCCGCCTTTGACGACACGCGGATAAAGGTACTCGAGCGCACTCATCGTCGGAGCGTAAATATCGAAATCGAGATAAAGCAGACTGATCAGCAGGCTGGGATGGTCTGTAACATACTGAGGGATGGTCTTGCAGGCGTCGCCTGCGACGAGATCGACTTTTGGAATGTGGCCCAGCGGACGATTTTTATCGTGAAGCGCAGCCAGTTCGGCGATTTCATCTTTCATGCTGGGACTGATATTGAAAGCATCTTTATGAAGATGGTCGGAGGAGCCAGACTGAGTGTCCTTTTCATGCACAGAGGGAAAGCCTTCAAAGGTATCAAAACCCACAATGCGGCGGGTGTGATTGTAAGGTTCAAGAATGCTTGAAAAGTGGAGCCAGCTCATCAATCCACCACCAGCAAACACACCACATTCGACGATGTTTCCGTGTGCTGGCAAGGCGAGCTGAAAAAGCTCATAGCGAGTGAGAAAACGGGCGATGTCCTGACGACGAGCATGGCGAGGAAAATTCTGTAGTCGCTGAGGCAAGGGGGCAGCCGAGTTTTCGAAGGTCTCACAAAATTGATCGATGACGCCTTTTTCTGCAGATGTGTACTTTGCCTCGTGCTGGCCCATGGCCTTTAAGGTGCTTGTCGATTTCATGTGAATGGAGATGTCGTTGTTAATACAAAATGTGAGCGTATTTCGGTCAAGGACTCGGAAATGTCTAGCGTCTGTTGAAAAACCTCTTGATGCGCCTATGGGAGCCGCCCTTTTGGGTGTTTCAAATTGAAATGCGGGTGAATTTCCGCCCGATCAGCGGCGCTTTTCTGCGTGCATCGCCGCAGGCAGCGCTCGAATGCAGCCATGCGATCCGAGACAAGTTTTCAAACAGGGCCATGCTGCCGTTCACTGTAGTAGCGAATCGTTCTGGCAAAACCTTCCTCTACGGAATAGCGTGCTTTCCACCCTAGGGCCTTCAAGCGATCCACATTGGGAATGCTTATAGATACCGGGCTGGGCAAATATCCAGCGGTGGGAGTACCCAGTCGCTGCACGCCTAGATTCCAATCTGGGAAGAGAGAGGTTAAAGTTTCGGCCAGTTCCGCAATACTGCAGACAGCGTCAGGATTGCCTGAATTATAAGCCTCTCCAGGCTGACCATTGAGCAAGATGGTGAAAAAAGCCTTCACTCCATCACTCAGATAGCAGAAGGCACGCACGGCGGTGCCGTCACTGCGCAAGATGATGTTACGCTTTAGAACCACGTCGTTTACGAAATCGGCGTAGACACGCCCATCGTCAACAGCCATGCCCGGACCATAGGTGTGAAAGGGGCGGACAATGACAGCAGGAAGCTTGAACTGCTGCACGTAAGAGGCCACCAAAGTCTCGGCGGCCCTCTTGGACTCAGCGTAGCAAGAGCGAGGATTTAACAGGTCAATAAAACCGTAATCATTCTCGCTGGTCGGTATTTTGTCAGCCTGCACCTGGCCATAGACTTCACCACTGCTCAGAAATAGGAATCCTTCACTGCCCCAGATACGAGCAAGCTCAAGCAGATGGCATGTTCCCATTAGATTCGCGGTCATCGTACCGACGGGGTCGGGGCCGTAGTACTTGGGGCTTGCCTGACTGGCGGCGTGAATGATAAAATCACATCTCTCAGGGATGACAATCTCTTTGGCTACATCACCGACAATGAAAGATAACTCAGGGCAGTCGAGGTAGTCTGAAAAGCGCTGCCTAGCCCGGTCAAGATTGCGCACGAGGCCAATAACGCGGCACTGCATTCCAGCATCCTTATTCAATTGGAGCAGCGTCTCAACCATGCAGGAGGGAAGGCAGCCGTTCGCCCCGGTGACAAGCACTGTTTTACCTCGAAATCTCTGCCAATCTAGAGGGCTGGACAAGATTTCTTGCAGATCCTCAAGAACGATGGGGTGCATCATGATGAAAATCTATTAAGCCCACCCGGCTATGATTTCAGCATGTTTCTCGCCATGGAGAAACAGATAATTGGTGTCCGTTGTTTGCTCGGTCACGCATGGACAGCTAACCAAGCAACCGCTTTTAATTACAAAGCAGCCATAGCCCAACTGCATCATAAATTGGATGAGGTCGTTCGGATGGTAGTCGTACTTTGCACACCATTTGCGGAGCATCTCGGAAAAGACCACCGGCCTGTCTCGTGCGAGAAGCTTTTCAGCCCCTCGGAATACCAGCAGCTCCGCCCCTTCTACATCACACTTTATAAAGTCAGCTTTGACTGCGTGGTCTTGGCAATAATCATCCAGCCGCACAACCTCACAACGCACCTCCTCAACGTTGTCCGCATCATAGAGGCGGGTCAGGCTCGCAGCTGCAGAAAGGTTGGGATAGCTGTAAAAAATCAACTCTCCACTCTTATCGGAAACGCCGAGGTTTAGAGGGCGTATCCCGTGCAGTCCATTCAACTCAAAATTTCTCCGTAGTATTTCGTATGTTTGTGGAATGGGTTCGAAAGCAAACCCCGAAATACCTGGAAAATAGTGAGCAAGCGCCAAACTGTAAAAGCCGGTGTTTGCCCCAACGTCGATAAAGTGAGCCGCAGCGCCACCAAGGCTTGAAATAATTCGCCTTGTTGCTTGAATTTCATCGCGCTCATAATCACTAAAGTTGAGCACTTCAAAAGGTGAACTCCTCATGTCACCGGGCATGCAAATCATGGAAATACGCGGGTTTTTCAGCTCCGCGATGACAACACCATTTTTCAGTCTGATTTCCTCAATATTCACCCCGTTCAAGAACTCAGCGTATGAAAAAAGGTGCTCATGCTCCACGCTCATTTCACTGATGTAGTCTCCCTTACTTATCCGCCCAGAAAGGAATGCGTTTTTAATTTGGACTAGTTTGTTCATGTTTTTTCGATGAGCTACTTGGAACGGACAAATTGACGAATGGTCTCGATCTCGTAGTCGAGCATGGCTTTGGACAAGCCAGGGTAGGTGCCGAGGAAGATGGCGGTGTTCATGATCTCGTCGGCCCCACTGAGCGGGGCGGCGACGCGGAGGGCTTCGGGGCGGTCTTTTTGGAGCTGAACGAAGGCTGGCTGGCGGAGAAGGTTGCCGCCGAAGAGCATGCGATTGCCGATCTTCTTTTGATCGAGATGGCGTCCAAGATCGGTGTGGGTGAAGGGGGCGTTCTGTTTGACTCGAATCATGAAGCCGAACCAGGAACAGTCCACGCGGCAGCCCGTGTCGTCCCAGATGAATCCTTCCGGTGACCAGCCTGTGGCGTGGGTGGGAAGGGAGAAAGTGATGAACTCTTCCAAGTCGGCAAGGCCTGCGCGGAGGTAGTCCCAGTTTTGTTTGCGTGCCTCAATGAAGGCCGGGAGTTTTTTGAGCTGCTGGCGGCCGATGGCGGCCTGAGGGTCGAGTGGCTTTAAATTGTAGCCGAGGTGGCTGTAGATGTATTTGTGGTCGTAGCCTTTGGGGAGCTGGCCGAGCTGCCAGTCAAAGCGTTTGCCGCAGGTGTTGTCGATGCCTGAGGCGCACCAGCAGTCGCGGCCCCAGTCACGGAAGCTTTCGGCATAGCTCTTGAGTGGCGGGCGATGAACGATGTTGACCGCCCCGCCCTCCCCCATGGTGAGGTGATGCGGAGGATAAAAAGACTGGGTGGAAATGTCTCCCCAACTGCCGGTGTAGCGGGTGATGTGAGTGCCGTCCGCGGGAATGCCAGGGGAGTTTTCTTTGAAGCCAAGAGCGGCTGCGCGCCCGATCGGCATGGAGTAGGTGCAGCCGAGGGCATCGCAGTTGTCCTCAATGAGCCAGAGGTCATGCTTGCGGCAAAACTCGATGACGGCACCGAGGTCAAAGGGATTGCCCAAGGTGTGGGCCATCATGACGGCTTTGGTTTTGCCGGCGACGAAGGCGGCTTCGAGTTGCTCGCTGCGTGCGTTGCCCGTGTTGGGGTCGTTGTCGATGAAGACTGGGACGGCACCACACTGAATGATGGGGGCCACAGTGGTGGGAAAGCCTGCAGCGACGGTGATGACTTCATCTCCGGGCTGGATGCGTTTGTGCGGTGGCAGTTTGTGCGTGGTGAGGGCGGCGAAAGCCACCAGATTGGCGGAGGAGCCGGAATTGACGAGAAGGGAGTGTTTGACGCCAAGGAAGCCAGCAAGTTCCTGCTCAAAGGCCTCACCTTCAGGACCAAGGGTTAGCCAGAAGTCGAGCGTGGAGCCGACGGCTGCTTCGACTTCATCTTCAGTGAAGACGCGGCCCGCATAGGGTACCTTGGTCTCTCCGGGAATGAAAGGGGTGGCATTTTCGGCACCGGGACGGTTGGCCGTATGCATGAGTGCGGAATACTCGCGCGTTAGCCGGAGGATTTCTTGTTTGAGATCGGAGGGGGAACGTTTCACGAAAAATGAGTCATGCGGCCCATGGGAGGTGCGCGGAGGAGGCGGCAGCCGTGTAGTCTGTGATCTGCTGAGCAGTCAGCCCCGGGGCGCTGGCAGGATTGAGATGGCACTGATGATACCATCCTACCGTGCGAGCAACGGTCTGCTCAAAATTCCAAACGGGCTGCCAGTGGAGCAGGTGCCGGGCCTTGTCGGTCGCGAGATTGAGCAAGGTGGCTTCGTGAACGGCATATGGATCTGACTTGTCTTCCCAAGTGCCGGGCCAATGTTTGAGGGCTTCGTTGACGACGTCTGCGACGCTGCGGTTGGAACTGAGCGCGGGGCCAAAATTAAAGGCGCTGCAGAGTTGATTGAGTTCCGGCGCTTTCTTTTCAGCGGCCTGATGAATGGAGGCGGCGAGGTGCAGGTAGCCACTGAGGGGCTCCAGCACATGCTGCCACGGACGTGTGGCCACCTTATTGCGCACGGCGACGGACTCACCCCGAGCGAGAGCACGAATGCAGTCAGGCATGATGCGGTCCAGCGCCCAATCTCCACCGCCGATGACATTGCCAGCGCGTGCGGAAGCGATGTGAACGAGAGTGCCCGAACCCGAGAAAAAGGAGCGCCTGTAGGAGCTGATGGCGATCTCGGCAGCACCTTTGGAAGCGCTGTAGGGGTCATGCCCGCCTAGTGCATCCACCTCCCGGTAACTATGCACCCATTCGCGATTGTCGTAGCACTTGTCCGTCGAGACACACAGCAAGGTGCATGGCCGGGCAGCAAGGCGCACTGCCTCCATCACATGCACTGTGCCCATCACATTGGTGGCAAAGGTGTCCACCGGTTGTGCATAGGAAAGCCGCACGAGCGGCTGCGCAGCGAGGTGAAAGACAAAATGGGGCTGCGTTTTTTCGACCAACCGAGAAACGAGCCCCAGATCGCGAATGTCTCCGATGTGATGATCGAGACGACCTTCGAGCTTCAATTCATCAAAGAGCGCAGGCTGAGTATTGGGCTCCAGCGCGAGGCCAGTCACCTCGGCACCTAACGAGAGCAGCCATTCAGCAAGCCAGCTGCCCTTGAAGCCTGTGTGGCCCGTGAGCAGAACACGCTTTCCGCGATAGGTGTCAGCAAAATGCATAGTGCCTACCAGATTTTCCAAGGCGCTTTGCCTTGCACCCAAAGTTCATTGAGATGCTGCATCTCCTGGTAGGTGTCCATCGGCTGCCAGAAGTCTTCATGGCGAAAGGCATTGAGCTGGCTGTCACGGACAAGGTTATCGATCGGCTTTCGCTCAAGCATTTCCTGAGGGTCATCGCTGAGGTAGTCAAACATCTGGTGGCTGCACACCATGTACCCCCCATTGACATAAGCCTCTTCATACTGCGGCTTTTCGTTGAAGACGTGAATGGTGTTGTCATTCTCGATGCGCAGAGAACCGAAGCGACCAGCGGGATGGACGGCAGAGAGTGTGCAAACTTTGCCTGAAGCACGATGCGCCGCAATGGAGGCATTGATATCGATGTTGGAGAGGCCATCGCCGTAGGTTAGCAGGAACGGCTCGCCATCCGGAATGTAACGCTGGATGCGCTTCACTCGGGCGGAGGTCATTGTGTGTTCACCCGTTTCCGCAAGGGTCACCGACCAGTCTTTTTCATCATTTTTGTCATGAAATTGCAGAGCTGCATTTTGACCGAGGTACAGCGTCACGTCGGAAGTATTCCAGAGATAATTGCGGAAGTACTCCTTGATGCATTCTCCCTTGTAGCCCAGGCAGATGATGAACTCCTTGTGCCCGTAGTGCGCGTAGGTCTTCATGATGTGCCAGAGGATTGGCTGGCCGCCGATTGGGGCCATTGGCTTCGGGCGAAACTCGGTTTCCTCGCGAAGACGGGTGCCTTTACCACCGCATAAGATCACAACCTTCATATTTTTATGAGCATTATTGAAGCAAGATCAGGCCTGCATGGCTAGATTTTATTGGCCACCTGCCGGTAAAACTCCAGCGTCTTGCTGAGCCCTTCCTCCCATGTGACTTTGACCTCGTAGCCCAGGCCGGCTTTTGCCGCACTTATGTCTGCCAGAGAATGCAGAACGTCACCTACGC
>NZ_JBIPNG010000353.1:0-6974 GCF_044373815.1 Prosthecobacter sp. | reverse complement strand
TCGGGTGGATATTTACGCAGCAGGTGTGGTGCTCTATGAGATGCTGACCGGCACGATTCCGGGGGAGCCGCGGCGGTCGGTCACGGAGTTTGCCAAAATTTCGACGAGGTGGGACAGCATCATCGCCAAAGCCATCGACCCCGATCCGGAGAAGCGGTATCAGGATGCGGGAGAGCTTCGTGCGCACATCAATGTGGCGATGAAGCAGACTGCGGAGCCTGGAGAGGTTCCCGGCGATGTCATGGCCATCGATCTAGGCATAGGCATGGGAACAGCCTCGAGAGCGGGCATGGGTGCGGGATTGGGTGCAGGGTTGCGTTTGGGGGCAGGCTCGGGTGCGGCTGCACCGGCAACACCTGCTGTATCGGTTGTACCGGCAGTACGCGCACCGGGACCGAGTGTGCCGCGCGCGCCGGGGGTGCGCGCGCCAGGTGTGCCGGCAGTGGTGGAGAAAAAGAAAGCTGCTCCGCCACCAAAGCAGGCTGTTCGAATGACGCAGCAGCAGCAACAGCTCATGCTGGTCATCGGGGTGGTGGCTGTGGTGGTGGTTGGATTTTTGGCATTGATCTTCTGGCCGTCTTCCAAGAATGCGTCACGCAGCTCGTCCGTCAGCGCCCAGGCCACGCCGGATGAAATTCATGAGGTGATGCAAAACCTAGAGCAGCATGATGCCGAGCTGGCGGGGCTGGTGAACTCGTTTGCTCAAGACTGGGCGGCTACGGGAGCGGATAAAAATCCGACCTCGCCCGTCGCCGAAAAACTGCGCAAGGCGCACAATGCTGCGGTGCAGGCCAAGGCCAAGGATCGCATGGAGGCGGCAAGGCGTGCGGAGATTGTGGCTGCGGAGATGGCGAAGCTGAGCGGCGCGCCCTCGTTGAAGGCGCTCAAGCAGGCGGCGGAGAGATAAAAAAGCCGCCACCCGTTTCCGGGTGACGGCGTGGTTTTGACCGAGGGGACTATTCGCCTTTGCAGCAGTCTTTGCCGCAGGCTTTGCCCTTTTCCTTGCAGCAGGCGGCGCAGTTGTCCTTGCAGCACTTTTCACAAGCCTTGCCAGCGGCAAGAGCGGTGCTGGAGAGGGTGGCGACGGAGGCTGCGGCGATGAGCATGAGGATGGTTTTCATAGTGTTGGATGTGTTGTGTTTTTGAAGTGCCTGCTTTGAATTTGCGGCATGCAGCGCAGGCGTGCGCATGCCGGCTTGCCATCGAGTGGCGTGTGAACTGGCGATGAGGCCAGACGGCCGGACAGGTCAGTCTGGTGGCGGCGCAAATCGGTGGCCGCATGTTATCGAGTCATTGCCCGGGGCGTCTGGCTTCCAGACGCGTGGCGCGTGGCTTCAAATCAAGAGGGCGCAATGCCGCGAATAGAGCGGTGGCGCATGCAAGGGCGGCCCGTGGTCGTGACGGGGCGCATGATTGGCAACAGCCTTTGAGGTGAGGCTGAGAGGTGAAAGGGCATGCCAGACGGGTTCAGCCAGCAGCTTTAAGGCGGGGGCTGGGGCATTGACGAAGGTGGCGGCGACATCGCGCGCGGTTTCGTGTTTGGCGCAGGGGCAGTTTGGCTCCTGGGAATGCTCGGAGGCCGAGTGCTGCTTTTTGGCGCAGCAGGTGGCGACTTCTTCATGCTGGGCAGCGGTGATGCAGCACCAGCACATCGGGAGGCCGATGCAGAGGGTGAGGATCAGGGCTGTGAGGCGAGAGAGCATGGGGTGTCAGATGATATAACGTGAGAATTTATTCAATGGTTGCAAGCAATGAGTGTGCCGATGCTGTGCCTGGGTGTGCAGCAACTCAGCGGAAGTTCTTGGAGCAGGGTGGCACAGGGCGAGCACTATGAGCGCAAGTGTGACTCCGCTGCCGGCGCACGGCTGTCGCTGAGCATGATGCAAGGGGAGACAGTCTGTGATGCAGGAAACACTCAACAAGAGCATCATGAAGAGATATGGACTGATCACGCCTGCAGACCCAGCCGCGTGGGACAAGCCCTGCAACGTTGCCAATCGACGGATGCGGAAAACCGCACGTCATGTGGTGTGGAAGACGAAGAGATCGCAAATCCCGTCTGCGGCCCCCTCAATCGCACGCACTGCATTTGCGATGGTTTTATTTTAACAAAAGAGCGGGGGGCATTGAGGACGTGATCTTAAAGATTGTAATATAAAATCTCCTCACTATGGAGCGCCCCGTTTCATGAATCTCATCTTCTGCCTCGTCAGTCTCCTCGGTGCCTTCCTGCTCTTTCAGGTGCAGCCCGTCATCAGCAAATTCATCCTGCCGTGGTTTGGGGGCAGTCCCGGGGTGTGGACGACATGCATGCTGTTCTTCCAGGTGCTGCTCTTTGGCGGCTACAGCTACGCGCACTTCCTGGCCTCGCGCAAACCGCGCACGCAGATGGTGGTGCACGGCATCCTGCTGCTGCTGGCGGTGATGTGTCTGCCCATCGAGCCCAATGCGGCGCTGCAGCCTGCGGGCAATGAAGAGCCCATCGGGCGCATCCTGCTGCTGCTGCTGCGCACCGTCGGCCTGCCCTACCTCGTGCTCTCCGCCACCAGCCCGCTGCTGCAGGTGTGGTTTACGCATCAGTTCCCCAGCCGCAGCCCGTGGCGCCTGTACTCGCTTTCAAACATCGGCTCCCTCACCGCGCTGCTTTCTTACCCTGTGCTCATCGAGACACGCTGGTCAGACGTGGAGCAGACGCGGATCTGGTCCTGGACGTTTGTAGTCTTCGCGCTGTTCATGGGCTTCTGCGCCTGGGCCAACCGCGTGCGCCCGGAGGTCATCACCCCGGAGGGAGATCTCCATCCGCAGGCCGCCACGCATGCCACCGTACCCACCTGGGGCCGCCGCCTGCTCTGGCTGCTGCTGCCCGCCTTTGCCTCTGTGATGCTGCTGGCCACCACGAATCACCTTTGCCAGGACGTTGCCGTCATTCCCTTCCTCTGGATCCTGCCGCTCAGCCTGTATCTGTTGTCCTTCATCATCTGCTTTGACCATCCGCGCTGGTACTGGCGCTCCGCATGGGCCATCGCCACGATGGTGCTGCTCTTCGGCACCTCCGCCATTTACAATGTGGACGCCATCACCGTGGGCTTTAGCACTGAGATCGTCGTGCTGGTGGGCGCCATGTTTGGCATCTGCATGGTGTGCCATGGCGAGCTCGCACGGCTGAAGCCCGACACGAGGCACCTCACCTCCTACTACCTGCACATGTCTGCCGGTGGCGCGCTCGGCGGCCTGGCCGTCAGCCTCGTGGCACCGCTCATCTTCACGACCTTCTTTGAGTGGCCGCTCTCCCTGCTGCTGGGCTTCCTCTTCGTCGCCTGGGTGGGCCAGCGTGCGCTGCAACTGCGTGCCGTGGCGCGCACCGCGTGGGTGGTGGTCAGCCTCGTCCTCGTGGGCTTCATCGCCCGCTGGGAGCTGCAATACGATGTGTGCCTCACCAGCCACCGCGACTTTTACGGCCTGCTCTCCGTCGCTGAGAAGGAAGACCCGGACACGCATGAGCAGGTGCGCTCTTTCATCAGCGGCACCATCCGCCATGGACGGCAGGACATGCGACGGGAACACCGCCGCGACCAGCTGAGCTACTACGCACCGCAGGCCGGCTCCGGCATCGCGCTGCTGCACGTGAAGGACAAGCCGGAAGCCCGTGTCGGCGTCGTTGGCATGGGGGCGGGTTGCGTGGCCGGGTATGGTGAGAAAGGGCAGACCTACCGCTTTTACGAGCTCAATCCCGCCGCTGAAAAACTTGCCCTCAAGTGGTTCACCTTCGTCTCCGACTTCCAGGCACGCGGCGGCAAATACGAGATCGCCCTCGGTGACGCACGCCTCTCCCTGAAGCACGAAGCACCGCAAAACTTTGACGTGCTGATGCTGGACGCCTTCAGCGGTGACTCGGTGCCGATGCACCTGCTCACCATTGAGGCCTTCAATCTCTACCTCACGCATTTGAAGCCGGACGGCGTCATCGTGGCCAATGTGACCAACCGCGCCGTGAACCTTGCGCCTGTGCTCGGTCGTATCGCCGATGAGCTGGGCGTGCAGCACGTGCGCATCTCCTACACACCGCCGGAAAACGTCTACGGTTACGCCACCGACTTCGTGCTCATCTCACGCGACGCAGCCTTCATCCGCGCCCAAACGCCATCCTTGCCCTCCTGGGCCGTGCCGAACGAACATCCGCCGCTCTGGACCGATCATCACCACAACCTCTTTGATATCCTCATCACGCGCAAGTTTTGAGGGCATGGGCGGGTCTGACGAATGATTTACCACGAAAAACGCCGCACGGTTTCCCGGGCGGCGTTTTATTTTTGTGACTGTTGCCTGAGCTTTTAGCGGAAGCTTTTGGCGAAGTCGTCGGAGGTGGCTTTGGCGACGACCTTAGTTTTTTGGAAGGTGGATTGCTCGCCTTTTTCGATGAGGATGCGCTCGTAGTCGGCGGAGGACATGGGGAGCTCGATGGTCTTGTCCTGCCAGGTGGAGAGGAGGATGGCGTTGGCGAGTTCGACGCTGTGGAGACCTTCTGCGGCGGGGGAGAGGAGTTTCTCGCCCTTGAGGATGGCATTGGTGAAGTTTTGCAGGATCTCGATGTGCTGGCCGCCGGTTTGATCGACGTGGATGTCCATGTGCCAGCTTTCGGGCATGGCGAAGGCGGCTTCGGCTTCCATGCAGAACTTGCTCATGGGCTGGCGGTTGCGCTGGAAGTGGATGCGGGTGCCGTCGGTGACGGTGAGGCGGCCCTGTTCGGCGGAGATTTCGAGCTTGTTGATGCCGGGGGCTTCGCCGGTGCTGGTGACGAAGGTGGCGGTGGTGCCGTTGTCATACTGCATGACGGCGGTGACATCGTCCTCGACTTCGATCTCATGGAAGCGGCCGAACTGGCAGAAGCCGCGCACTTTTTGTGGCATGCCGAAGAGCCACTGGAAGAGATCCAGATTGTGTGGGCACTGATTCATGAGGACGCCGCCGCCTTCACCCTTCCAGGTGCCGCGCCAGCCGCCGGTGGCGTAGTAATAGTTGGTGCGGAACCAGTTGGTCACTTCCCAATGGACGCGACGGACGGCGCCGAGTTCACCGCTGTCGATGAGGTCCTTGACCTTCTTGAAGCAGGCGTTGGTGCGCATGTTGAACATGGCGGCGAAGATCTTGTTCTTGTCGGTATGCGCGGCGATGAGGCGCTCGCAGTCGGCTTTGTGAACGGAGATGGGCTTTTCCACGAGGACGTGGAGGCCAGCCTGGAGGGCTGCGATGCCGATGGTGGTGTGGCTGAAGTGGGGGGTGCAGATGAGGATGGCGTCGATGTGACCGCTGCGGATCATCAGATTGACGTCGGTGAAGGCTTTTTCGCCTTCGATGAGGTTCGGCAGGGTGCCGACGCTCTCGCACAAAGAGGTGACGCGCAGGCCGGGGATCTTGCCCGCGCGAATGTTCGCAAGGTGTGCCTTGCCCATGTTTCCAAGCCCAACGATGCCGAGTCTGACGGTTTCCATGGTCCGAGACTAGCGGGGCGGGCGAGACGGTCAAGCGACTCAACAGTTGCGCTTTGACCCCCATGCCTGCATTTTACATGCATGCGACCGACCTGCCGTCTCCGAGATCAGCTCATCCTCGTCATGGGATGTGTGGCGGCGCTGCTCAGCACAACCCTCATGGCAGACGACCTACGCATCGGCATCATCGGGCTCGACACCTCGCATTCAGAGCAGTTCACGCTGCGCCTGAACGACCCCGCGAACCCGAACCACATTCCCGGTGCGCGGGTGGTGGTGGCCTTCCCCAGCGGGAGCCCGGACATTGAGGAGAGCAAGACGCGCATCGAGGGCTTCACGGCGACTGTACGCGACAAGTTTGGCGTGCGCATCGTGGGCAGTGTGGCGGAGGCCTGCAAAGATGTGGATGCCATCATGCTGCTGAGCCTCGAAGGCAGGCCGCGCCTAGAGCAGATGAAGCAGATCATTGCCGCAGGCAAACCGGTCTTCATGGACAAGCCGGTGGCGGCTTCCCTGAAGGATGCTGTGGAAATCTACAAGCTGGCGGCAGCCGCACAGGTGCCGGTGTTCAGTGCTTCCGCAGTGCGCTGGTATCCGGGTGTGCTGGAAGTGGCCAATGCGGAACCGACTCCGGCGCGCAGTGTCATCTCCTATGGGCCGGCGCATGTGCTGCCGCACCATCCGGACCTGTTTTTCTATGGGATTCACCCGACGGAGGCGCTCTTTACAGTGATGGGGCCCGGGTGCCTCTCCGTCACTCGGACGACCACGACGTCTGAATCCATCGTCACGGGGCTTTGGTCCGGTGGTCGCACCGGGACGCTGCAAGCCATTCATGAAGGGGCGATGGCGTACAAGCTGATTCGTTTTGGGGACAAGCAGATCACCGAGCAGAAGTCCGAGGGCGACTACACGCCGATGCTGCGTGAGATCGTCAAATTTTTCCAGACGAAGCAGCCGCCGGTATCGCCGAAGCAGACACTGGAAATTTACGCCTTCATGGCGGCGGCAGAGGAGTGCAAGCACCGCGATGGCGGGCGCGTCACGCTGCGTGATGTGATGGTCAAAGCCGGGGCGCCGGAGGCGTGGCTGCCCGAGGATGGGAAGGCCAAGCCCGAGGCCCCGAAATCGGTGCCGAAGGGGCTGCCGAAGCCGGGGGCTTCGTGATCTGATTATTCGGCGTTCTGGACCTGCTCGCGGATTTTTTCGAGTTCGGTTTTGGCGGTGACGACGTGGTGGGCGATTTCGGCGTTGTTGCACTTGGAGCCCATGGTGTTGAACTCGCGGAAGAACTCCTGCAGGAGGAAATCGAGGCTGCGTCCGGCGGGGGTGTCGCTGGCGAGGTAGGAGCGGAACTGCTGCACGTGGCTGGCGGCGCGGGTGAGCTCTTCGGAGATGTCTGTGCGATCCGCGAAGAGGGCGATTTCTTTGACGAGGCGCTCGTCATCCAGCGGGAGGGGCAGGCCGGCGTCTTCCAGGCGCTGG
>NZ_JBIPNG010000352.1:0-6977 GCF_044373815.1 Prosthecobacter sp. | reverse complement strand
GAGACGTCACGCCTGATGAGCCCGTGCTCGTGCGCGTGCACAGCGAATGCCTCACCGGAGATGTGTTTTCCTCCCGCCGCTGCGACTGCGGCAGCCAGCTGCATGCCGCGATGAAGCACATCGCCAGCGCAGGGAAGGGGATCATCGTTTACATGCGCGGCCACGAAGGTCGCGGCATCGGTCTGCATGGAAAGATCATGGCCTACAAGCTCCAGGAGCAGGGCTTTGACACCGTGGAGGCCAATCTGAAACTCGGCTTCCCCATGGACCTGCGCGACTACGGCATCGGTGCGCAGATCATCTCCGACCTGGGGGTGCGCAAGCTTCTGCTCATGACCAACAACCCGCGCAAAGTCGTGGGCCTTGAAGGTCACAAGCTCGAAATCGTCGAACAAGTCCCCGTTAAATCCACGCCAAAACCCGAGAACGCCCGCTATCTCGAAACGAAGAAGAAGAAGATGGGCCACAAGCTTTAGTCACATGTCCAATTACGCCTCCAGTCGTCCACGCCCCACCCAGGATCCGATCAGCATCGCGATCGTCGCCTCATTGTACAACAACCAGTTCGTCCAAGGCCTGCTCAATGCCGCCAAGGAAGAGATCGAAGTCATTGCCCCCAATGCTTCCATTGATGTCTATCGCGTGCCCGGCGCCTTTGAGATTCCGGTCTGCGTGGAGCACGTGCTGCGTGGCAGCGCGCCGGATGCCGTCATCACCCTGGGAGTCATCATTCGTGGCTCCACGGAGCATGCCGATCTCGTCGGCGCTTCGGTGACGGATGCCCTGCAGCAGATGGCGGTGAGGCACTGCATTCCCGTCATTCATGAGGTGCTGCTGGTCAGCACGGAGGAGCAGGCGGAGGAACGCTGCCTGGGAGCCACCATCAATCGTGGCACGGAGGCCGCGCAGACTTGCGTCAAAATGATCAATCTGTTCGGCAAGATGAAGGCCAGCTTTGCCGGCGAACCCCTTGACCACGCCTAACATCATGGGAAGACGCCGCGAAGGCCGTGAGGCCGCCATTCAATTTCTCTTTGCCCGTGATCTTCAGGGGACGGAAAAACCCGGGGAACCGGAAGACTTCTGGACTCTTCATAGCGCGAGGGCTTCCACCCGTGCGTTTGCTGAAAACTTGATCAAGGGGGTTATCGGCCATCAGGAGCAGATCGATTCAGGGATCACCGGACTGCTGGAAAACTTCAGTTTCGAACGACTCGCCGCCGTGGACCGCAACGTGCTTCGCGTGGCCTCCTACGAGCTGCTCTACTGCCCGGAGGTGCCCACGCCCGTGATTTTGAACGAGGCCATCGACATTGCCAAAGCTCTCAGCGCCGGGGAGTCCGGCTCTTTCGTCAATGGAGTGCTCGACAAGCTGGCGAAGTCCCTGCGCAAACATGGAGCGCCAGCTCCCGCACCTCAAGCCTCCTAGTTTTTCCCGATGGCCGGTTTTTTCAAATCACTCATCCAGCGCTTTACCAAGCCCGACATTGACTGGGATGACCTGGAGGCCTCCCTCATCGCCGGGGATCTGGGACCGCGTCTGGCGCTGCAGATCGTGGCGGATCTCAAATCCCGCCAGCGCACGCTGCACGGGGCGGACATCGTGCAGGTGGCGCGTGAGCATGTGCGCAAAATTTTGCCCGAGTCGGTGCCTGCGATCGAGCCGATCCCCGGAAAGCCCAAGGTCCTCCTCATTGTAGGTGTGAACGGCACCGGCAAAACCACCAGCACCGCGAAGCTGGCGCACATTCTTCACAAGAGCGGGCACAAGGTGGTGCTGGCTGCAGCAGACACCTTCCGCGCCGCTGCTGTGGAGCAGCTCACGGTCTGGGCTGAGCGTTTGAAGATCCCTCTCGTCAAAGGTCCGCCGAATGGCGATCCGGCATCCGTGTGTTTTGAAGGCTATGAAAAGGCGCTCAAGACGGAGGCTGACTACCTCATCTGTGACACCGCCGGGCGGCTGCACACGAAGCACAACCTGATGGAGGAGCTGAAGAAGATTCACCGCATTCTCGGACGCAAGGATGCCGAGTCTCCGCATGAAGTGCTGCTCGTTTGTGATGCGACCACCGGCTCCAATGCTTTGCAGCAGGCGCGTGAATTCAATAAGGTGATTCCCTTGACCGGTGTCATTGTCACCAAGCTGGATGGTAGCGGCAAAGGCGGCGTGCTTGTGGCGATTCAGCAGGAACTTGGCGTGCCCACCCGTTTCATCGGACTGGGGGAAAGCGTCGAAGATTTCCAGGCGTTCGATTCGAAGCGCTTCGTGGAAGAACTGCTCTGATTGGAGTGGACAAAAATGATACCTTTGGCCGATACTTTGGTATCTTTGTGGCTGAAGTGAATTTCATCCCAAGAAATCTATTGTCGAATGGGTATGTCTTTCGCTAAGTAGCAGCGCCCACTTTTCAAATCACACCTTGGAGGAAATCACCTGTGACGTTCAAATGCCCCTCATGCGACATGCAACTCAAAGCCGAGCCGGAAATGGCAGGCAAAATAGTCCGCTGTCCTGGCTGCAATACCAAGCTGAGCATTCCGGCCGTGGCCCCATCTTCGCTGCCTGCCCCTTCGGGGCTGCCTGCTCCCAGCAGCGTGTCGGCGCCTGAGCCAGCCTCAGCGCCTGCTGAAAACGACGCTTTCGGAGCTGAGTATGAGCATGGGGCCTCTGCTCCTGAGCAGCCACCCGCCACCGGCACGCCGGAGCGTGGAGAGCGTGGCGGCTGGGAAGAAATCGATCCGACAAACCCCAATGGGTTTCTGAGCTTCGGGATCGGTTTCGTGCTGTTCCTCGCATGGGTGGGCATTCTGTTCCCGTTCAAGGCGCCGGACAGCGTCTCTCCGGCGACGTACACGACCATGCAGTTCATCGCGTCGCTGTTCTTCAAGCACATGCTGGTGAGCTTCATGAACACGCTGTTCTTCACGTGGGCCATGTCGATCCTGTATTTGAAAATGCAGAAACTCGCCCATCAGCGCAAGGCGCTGCTGCTGGACGTGCTGCCCTGGGAAGTGGGTGCGGAAATCAACCGCGACAACGTGGGCCAGTTCATCGACCACGTTTACAAGCTGCCGCATCGTCTGCGTGACAGCATGATGGTGAACCGCATCCGCAAGGCCCTGGAGCTCTTTGAAGTGAAGCAAAATGTGGGGGATGTGACGAACATGCTCTCCAGCCAGTCCGACATCGACAGCATGCGCATCGGCGGCAGTTACTCGCTGCTGAAGGCGTTTCTCTGGGCCATCCCGATTCTGGGGTTCATCGGCACCGTCATCGGTCTGTCACACGCCATCGGCGGCATGAACTTCGGCAACATGACCGATCTCAAGCAGGTGACTGCGACGCTGGGAGCCGTGACCGGCGGCCTCGGTACCGCATTTGATGCCACGTTGCTCGGCCTCGTGCTGGCCATGACCCTGAACTTTCCGCTCAACGGCATGATGAAAGCAGAGGATGACTGCCTCAATGACATCGACGCCTTCTGCAATGAAGTGCTGCTGCCACGCCTCAATGACGGCGGCAGCATCGCCGGCGGAGACACGGCTGGGGTGATGGACACGCTGGTCAAAGCGGTGGCGAATGCGCAGAAGGATTTCCTCGTGGATCTCAACTCCCTCTCCAAGCAGATCAAGGAGCAGGCCGACAACCTCGACAAACGCGCCGCCGCGCATCAGCAGCGGGTGGACGCCGAGTTTGCCATGACACTGAACCGCATGCGTGAAGACATGACCAATGCGGTCAAGGACAGCGTGAAAACCACCACGGACTACACGCGCGCTCTGGCCAGCGGCATCCAGTCTTTGAACACCCTGCTGTCCGAACTCGGCGGCAAGCAGATCATGATTCATCAGGTGAAGAAAAAGGGCTGGTTCAGCAGCAAATAGCCGCCTCAACCTCAGCTCACTCAAATAAAAGATCATGGCAAAGCGCCGACATGCCGCCAAAGACGAGATCCTGCTGGTCCCGTTTCTGGACATTCTGTGCTCGCTGATCGGGGTGCTGATCCTCATCATCGTGGTGCTCTGCGTGTCGCAGACCCAGCAGACCGAGGGGCGCACACCGGAGGACGTGCAGATGTCCCAGGACGCCAAGCGCATGCGGCAGGAGATTGTGGAGCGCAAGGCGCAGGACGTTATTCTCAAGGAAAAGCTGGCGTCCCTGGAAGCACTGCAAAAGCAGATCGAAGAAAAAGAGCAGCGCTTCATCAAGCTGCGCAAGCTGATCAACACCTCCAAGGATCTCCAGGAGGCGAACCTGAAGATCAGCCAGAAGATGCAGAAGGAACTGGATGATCTGATGCTCGAAATCGAGGGCATGAAGCAGCAGCAGGCGGAGAGCAAAAAGGAAATCGCCACCCTCATGGCCGAGCTCAAGAAGCGCGATGTGCCGCCGGACAAAAAGATCCCGCCTGTGATCGTGCAGCCTTCCGGCGCCGGCATGCCGGCGGATACGAAAGTCTATTTCGTCGAGGCTGGCACTGGAGCCTTGAAGATCCTCGGTGCCTGGGGAGAGGACTATCGCCTGAGCGCCACGGCCTCGGTGGTGGTCGCTGATGCCGCCTACAATCACTTCCTCACTGAACTCGCCAAGGATCCCAAGTCTCTGATACTGTTCCTCATCCGTGACGATGGGCAGGGGGCCTTTAACAATGGGGCCGGCCGCGCGGAGAACGACTACAAAGTGCGCGTGGGCAAGCTGCCCATCCCTGGGCGCGGCGTGCTGGATCTTAATTTGTTTGCCAAATTTCGCGGCAAGATCCCGCCGCCGCCTGCTGCGCCACCCGCCACGCCAGCACCCCCAGCGCCTCCTGTGCCCCCGGCCAAAACTCCACCCAAGAAAGCTGCCTGACACGCCATGGCAAAACGCAAACCACATGAAGAGCAGGAGCTGCCGTTCGTCGCCTTGATGGACACGATGACGAACGTCGTCGGTGTGCTCATCATCGTGCTCGTCATGGTCGGCCTGAGCGTGGCCAGTGCGGTGAAAAAAGTGCTGTCCGACCTGCCGCCCGTCACCAAGGAGGAACTCCAGCAGATTCAGGAGCAGGTGAAGCAGCTGCCTGAAAAGATTGATCCGGTGAAAGTCGAGGAGCAGCAGAAGCAGTCGGAAGCCCAGCTCAAGCGCGCCATCGAGGATCTCAAGACCGTCGATACTGCGGACTTGCAGTCGAAGATGAAGTTCATGGATCTCGACGCTTTCCAGAAGCAGCTGGACCAGCGGAGAAAGGACCGTGAGGCGAGCAAGGTCGAGACCGATAAAATTTTGGCGGAGCTTGAGCGCCTCAAAGCGCTGCTGGACAAGACACCTGTCTACCAGCCGCCGCCACCGACCTACGTGCGTCTGCCGAATCCGCGCGCCTATCCTGAGAAGCCCAATGAGACGCGCGTTCTCGTGGCCAAACAAGGGGTGCTGTTCTTCAACCAGGTCAAATTTTTGCAGCCGATCCTTGAAGGCATGGACAAGGTGAAGTCACAGCTCGAATACCAAAAGGTGGAGTACGCCCCGTTTGCCAAGCTCCTCGAAGGCATTTTGGGTTCTCCCGCCAATGCGCAGAAAGCGTGGCCAGAAATCGCCACTTTGGTGGATCGGGTGCAGCTGGAATACGTGGCCCTGGCATACAAGGCGCTGGTGGCCGGCGGCATCCCGCCCAACAAGGCTTTGCTCAACGACATCGCTGACATCGCCATTCCCACGCGGCAGACCATGGCGGTCGTTGCCGAAGCCATCGTCGCCGCCACCAAAGGAGACGTCACGGCCTGGGTCAAACTTGATCCCGCCCGCCCTCCTGCACCGCCGGTGATCAAGGCCAGCGCCGCTGGTGGCAAAATCACCTTCTCCTGGGGCGCGATCACCAAGGAAGTCAAAGCGACACCGAAGGATGTGCTCGGGTACTTCCACGATCTCGCCAAGGTGCCTGGCATTGAAAACGTGAGCAAGGCCCGCACCGTTTACGATGCCACGCGCATTCAGGCTCTGCTGCAACGCGCGGCATCCAGCCCGCTGCTGGCAGGTTCTTACGGCTTCGAGGCAAAGATCCTGCCCACGCTGCCCTATGTGCAACTGGCCCTCACGCCCAAGAGCGGTGGCGGCGAGACCATTGAGGCCATGAAGCAGCCCAACTCCGCCTACATTCGCCTCATGCGCGACATCAAGGCGGATCCCAACGGCGTGGCCATCTTCCAGGTCATGCCGGATGCGTTCGAAGCCTATCTGGAAGCACGAAAATTAGCCGATGAAGTGGGCGTTCCAGCCACCTGGGAATTCCTCGCCAAGCTTGATCTCGCGGTGAACATCTCCGGCTACGAAGTCCAGCGTCTGGCACCCACACCGCCGCGTGCGGGTGCGGGAGCTCCTGGCGCTGTGACCATCGCCCCGCCCAAACGCTCGCTGGATTGAAATAGGCGCAGTGCCTATGATTTCTTTCAGTCCTTGAGGGATTACATTATCTAAGGTGTTCATGGACAGCAGGTTTTCCAGTGCCACTGTCGCGCCTCATTTGCGCTCCGATGCTCTCTGCTTCTTCGCCCAGTCCTCTCCCGTTGTTTGACAAGGTTCGTAAATTTCGTGCTCTGGATGAAGTTCGGGCTGCAGGCATTTACCCCTATTTCCGGGAGATTTCGTCTGCTCAGGACACGGAGGTCATCATCAATGGTCAGCAGGTGCTCATGCTGGGCTCAAACAGCTACCTCGGCCTCACCAATGATCCGCGCATCAAGGAGTCAATCTGCCAGGCCGTGCAGAAATACGGTGCCGGCTGTGCAGGCTCGCGCTTCCTGAATGGCACCCTCGACATCCATGTGCAGCTGGAGGAAGAACTCGCACAGCTCATGAAGAAGCCGGCGGTGCTGCTCTACAGCACCGGGTTTCAGGTGAATCTCGGCGTCATCAGCGCCATCGTGGGCCGCGAGGACTGCATCCTCGCGGACCGGGCGAATCACGCCAGCCTCGGAGCAGGCTGCCAGATGGCCCCGGGGAA
>NZ_JBIPNG010000351.1:0-6982 GCF_044373815.1 Prosthecobacter sp. | reverse complement strand
CATGAATGCGACGAAGGCCATTCGTGCCGCGCAGAGGAAAGCGCCTGGCGAGCAGGTGAAGCAACTCGTGTTCACCGGGGAAGAGTTCACTCCGGAAGCTGTGCGGAAGCTGCGTGATGAGCGGTTGGGGTAGTGGGCGTCGGGCCGTTCGGTTTCAGATTGCGCTTGGAGGTTTTCGCTGCTGCTAGGGAGCTGCGGAGCGTTCGAATTGCGGCGGGGCTGATTGAAGTCGCTGCTGGTGGGCGTAGTGTGTGAAGAAGGCGATGGGTTTGCTTCCCGGATTTGATTTGCGGGTACCAGGGTAGCCTCGCCAAGGCTCGGCAACCCTTCGCTATGCTACGCAGCACCTTTGGTGCTGGTGTGAGGCGGAGCGGATGAAACCATGCCATCTCTGAATGACGTTCATGCTGTCCTTGGTTGGGGGTGGGTGATTGAGGGATGTCAGGGGACGTTCGACCGGAGCCGACAAAATGCCGGCACTCCCAGTCAAGAGCTGCGCATGACGCAGCGCGTCTGGTGGCGGCATGGCGGAGGTGTGCAGTGGGGAAAGAAAAAGGATGCGTCATTGGGCGATGTTTGAAGACGTGTTTTGTCGCTGACGCTGTGACGTTTGGCCGTGGCGGCGTTTTGTGTCACCGCTACGCGGTTCCACGACCTTTGAGAGGGGTGGGTGATAGGGTCCGTGGGCTGGCACCCTCGATTACGGTTGTGCCAGCCCTACGGGCTTTCGGAGGGAGGCGCATGGGGCGTGAGTTCCGTGGGCTAGCACCCACGATTACGGATGAGCCAGCCTTCCGGGCTTTCGGAGGGAGGCGCATGGGGCGTGAGTTCCGTGGGCTGGCACCCACGACTACGGATATGCCAGCCTTCCGGGCTTTCGGAGGGAGAGTGTGTGTGGACTGCTGAGAGGTGCGGATGTGGCGGGAGAGCTGTGCTCATCTCGCGGAGCGAGATGGCTACTTTTCAAACAGCGCCTAACATCCCCCACATCACGCCAAGATCTCGTGGATCACGCGGCCGCCGAGGTCGGTGAGGCGGTAGTCGCGGCCGTTGTGGCGGTAGGTGAGTTTTTCGTGATCGAGGCCGAGGAGGTGGAGGAGGGTGGCGTGGAGGTCATTCACGTGGACTTTGTCTTCGACGGCTTTGTAGCCGAACTCATCGGTGGCGCCGTGGTGGACGCCGGCTTTGATGCCGCCGCCGGCCATCCAAATGGTAAAACCTTTGGGATTGTGATCGCGGCCGACGCTGCCCTGGGAGTCTGAGGTGCGGCCGAATTCACCGCCCCAGATGACGAGGGTTTCATCGAGCAGGCCACGTCCGGCGAGATCGGCGAGGAGTGCGGCGGCGGGTTGATCGGTGGCGGCGCCGCAGGAGCGATGATTGGTTTCGATGTTGTTGTGGCCGTCCCAGGGGACGTCGTCGACGGCGCCGTCGCCTCCTGCGTTTTTGCCGGCGAAGATCTGCACGAAGCGGACGCCGCGCTCGACGAGACGGCGGGCGGTGAGGCACTGGCGGGCGAAGACTTCGCAGGTCTTGTTGTCGAGGCCGTAGAGCTTTTTGGTGGCATCGCTTTCGTGGGTGAGATCGAGCGCCTCGGGGGCGTCTGTCTGCATGCGGTAGGCGAGTTCGAAGGAATTGATGCGGGCGGCGAGATCGGTCTGCGGGGCGCGGAGCTGCGCGTGCTGCTGGTTCATCTCCTTGATGAGATCGAGCGAGGAACGCTGCTGCGCGGCGCTCTCCATGGTGGAGCGTGAGAGGTTGTCGATGACGCCGTTGCGGCGGGCATCGAGGGTGAGGGCCTGGAAGGATTTGGGCAGGAAGCCGGCGGACCAGATTTGATCGTCGCCACGGGGGCGGCGCTCGTGCATGACGACGAAGGAGGGGAGGTTTTGATTTTCGGTGCCGAGGCCGTAGGTGAGCCAGGCTCCGGCGCTGGGGCGGCCGGGCTGGCTGTCTCCGCACATGAGCTCCATGGAGGCGGGGGCGTGGTTGTTTGCCTTCAGATGCATGGAGTGGATGAAGGCCATCTTGTCCACATGCTGGGAAAGATGTGGGAAGATACCAGAAACCCATGAGCCGGACTCGCCGTGCTGTTTCCAATCGAAGGGGGACTTCAATATTTTGCCGCTGGTGGTGAAGAAGCCGGTCTTGGAATCGCTGCCGGGGAGGGGCTGGCCGTTGCGCTTTTGCAGCTCGGGCTTGTAGTCCCAGGTGTCCACCTGCGAGGGGGCGCCGGTCATGAAGAGCCAGATGACGGATTTGACCTTGGGGGGGAACAGGGAGGGCCGCAGGGCCATGGGATTGAGCGGGGCGGGTGCTCCCCTGCCCTGCTGCTCTGCGAGCATGGTGGCGAGCGCGACGGAGCCGAAGCCGAGGCTGCTCTGCTGCAGGAAGCGACGGCGCGAGGGCAGGAGCGAGGCGTTGGTGGTGAGGTCGTTGAACATGGGGGTGGGAAGTGGGGCGTGGGCTAGAGCGCGCTGTGGGTCGGAATGCGATGGACAGTTATGTCAGTCGATACCCAGCGATCGCCAATCGCCCCAGATCGACAGACAGGAGTGTCTATCGTACTTACCGGAGCGTGCTGTGACGAATGGGCCATGGGGTATTTCATTGGCGCTAGTCCACGTAGATGAATTCGTTCAGGCAGAGGAGCGCGTGGCAGAACTCGCGCTGGGCGAGGGTGGCGGAATCGGGCTTGCTGCCGAGGAGTTGCGTTTGCTGATCGATGAAGGCCTGCATGCGCTGGGTTTCATGGGGCTCTGGGAGGCGGCCGAGGGCGAACTCGTAGGCTTTGCTGATGATGGCTGCGGTATTGGCGGGCTTGGTGGCGAGGATGCGAGTGAGCAGCTGCGCGGCGAGATCGTGCACGAAGGGTGAATTCATGACGGCGAGCGCCTGCGTGGGCACGGTGGTGTTGCCGCGATCGCCGATGCTTTGCGTGGGCTCGGGCGCATCAAACATGGTCATGAAGGGCACGAGCTCGCTGCGCTTCACACGTAGGTAGACGCTGCGGCGGGTGCTTTCGTTGCTGGTCTCAGAGGGGCCGTACATCTTGACGTCGAGCTTGCCGCCGAGCTGCAGGAGGGTGTCGCGAATGGCCTCGGCCTCCAGCCGTCGTGCGGGACGCTGGGACCAGAGGTGGTTTTCGGGGTCAGCCTGCAAATTAGCGGTATTCAGGTCGCCGGACTGGGTGTAGGCGGAGCTGAGGAGGATGAGGCGGTGGATGGGCTTGAGGCGCCAGCCATTTTTGACTAGCTCTGAGGCGAGCCAGTCGAGGAGCTCGGGATGGGTGGGCTTCTCTCCCTGCGTGCCGAAGTCATTGCTGGTGGGGACGATGCCACGGCCAAAATGCTGACGCCAGAGGCGGTTGACAATCACGCGTGCGAGCAGCGGACCGCCGCCTGCCTGGGCATCGGTCATCCAATTGGCCAAGGAAAGGCGAGGATGGATGGCGGGCTTTTTTTCCTCGGGTGGTGGCACCCATTTCTTTTCGGCATCGCCGGAGCGCATGAGGACCTGGATGAAATTGGGGCTGGCCTTGCCTTCCTTGCGGTCGACCTCGCCACGGCGGAGGAAGAAGACATCCTGGCCGCCGGCCTGCGTGGTGTAGACTTCGGTGAGCACGGGCTGGGGGCGTTTGCGCTCGTGCTCGGTGACGGCGGCGGTGAGCTGACGTGCGCGGTCATCGAAGCGGCTGAACCAGCGCGTCACGCTGGCGGGGGCGGCTTTGGCAGCGCTCAGCACGCGGAGCTCGCGGAGGTTTTGCATGTCTTCGGCATCGGCGATCTTTGCGAGTTCGCTGCCGTTGTTGAACGCGAGGCGGATGCGGCCGAGGCCGAAGAAGTTGGTGAAGCGGAGCTGGATCTCGAAGGCGGTGCCGCCGTCAAAGCCCACGGCTTCGCCATCGATGGCGTAGACGGCGGCGTGGTCCTTGCCCATCTGCGGGGCAACGCCCCAGCCGGTGCCGGGATTGGCATCGACGGTCTTGGCGAATTCGTAGTTCTTCTGTTCAAAGCTGACCTGCGCGGCCTTGAGCTTGAGCGTCACGGGCTTGGCCTTGTTTTTTGCGTCGAGCGGCTTGGCGATGATTTTTACATCGCCGAGGACGAAGTTGCCGTTGTCGGACAAGCCGGGGCCTTTGGAGGGCAGCGCGGGATCGCTGAGGGCATCGAGGCGGAAGGCGCGCACGCCTTTTTGATGGGTGATGACTTTGAGGGTGTAGACGTCGTCCTTGGTCTTGTTGCCGGTGTAGATGACGTGGCCGTCGCGATCGGCGATGAGGCGTGCGCTTTGAGCGGTGGCGGACTGGACGTCGAAGACCTGCCATGGCGCGGTGGACTGGAGCGTGGGCAATTGATCGCGCTGCCATGCCTGGTAGCGCGTGGGGAGTTCTTCGGTCTCGAATTTCTTCAGTGCGGCCTGCAGGGGTGCGCCGAGCTGATTGTGCACGACGAGCTTCTTCTGCGTCTCTGCGTAGGAGAGATCGATCTTGCTGGGTGACTGCACGGTGGTGGCCAGCGCGGCGGCGATGCCGTAGTAGTCGCGCTGCGGCAGTGGATCGAACTTGTGATCGTGGCAGCGCATGCAGGCCATGGTGAGGCCGAGGAAGCCGCTGCCGATGGTGGAGACCATGTCATCGAGCTGATCGTAGCGGATTTTTTCCACGGTCTTGGCGGTGATCTGGCCGGGATAGGGACCGGCGACGAGGAAGCCGGTGGCGCTGGCGCCGTCATACTGGCCGGGCTTTAGCTGATCTCCGGCGAGCTGCATGCGCACGAATTCATCGTACGGCATGTCGTTGTTCATGGCCTTGATGACCCAGTCGCGGTAGTGGTAGGCACCGGGGCGGAAGCCGTCGAACTCGTAGCCGCCGCTCTCGGCGAAGCGCACGACATCGAGCCAGTGGCGTGCCCAGCGCTCGCCGTACTTGGGGCTTTCGAGCAGGCGGTCGATGAGCTTGGCATAGGCGTCTGCGCGGGTGTCATTGAGGAATGCGGCGCGCTCTTCCGGCGTGGGTGCCAAGCCGGTGAGATCAAAGGTGACACGGCGCAGCAGCTTCTCTTTGGTGGCGAGCTTGCCGGGCGTGAGGCCTGCGGCTTCCTGCTTGGCGAGGATGAAGAAATCGACGGGGGTGTGCACGCCTGAGGTGTTTTTTACGGCAGGCAGGGCGGGCTGGGTGAGGGGCTTGAAGGCCCACCAGTCTTTGCCGGCGGCGACATCGATGGTGCGTTTCGATTTGACGACGGGTGCGGTTGCGAGGCGGGGATCGGGCGCGCCCAGCTCGATCCACTTGGCGAGATCTGCAATGACATTTTCTGGTAGCCTGCCTTTGGGGGGCATTTCCGCGTCCTTGATTTCATGGCGGATCACTTTGATGAGGAGGCTGTCGGATGGCTTGCCGGGGACCAGGGCGGGCCCGGTTTCGCCGCCGCTCATGAGGCCCTGCTGGCTGTCCACGAGGAGGCCTGCCTTGAGCTTGCCTTTCTCCTGCGCCTGCTCCGAGTGGCAGCTGTAGCAGTGCTCTGCGAGCACGGGGCGGATTTTGGATTCGAAGAAGGCTGTGTGCTCCGCTGAGATGTCGGCTGCCGTTGCGAAAGAGCATGAGGCCGCGGCCGCAAAGGTGATGGAAGCGGAGAGGAGGTGAGCGCGAGAAGCGACGGTCATGGTGGGGTTGGATGCGAGGCAGGATCAACTACGTGCCAGCAGCGGGTGGTTATTGCGGGGGAGCGGGAATCTTTGGCGCCTGCGTGGGCCTTGATTTCGGCAGAGGAATGATTTGGCAAAGGAATGTGCCGGATAATCCATTTCTCAGCGCGTGTGTGAGGTCATCGACAAAATGGCTGGCAACTTTTTCTTTCCCCTTCAATCAATCAGTTCGTCACACCCCACACCATGAAGCACCGCACATTCCTTTTGTCTCTCACACTCGTCCTCTCTCTGCACGGCGCGCTTCGCGCAGAGGAGCCGCAGGTCATTCACCTGTGGGAGAAGGGGGCGCCGGGATTTGAGAAGCTGAAGGATGAGCCGGAGGTGATGAAGGGGAGCTCGGTGACGCATGTGAACAATCCATCGATCACGGTGTTTCCTGCGCCGAAGGAGAAGGCGAACGGGGCGGCGATCCTAATCGTCCCTGGCGGCGGGCATCGGCAACTGGGCTTTGGTGGTGAAGGCGTGGAGCCTGCGAAGCTGCTGAATGAGCTGGGGGTGACGTGCTTTGTGCTGAAGCACCGGCTGCCGCGTGAAGAGGGCTCGCCCTACAACCTCGACATCCACCCGCGCCAGGACGGGCAGCGGGCGATGCGCGTGATCCGCACACGGGCAGCGGAGTGGAACCTAGATACGAAGCGGATCGGGATTCTGGGCTTCTCTGCGGGTGGTGAGGTGGTGGCGATGGTGGTGTACGGCCCGACGGCGGGTGATGCGGGGGCGACGGATGTGATCGACCGTGCGAGCTGCCGCGCGGATTTTCAGATTTCCATTTATCCGGGGCCGCTGGGCGTGCCTGCGGGGCCGATCCCTGCCGATTCGCCGCCGGCGTTTTTCCTGGTGGCGAATGATGACACGAGCCATGTGAAGCCCATTCTGGATCAGCTGGCTCAGTACGAAGCCGCGAAGCTGCCTGTGGAGGTGCACCTGTATGCGCGCGGCGCGCATGGCTTTGGCATGGGGGGACGGTCGAAGTTTGCCTCGATCAAGACGTGGACGCAGCGCATGAGCGACTGGCTGGCGGACAGCGGGTTTTTGGCGGCTGCGCAAGAGAAACCGAAGGCGGGTGGGAAGTAGGGGGATGTGGTAGAAGAGAGCCGGTGATGGTGGAGGGGGCGCTGGGCAGCGGCGGCTTGGGGACAAGCCGCCCTACCTGCTTAGGGGTGGGCGGATGTTTGGCGGTTAATTCTACTTTGGTAAGTTCTGATGTTTGGCTGGTCTGAGCGGGTAAACGAGATTAAGCGGGGAGGCAGGACGGTCCGTGTTGGAGCACTGC
>NZ_JBIPNG010000054.1:0-22514 GCF_044373815.1 Prosthecobacter sp. | reverse complement strand
TCATCCCGCTGCAAAGCCAGACCGAACTGGTGCAGGTGCGGAAGGTCTATGTTTTCATCACCGAACTGGCGCTGGCTGCGCTGCTGACCTGGGCGCTGAACTGGGGAAAAACTTTCGTGGTGGCGCGTATTGCCGAGCATGTGACCAGCCGCATGCGGCGGGAGACGTTTGAGCACCTGCAGAAGCTTTCCCTGACCTACTTCAACCGCAAGCGCACCGGCGACCTCATTTCACGCATTGGTTCGGACACGGAGCATCTCTCCCTGTTCATCTCGGTGAACTTCATCGACTTTTTCTGTGACGTGCTGCAGTTCATTTTCACGGCGGTCATCTTGTTCAGCATCAATCCGCTGCTGGCCGTGGCCGCACTGGGACCTGTCCCCATCGTTGCCTGGCTGGTGCAGCGCGTGCGTGAGCATCTGCGCGGCGGGTTTGCCGCCGCCAGCCGTGCGGGCAGCCAGCTCACCAGCGTGCTGGCGGACACGATCCCCGGCGTGCGCGTGGTCAAGGCGTTTGCCCAGGAGCAGCGCGAGATCGAGCGCTTCCGCGTGGCGGACAAACACATCTTCGACACCAATGACCGCGTGAACAAGACCTGGTCGTTTTTCACCCCGATGATCAAGCTGCTGACGGACCTGGGCCTGCTGATCGTGTGGGCGGTCGGTGCCTGGAGTGTGGCGCATGACAGCATCACGGTGGGGGTGCTGACCGGCTTCGTGCTTTACATCAGCAGCTTCTACGAACGCATGGACTCGATGAGCCGCTTCACCGCCTCCATGCAGCGGGCAGCCGCCAGTGCGCACCGCGTTTTTGATGTACTGGATGTGAAGCCGGACGTGCCGGCGCAACGCAATGCGATCAAGGTGGGCCGCCTGCGTGGCGAGATCGAGTTCCGCGATGTGAAGTTCCGCTATGGATCGCGTGAGATCATCCGTGGCATCAATTTGAAAATCGCGCCGGGTGAGATGGTGGGGTTTGTGGGGCCAAGCGGTGCCGGCAAAACGACGCTGGTCAACCTGGCCTGCCGCTTCTTCGAGGTGAGCGAAGGCGCCGTGCTGGTGGACGGCTTCAATCTGAGTGACGTCGATGTGATGGACTACCGCAGAAACCTCGGGCTGGTGCTGCAGGAACCGTATCTCTTTTATGGAACAATCGCGGAAAACATCGCTTATGGGAAACCAGATGCGACACGTGCAGAAATCGTCGCCGCGGCGCGTGCGGCGCGTGCGCATGATTTCATCATGCGTCTGGCGGACGCGTACGATTCGCTGGTGGGAGAGCGCGGCCAGCAGCTTTCTGGTGGCGAGCGGCAGCGCATCAGCATCGCGCGTGCACTGCTCGTGGATCCGGCCATTTTGATCCTGGATGAGGCCACCTCATCGGTGGACACCGAAACAGAGCGCGAAATTCAGGCGGCGCTGGATCATCTCGTCAAAGGCCGCACCACAATCGCCATCGCGCATCGCCTGGGCACCCTGCGCAAGGCCAGCCGTTTGGTGGTGATCGAGGAAGGCCTCATCAAGGAAATTGGGTCTCATGAGCAACTGCTGGAGAGCAGTGGCACCTATGCGCGACTGCACCAGGCCATGTTGGAGGTGAACCACGCATGAGCACGCCACAACCACTCAACATTGAATTTGCCAAGGATGACCAGGGCCGGCTGGCACTGGTGGACACGAACGGCATCCGGCATGCGAATGTGCATCCGGCCAAACTTTTCCCGCTGACCGAGAAGGACCATTGGATCTCCATCCAGTCCGAGGGCGCGCGTGAAATTCTGTGTATTGAGGATCCGCAGAGCGTGCCCGAACCTTCGCGCACCCTGCTGCTTGAGGCGCTGGCCCGGCGCGACTTCGTCCCCATCATTTTGGTGATCCACCGCATCGTGCGTCTGGCGAATGGTCATGAATGGCATGTCACGACGGATCGAGGCGACACCCGCTTTGAAGTGGAGACGGATGAAAGCATCCAACCCCTCGGCCACGGGCGTCTGGTCGTTATGGACCGGGGTAACACGCGCTATCTTATACCCAATGTCGCCAGACTGGACCGCATCAGCAAACGCAAGCTGGAGCATTATTACTGACCTTGAACTCCGTTAACACCCCGCCCGCCACGGCTCCGCGTATCGGTTCGCTCGATGTCTATCGAGGCATCGTGATGTTTCTGCTCGGTCTGCGGCTGCTGGAACTGGATGAAGTGGCCGTTCACTTTCCCGACAGCGCGATCTGGCAGTTTCTCGGTCATCATTCCTCCCACATTCCATGGGTGGGCTGTTCGCTGAACGACCTGATCCACCCTTCGTTTGCCTTTTTAACCGGGGCGTCGCTGGTGTTCTCAGTTTCTGCACGTTCGAGAAAAGGCCAGTCACAGTGGCACATGACACTGCATGCGCTGTGGCGGTCAGTGGCGCTGATATTCCTCGGGATTTTCCTGCGCAGTGTGGACCGTGATATGACGCACTGGACCTTTGACGAGACTTTGACCCAGACCGGCCTTGGTTACATGGCGGTGTATGCTTTGGCTTACTGCGGCATACGCACACGCTGGATCTGGTTTGGCATCATCCTGACCGCTTCCTGGCTCTTGTATGCCTGCTATCCCATCATGCCGCCGCATGCCAATCCCGTGGACTTCAACACTCCCGAAGGCTGGCAGCATGATTTTACCGGCTTTTTTGCCCACTGGAATCACAACCGCAATGTGGGCTGGAGCTTTGACCGCTGGTTGCTCAACCAGTTCCCGCGGGAGAGCCCCTATCTTGGGTATCTGGGCGGTTACACCACGCTGAACTTTATCCCAACCATCGCAACCATGATCCTTGGGCTGATGGCAGGAACCTGGATCAAGCGAGGAGACCAGCCGGCCAGGCAGCTCATGGTCGCGAGTGTGGCCTGCCTCGCTTTCAGTTTTGTGCTGCACTTCGGCGGCATCTGCCCCATCCTGAAGCGCTTGTGGACACCGGCCTGGGTGTTCTTCAGCGGGGGCGGCTGCCTCTTAATTTTGGCGGCGCTTTATCAAATCATTGATGTCAGACAATGGCGGCGCTGGTCCTTTCCCTTTTTAGTCGTCGGCGTGAACTCGCTGGCCTTCTATGTGATGCGCCACACGCTGGACATCTGGTTTTCCGAAACACTTCAGAAACACTTCGGCTCCCACGTCTTTGATGTCTTTGGCCAGGAACTCAGGCCGGTCACCATTGGATTCTGCACCTTCGTGGCTTTCTGGCTGGTGGCGCTATGGATGTACCGTCGAAAGATCTACATCAGGCTATAAAGCCTGAAGCGCCCGGATCAGATCACTGTGTGGCGCCAGCACATATTTCGGCGTCTCCCGGGTGGCGTCCATGCAGCCCCCCTCGGCATAAATGCCGCGACCATCGCGAAAGCGGTGCATGCGCTCAAAGATACGTGCGGTGTTCTCGGGGGATGCCAGAGTCTCGGCCACGAGCTGGTCCACCTTGTTTTCGTCCAATTGCAACTCACCCTGAGCATCTCGAAAGGTGGCATGGCTCCAGTGATGAATTTCGATGCACTTGGAGAGCAGATTGAAAGGCTGGTCGCGTTTCCAGAAATTGACAAACATTCCGCCGCCCAAATAGAACACCCAGGAGCCCTCAAAGCCGCGGACATCCGACGAATGGGAATCGGGATTGCGAAACCAGACGCGGTCTCCGGGCACATAGTAGTGCATGGGAAGAGGCTGCTCCAGTGCGCCCAGTTCATTGAGGAAGACATCCTGAAACTGCTCGAATGAAATCGCTTTTTTCTCCCACTGCGCCTGCAGCTGGCTCAGCAGTTCGGGATGACTGGTCCGGGCCTCCTCGGCAATCGCAAGCAGGATCACGTACTCGGTGGCCCGATTGCAGGAGAAAGCATACACCTGTTCGCCAACCTCCGGCTGACAGGCCTTTTTCAGAGAGTCGATCAAAGGACTGCCGGGAATGAGAACGAAGCCTGTTTCTTCCGAATGACGCCAGCAGTCCACCGGACGCTCAATGGCGGACGTGTGGAAGTTCAGGCAGGTTCGGGAGGCGTTGACGACGATGTTCCGCCGAATTCTGACCGCAGCCATCAATTCCTCAGCGCTTGGAAACTCCAGCAACACGGGGCAATTCATCAATGTCAGCCAGATTTCGCGGAGCAGATCATCCTCCTGGTGGCTGACATCAAGCTTGAGCGTGTCCGCTAGACCGAGGGTGTCAAAGCCGGGCATCCATGCAGAGGCTTGATGTTCGGCAAGCTGAAGCAGCAGGCAGGCTGCGCCAGGGAAGGTTTGCTCATGGCACACCACCCAGGATTCAATCCCAAGACGGCTCCATTCCGCAGATAAAAGCGACCTGCCTGAGGAGGATGCAAAACGAATAAAAATACCCGATTTCATCCTCAGCCAAACACTGGGTTGTAAGCTGAGAAAAAGGACGACCAGGGATGGCCACTTGGCTGAGTATGAATGAAGGACATGAATTGAAGGCGTGTTCAGGCAGCTCCTCGGCTGCCTGTAGAACACGTTACTTCGACCCCAGTTCCTTTCTTATTTACGAATTTATTCGTAAGTGCCCAACCCTTTAATGATCACCTGATCCGCCAGTCCATAGGCCCATGCGGCGCCCACGGCGGCGAGAACGTTGTGAACATTGAAGGTAAAATGACCGGTGAGCGGCATGGCCACCTCACTCAGCGCGCACAGACGGCGCTCATTGTCTCCTTCGGCCAGATAAACCGCATCGCCCCGCACGAAGGCTGCGCGCCCACCTTTGGCGCGATGGGCAATGACGCCAGGATTATCCGCCACGTGCGAGAAGAACAAAACACTGCACCGGCAGTAATCTGACTCAGCCATGCCAGCCACGAGAGCATCATCAGCATTGAGAACGGCAGTCCCCTCTGGCAGCACGACGTCCACCACACAGCGTTTCACCTTCGTCATCTGCTCCAAGGTGTCGATGTAGCCCAGTCCGAGGTGCTCGGTGCCCACATTGAGAACCACTCCGATCTGACAGCGATCATAGCCGAGGCCCTCAAGCAGAATTGATTCAGCACTGGTCTCGCAAATGGCAATCTCAGTCCATGGGTGCAGCAAAATCCCGTGCGTGCCGCTGGTGCGGTCACCTTTATTCGTGCAAGCTCTGCGCTCTCCCAACTGTAATCCACCGCTGTGGCACACACCGAGAAACTTTCCAGTGGCTTTCAACAGGTGCGCCAGCAGCCTGGCGGTGGTGGTCTTGCCATGGGTGCCAGTGATTCCAATTACAGGAATGCGGCCGTTTTTTTCAGCGGGGAACAGCATGTTGATGATCGCCTCCCCCACAGGCCGCACCTCACCGGTGGCCGGTCGCAGGTGCATGATGAGCCCCGGGCTGGCATTCAGCTCCACCACAGCACCACCCTGATCTTCGAGGGGTTTGGCGATGTCCGTGCAAACCACGTCAACACCGCAGATGTCCAGACCCGCCACCTGCGCGGCAATGGTGACGTGTTCACGATTGCGTGGATGCACCAGGCCGGTGACTTCAGTGGACCAGTTGGCAAACCGCGAGATCAGCACTCGCTCACCGGCATTGGGGATCGAATCCGGCTGGAAATCTTGTTTCTCCAGCTCCGAGAGAATCGCAGGATCCCACTCTTCCGTGTCAATTTTCGACCATGGGCAGAAGTCACTCACTCCGCGGAGCGGATTGGTGTTCAACTGGGTGTCCACCAGCACGCCGATCGTGTCGGTGCCGTTGCCCATGACGACCGCGTGATCGCCACGGCTGGCTGCGATCAGCTCCCCACCGACGACCAGCAGACGATGGTCATTGCCGGGAATGAAGCGCTCCACCATGACTCCATCGCCTTCGGTTGAGGCAGTATGAAATGCGCTCTCCACCTGTTCGCGTGTGGTGAGGTTGATGAACACGCCGCGCCCATGGTTCGCGTCCTGCGGTTTCACCACCACGGGAGTGCCGATGTCCTCTGCCGCCTCCCAGGCGTCGTCAGGATTGGCAACGACCCGCCCTTCAGGAACGGGAACCCCTGCTTTGCTCAACAAGGTGCGCGTCAGATCCTTGTCCTGCACGATGTGCTCCGCAATCGCCCCTGTGCGATCAGTTTCTGCGGTCCAGATGCGGCGCTGGTTTACCCCCTGCCCTAGCTGCACCAGACTGCGGCCCTCCCGAAGCCGCCGCCATGGGATGCCGCGTTTTTCTGCCGCGGCAATGATGGCGTTCGTGCTGGGACCGAGCGCGTTGCGGTCCACCACGCGCTTCATGCGCGCCACGGCGTCTGCGATGTCATAGTCCTTGCCGGCATATCCGGCCAGAAGGATCTCGCGGGCCTCGCGCATGCAGGCTTCCGCCACGACCTCATCCAGATACTCGATGACCACTTTGTACAGGCCCTCCACGCAGGTTTCCCGCGCCTTGCCAAAACCGACGGTATGTCCGGCCAGGGTCTGGAGTTCCAAAGTCACATGCTCCAAAATGTGCCCCGGCCAGGTGCCGGTGTCGAGCCGCTGAAAAAAGCCGCCGCGCTCGCCAATGCTGCAACGGTGCTCGATCATGCCGGGAAACCACGTCTTGAGCTGTTCGGAAAAACCAGGAACGATATCTGACGACGTGTCCTTGAGCCCCCCCAAATCCACCCAGGCTTCCAGGACTGGATAGTTCGTCCAGATGTTGGGTCCGCGGAGAAAGTGAATTTCACGAATGTCGAGATCTGTCATAGCGGGCCGATGTTACCTGTGACTCTGCGGGTGGCAAGAGCTCGCCACTGGCAGATAACGCTTTGGTTTGTGCCGGGTCGGCGGCACATAGCCCTTGCCTTCGCCGTCAGAACGCCTTGAATTCGCCACCCATGCTGCTCCCTCTCGAAGACCTGTTTAATGATGTGATCGCCAAGTCCATGCGTGGACTTGGAATCAATGATGCCGACCTCGCCGCCCGCTCCAGTGCCAGAGTCGAAGACATTGCCGCTGCCAAATCCGGCAAAGTGGATGACCTTGTGCTGCGCAAAATCGCACCCCACCTGCAGCTTGAAGGCTTGTCGCTGGTGGCCATGGCTCACAATGAATGGCGTCCAATCCCGGTCAACGTGTCCGGCCTGGAACAGTTCAACACCACGTACCACGACATGACGGTGAACGCGTATCTCGTTTGGGACGCAGAAACGAAAAACGCGGTGGCATTCGACACCGGGGCGGACGCCACCCCCATGATCAACTTTATCCAGAAGAAGGGGCTGAATCTCAGCCTCATCTTCCTCACACACACGCATCCGGATCACATTATGGACCTCGCCAAATTGTCCGCCGATGGTGCTGTCACAGCCTTTGTCCATGAGAAGGAACCCTGCGCCGGTGCGAAAACCTTCCAGCTCAGCGACACCGAGGCTTGGGAATCGGGCGGCCTGCGCATTGAGGCACGCAGCACCTGGGGCCACTCAAAGGGCGGCATCACCTATCTTGTCAGCGGTTTGAAGCACCCGATCGCCATCGTGGGAGACGCCCTGTTCGCCTCCAGCATGGGTGGTGGCATGGTCTCTTATGCTGATGCCCTTGCCACCAACCGGAAAGAGATCTTCACCCTGCCAGACACCACGGTGATCTGCCCCGGCCACGGCCCCATGACCACCGTCGCCGAAGAAAAAGCCCACAATCCGTTTTATCCTGAGTTCAAGTAAACCCAACCAGCCCAACCCATCATGTCCCAAACCGTTGCATTCGTCGGAGTCGGTAAAATGGGGGCCAACATGGCCCGCCGCCTCAAAGATTGTGGTTACAATATCACTGCTGTTCTCGATGTGAACACACAGGCCGCAGCCGATCTGGCTGCAGAACTCGGCTGCACGGCCTGCACCCGGCTTGCAGACGTCACCGCCGCCGCAGATGTCATTTTCACCGTCGTCACCAATGATGCGGCGATGCGCGGCATCTTCCTTGGCAGCGGGGACAGCCTGCTCAACAGCGCCAGCGGCAAGATCTTCGTCAACTGCGCCACGCTGTCTCCGGCGATCCATCGTGAAGTGTATGCTGCTGCGGCGGCTGCCGGTGCGCACAGCCTCGAAGCCTGCATGGCCTCCTCCATCAGTCATGCGCGCGAGGGGAAGCTCTACCTCATGCTGGCCGGTGACGAAGCCACCTATCAGCGGGTGCAGACCATGATCGAGCAGATGAGCATGAACCGCCGTTTTGTCGGAGGTCCGGGCAGTGCGGCCGAAGTCAAGGCCCTCGTCAACATGGTCATGAACATCAACACCGCCGGTCTGGCCGAAGGTCTGGGACTCGCCGCTGCTCTCGGTCACGATCTGAACATGATCCGCGAGGTCTTCAGTCAGACCGGTGCCAACTCCCGCGTGCTGGAAACCGACAGCGCCGACATGGTGGCCCGCGAGCACGACTGCTGGTTTTCCGCAGAGCATGCCGCAAAGGACAGCGGTATCGCGGCCGAAGTGGCGAAGACCGTCGGCCTGCATCTGCCGCTCAATGACGCCACCAAGGCGCAGTATGAGAAGATGGTCGCGCTGGGCCTTGGCGGGCTCGATAAATCGGGCATTGCCGAACTGACGTTTAAAGGGCGGCACGCGTAAGGTGGATCCGTCGCGCCGCAACGGGGGTCCAGTTGCGGCGCAACTGGACAACTTTACTGCGGGGCAGCGCCCAATTTCAATACTTCCAGCTTTTTGCCCACCTTGTGGCGTTGCAGTTCGCGCCCGCCGGCTGAAGGGCGCATGATCAACGTCTGGCCGATGCGGACGGGAATCATCGCCTCTTCGCCAGCCTCCAGCGAGCGCACGAAGATTTCATTATCGGCGCCCGGCGACAGACCAAAAATTCGCACCGCCCCAGCTTGGTTGTTGGTGATGACTACCTCGGCGGGATCACCAGCGTTGGGCGGAGGTTTGACGGCGGTGGCCTCTGGCGGCAGCGGTTTGAGCGGAGGCATCCCGGGGGTTTCCAGAACTGGCTGCGCGGGCCTGACTGAGGGCACCAATGCCGGTGCATTCAAGGCAGGAGATCTGGTGGTGATGAACGCCGGTTCCTTGATTTCAGCCGCTTTGGCGGTGTTCGCGGGACGCTTTGGCTCCTTCGCCGCTCCACAGTCAAACTGATCCAGCAGTTCCTCGCGGCGCACCTCCAGCGGCAGATCACTGTAGGTTTTCAGGGAGCGCCCGCGCCGGACAAGATCATCGATTTCAGGCGTACTGAAAGCAGTGGGATCAAACGGCGCCGTGCGCTGGCGGTCGAGCGTTTCAAACTCTTGGGCCAGCCCCCCCCGGCGCTGCAGCTTGAGGTTCAGATCCGTCTGAGCGGCACCTGCATTGCGATTAAACTGTGCCTGCAAATTCGCTACGTTTGCGCCCATCTGCAGGTTCTGGTTTTGAATGACCTGCATCTGCTGGCGGATCTGCTGAATCTCCACCTGATGTTGCTGGATCTCCACCATGATGGCCTGCGTGCCCGCCCCCGGTTGCGGCATGCCAGGACGCATTCCCGGCTTCATGCCGGGCTGCATTGTGGGAGATTGCGGCATCTGCTGCTGCGCAGCCCCCTGAAGCCGCACCTGGTCCTGAGCCATGCAGACGCTGATCTGCTGCAATCTCGCGTTCAGCGCCTGCAGTTGCACCGCATTGGCCTGCTGCTGCTGCGTGAACCCGGCCACCTGGATGCGGTACTGCTGGTCAAACTGGTTCACGCTGGCCTGGAGTGTCTGAATGTCGGGATCAAGCGCGGCCACCTCCTTGCTGATCGCGGTCTGCCGCTCCGCCAAGCGTGCGATCTCCGCGTTGCGCTTTTCCGTGATACCTGCCATCAGCGTGTTGCGCGCCGCATCCTCCGCAGCTTTGAGCTTTCCATATTCAGCCGCCACGTGGTCACGCGCCTTCGTGCATTCGGACAGAAGGTCGCCTTTGAAGGCAGCGAGCAGTTCGCGCTCCAGCAGCACGGCATCGCCAGCGCTCACCTGATCTTTCCACGGCCCCTGAATCAAACCCAGCCCAATGCCGCAGACATGCGCCGTGTCCTTCGCCGCCTGAGTGGATGCACGATTTGAATAATGATTCTGCGCCAGTGAACGCATCTCACGCGCAGCCTGCGCCGGCTGGTGCAGGCACAGGTTCATCCAGAGCCGTGCCTCACAGGCACGGTCCCAGGTGGGGCTGTCGCTTTTCTTGCCAATCGCCGCCGAGAGGCTCTGCTGCGCTGCGGCGTAATCCCCCGCACTGAGCAAGGCGAGCGCATTGGCGTAGTTCACGCTGCCATCTTTGGCATCCGCCTTCATCGCACGCTGATAGGCCCGCTCCGCTGCGGCCTTCGCCTGTGGCGACGGACCCCAGCCCTCGTTCACGATGGCGCGCACATAGCCATGCAGGAGTTCATTGCAGGGTTTGAGTTCAAAGATGACGTCTCCATCCTTGTCACACTTCACCGTCAGCTCCCCGGTGAACGGCTCGCACTCGGGGGCGTCGATAGCCACGGTGTACCTTCCCTCCGCGAGATCCTTCGCGCTGTATTCGCCCTTCGCATCTGTCACGAAAGGTTGATTGAGCGGTGTGGGGAGGTTTCCTGCGGGCTGGAGCACGAGTCTGGCATTCGCCACCGGCACACGGGCATCATTCGAACGGTCATTGCCACTGCTGATGCGCTTCACGACGAGCACCGCCAGATCGCACTTCTCGCGTTTAGGCGGCGTCTTTGACAGGAGGAAATCATGTACGTATTCGAGAGCGCCTTTGGGCACGGTGAAACCGCGCCCGGCATCTTCCGGCGCGAATCCGGCTGCGGTGACGCGATAGGCGTAGTCCGCAGGCGGCAGATTTTTGATCTCATAATAACCACCGGGGGAACTGGCCGAGGCAGTCGCTACCACCTTGCCACCCGGGCCGGAGAGCAGTTCTACTTTCGCTCCGGGAACTGGACCGAGGTTGTCGCCTTTTTCCGTCTGACCATACACCCGGCCATGGACGGCAGGCTGGATGACGTTTGACTGCGGCGGTGAGCTGCCGGGTTTTGCCTCGCGCGTGAGGAGGAAGTCATGCACAAACTCGCGTGTATCCTGCGGCATGGCAAAGCCGCGCATCTCATCTTCATCACGGAATCCGGCTGCGGTGACCTTGTAACGATAAGCACCCGCCGCCAGCGTGGCGATCTGGTAGTAGCCGTACTCGTTGGTCGTCACAGTCGAAGAAGCGGCGCCCGCCTCACTTTTCAATTCGATCTTCGCATGGGCCACCGGACCGAGGTTTTCGCCCTTTTCATTCTGACCGTAAACACGGCCATGCACGCTGCCATCCGCCGCATGCAGCAGCGGCGCAGCGAGGAGTATGAAAAGAGGCAGGAGCGTTTTCATGGCGTGTTGTCAGGAACGAGACGGACTCCGAGCACACCAACGGCGTCCGTCGCATCCGCGGTGTTCAGCGTCACCATGTAGGTGAGCGTGACGTACATTGTGCCGGTGCCGGCCTGGGCGATGTAGGCGGCCGGATTGAAGGCGGGCGGACCCGCGAATGAATAGCTGGCGCCATTCACAGGATCGAGCGGGTAGCCGACGAAATTGTTCGCCGCCATGCGGTCAAACCGCAGCGGCATATCTACCAGCAGCAAGGGCTGGGATTTGGCCAAGGGAACCGCTGGCACCAGGCTGGTGGTTTGCAGCGTAAAGAACGGCTGCGCACCAAAGGGAAGCGGCACCACATTGCCCGCAGTATTGCGCCGGATTGGGCCGCTGCTGAGTTCTGCACGCGCGAGCACCTGGGCTTTGGTGGCAGGCGAAGAACCGCCCACGAAGGCGATGTATGCCACGGCACGCAGACCATTGGCCGCCGCTGGCAGTGGCACCAGCCCTTCGAACCGAACGGTGATCGTCTCGCTGCCATTGCCTGTTGGGCGTGCCGCCGTGCTCCACGCGGGCAGAGTGACCGCGCCGGGGATGTTTTCATGACTGGCAAACAGCAGACCAAAATGACTGCCATGCTCGGCGGTGAGGCTCCACGCATTGCGAATGGCCAGCGGATCCGCGAGGGCCAATCCCTGCCATTTTAAAAACGGCGGCGTCACCGTGGGAGTGACCTGAAAGCTTGGCGCAGGTGCATTGCCAAGGCCAAAGGGCGGCAGAATGCCCCCGCGTTTCAGCCCCACATTGGCCGTCGTTGTACCCGCCGGGAACAGTGGCAGCAGCGAACCATTGGCCGCTGTGATCACATTCCCCAGGGGGCCCAGTGCGGTGACACGCGGCTGCACATAGAGGTAGAGAGCCTCGGCGGAACCCGCAGTCAGTAGACCCGCGATAGCAGCACGATTGATGGGCGGCATCAAGGCGCTCGTGGCTCCGGGAAAACCACCGATCTTGGTCGCCATGGGCGTGATCAGCACCGGCGCGGCTTTGTGCGGCAACACGGCAAACAGATCGACACGCCAGGAGGCGATGTTGGAAGTGTTGCCGCCCACATTCCAAGTCACCGTCACAGCATCACCATCACAAACGATCGGTGTGGCCGGGGCAATGCGCACGCCGCTGATCAGTGGTGCTGCAGGCGGTGGCAGGGGGAAGAGCAATTGCGCCAGTGCATTGAGCAGCGGGAACAAGCCGCCACCCGGAGGCGGCAGGCCACCCGGCAAAATGGTGCGCACGGGTGGCAGGAGCGGGGGCGGCGGGAGCGGAGGAATCGGGGGAACAATCACCAGCGGCGGCGGCTCAGGCGGCACTGCGGGAGGAGGGCCTGGGAGCGTCATGCCCGATTTCCACACCGGCACCTCAGCGGCTGTGGCCGTGGGTCGCATCAAATCGCCCGCCTCATTGAAATAAGCAGCCGGTGTGAGCCAGAGTGCAGGCAGCGTCTTTTGGTCATCCGGTTTCTTCTCACTGTCATAAACCACCTGTCCATCGGCCTCGATCTGCACGCTTTGCAGTTGCGCACGATCTGGAATTTTGTTCATCGGCGTGCCGCTGCCAATGATGCCCACGCCCGGGGCACTCAGCACTTCCTTCGTCAGAGGATTCATCGACAGCTCAAATGCAGCGAGATCAAAGAGCTGCGGTTCATTGGCATCGCGCAGCGGGTCCATCTCCGAAGACAGCAGGAACTTCCGCGCACCTGCCACCAGATAGACCGGATTGCGCGTGCCCTGCTGCGGTCCTTTGCCGCCCGTGAGGGTGATGCGCAGATTTTCCACCTTGGTGCCCGCCGGTGCAGCAGGATTCAAGGCCTCATAGCTCTCCTCAAACCACGGCACAGCCCCCACGACTCGACCACTCAGCGCACGGACCAGCGCATGAGTGGTCTTCAGTTCGGCTTTCTCTCCCTCGGTCAGATTCGTCGCATTCGTCTTCGCCTCATAGTCCGGCAGCAGTTTCATGAGGCTGGCACGACTGGAAGCCAGTTTCTCCTGAGCCCGCGCATCCACCAGACCGTTGGCGGCAAAGAGCTTGCCGTTCACCTCGATGCGATATCCCGCCAGCACCCAGTCACTGCGCCCCTGCGAGGCAAAACCGATGCGCTGCAAATCGCCGCACTTCACATCGGCCAATAATTGCTGCGAGGTGCGCAGTGCATCAAGACCGGCGTCATCTCCCTTGGCCGCAAATTCAAACGTGGCCATCTGCCCCGGCTGGATGGCATCCGACATGCCATCCAACGATGACTTGTGAGGAAACGCCGCGAACGAAGGCTCCCGCTTCACGCCACCGAGCGGATACAAGCGCAACGGAAAGCCAAGACCCAGATGCACATCCACAGGCTCGCTCAGCGCTGTCCCGCCCGGACCAATCCCCAACGTGATCTTGATCGACTCCACCGGCTCATCTGGCGGCAACGAGCCTTTCTCAAACGGCGTGCGTGGCAGCCCCTCATCCTTCACCGGCACATCCACCTCCTCGCCCGGAGCTGCAGCGGCGGGCGGCTGCCCAGACGATGTTGCCTTAGCCAGCAACGACGGATCCACCTTTGTCACATACAAGGCTCCGGCGCCGAGAGCTCCGCCCAGTAGAAGACCCATGAACAGTTTGCCCCATCCAGCAGGAGGCTTGGGAGAAGATGCAGGATCATCTGAAGGACCGTTGCTCATGACATTTTCGGGGTTTGATTCAACCTGATCCATACAGACCAACCTGCACGGAATTGGTTCGATATTACCGCTCAGTCTGGCGGGGGCGCAATCCAAATCTTAGGCGAGAATCCCCATAGCCACTTCACCGCCAACATTTGTCAGGCGGAAGTTTCGGCCGCCATAAGAGTAGGTAAGCTTGGTGTGATCCAGGCCGAGCATGTGCAGGATCGTCGCGTGCCAGTCGTGGATGTGCATGGGGTTCACTTCGGCCTTGTGCCCCACCTCATCCGTGGCGCCATACGTGAGGCCGCCTTTCACACCGCCACCCGCCATCCAGATGGAGTAGCCTTTGTGATTGTGATCGCGACCATCGCCGCTCTGTGCGTAGGGCGTGCGGCCAAACTCACCGGCCCACACGACGAGGGTGTCCTTGAGCATGCCGCGTGATTTCAAATCTGTCAGCAGGGCGGCAATGGGCTGATCTGTAGAGGCGCAGTTTGTGGCCAGCAGTTCGCGCAAACGGTTGTGATGATCCCAATTTCCTGGAGATGCGATTTCGATGAAACGCACCCCCGCTTCAGCCATGCGCCGTGCCAGCAGGCACTGCCGCGCGAACTGATCCTTCCCCTGCCCGATGCCGTAGAGTTTGAGAATGTGGTCAGGCTCGCTGCGCAGATCGAGGACGTCGGGGATTTCACTCTGCATGCGAAACGCGAGTTCGAAGGATTCGATCGCCCCCTCGATCTCGGGATGCACCCCATCAATCTCCAACTTGCGCTCATTTAAGCCGCGTATGAAATCAATCTGCGCCCGCTGGAGATCACGCGGCACATTGGTGTTCGCGATGTTCTTCATGGGCGGACCTGGAGCCGCATCCTTGTTCAAGAGCGCCGCATAGAGCTCCGGCAATTGTGAGCCGCCGATGCGCGTGCCCTGGCAGATCGCTGGTAAAAACGCACTGCCGTAATTCTGCGCACCGCCATTGTCTGCAGGAGGATTCAGAGTGATGAAGCCTGGCAGATTTTCATTTTCGGTGCCGAGTCCATACAACGTCCAGGCACCGATCGAAGGTCGCACAAACTGAAAGCTGCCGGTGTGCATCTGCCCGAAGGCCTGAGCATGATTCGGCAAATCCGTGTGCATGGAATTGATGATGCAAAGGTCATCCGCGTGCTGCGCCAGTTTGGGATACAACGTGGTCATCCACTGCCCTGATTTCCCAAACTGCTTCAGCGGATGCACGGGTCCAAACAGCTTGGCTCCCGAAGAATCGCGGCCGAGGCTCGCAGTCTGCCCGTCGCGCTTTATGAGTTCTGGTTTGTGATCAAACAGATCTACATGCGAGGGTCCGCCGCGCATTGTGAGGAAGATCACGCGCTTCGCTCGCGCAGGAAAATGCGGGTGCTGCGCAGCCAGACCGCTTTTCGCCTGCGCCAGGGCTGAAAAGACCAGCCAGCCGATGCCGGACGACAGCGTCGTCAGCATCTCACGTCGTGTATGGATCGTGTTCATGGTGTTTAATCAACAAAGCGAAACTCTGCGCTCGCGAGCAGCGACTGGCAGAATGCCGGCAGCAGTTTCAAGTCGTCTGCAGATCGGGTGCGAAGGAATTTTCCAGCCAGTGAGATCTCCCTGGGGTCTGGCATGCGATTGAAGCAAAGCTGAAACGCCGTCTGCACTGGATTGGGCGAAGATTGAATCCGTCCAGCCAACGCCACCGCCTGCTCCTGCACAAAGGGACCATTGAGAAGGTAGAGCGCCTGCAGCGGCACGTTGGTCACATCGCGATCACCCGTGACGAGATTGGGGTTCGCCACGTCAAACTGCTCCAGCACGTCTGGCAGTTGATCCCGCAGCACCGGCAGATAGACGGCGCGACGCTTCGAGCCATCGAGATCAGACGGCATCTTCGTATTGAAGCCGATAAGCGACACCGACTGCCCATCCAGCTCTGCCGCGAGTGATCCAGGCCTGCGCGACGTATCGAGCACGCCTGCAACCGCGAGCATCGAATCGCGAATTACCTCGGCATCGAGACGACGTTTGTTGGCACGCCAGAGCAGGCGGTTGTCCGGGTCTTTGTGGAAGGCCTCGATGCGATGTGTGGACGACTGCCGGTAGGTTTCCGACATCACGATTTCCTTGATCAGTTTTTTCACCGACCAGCCGCCGTCCATGAAACGAAAGGCAAGATGATCGAGCAGTTCAGGATGACTCGGCCGCTCGCCGCTGAAGCCAAAGTTATCAACCGTACGCAGGATCCCAGCGCCAAACAGATGCCGCCACACACGGTTTGCCATCACGCGTGCGGTGAGCGGATTTTCACGACTTACAAGCCACTGCGCCAGTTCAAGCCGACCACTTTGAACGTTCGGCAAGGCTGACTTGATCCCCATGATCTGCGGAAAGCCGCGCGGCACCGGTTTCACCGGATGCGCGATTTCTCCACGATCATAAAGCTGGGAGTCCTGAATGAGTTTCGCGTCTTGCGCGCCCATGCACAAGGGCAGCGCATGGCCTTGGTCATCCACGGTCTCAAGCTGTCCCTCAATGCCGCCGCGAGTCCAGAGGATGCGGATGGCAGTGGTGAGGATCTTGTGGTACTCGCCGCTGATGTCACGCCCCTCCAGCTTTGCCTTGATGACATATTCGTTTTGGGACTTCTCCTCGGCGTTCAGTTTTGCCAGTTCCTCTTTGAGCTGCTTCACGCGGTCTGCCGTCACTGTACGATTCGGAATCACCTGCCCCGGCAGTTTCGGCAGACGGATGAGGTGGCCGTGGTTGTTGTTCTCGGAGTCGATCCAGTTGCCGTAGAAGGTTTGCGTGCTTTTGAAGATGCCCGCGAGCGCGTAATAGTCTTCCATGCTGAAGGGCTCGGTCTTGTGGTCATGGCAGCGGGCACATGCGACTGAGCTGGCGAGCACCGCCCGTGTCACGGTATCGAGCTGCTCGTCGGCCACATCCGCCGCGAACTGCGCCGGGTTCATCTCATTGAGCCCCTTCGGACCGAGAGCGAGAAATCCCGTGGCAATGAGCAGCCGGGCACGCTCCGCATCTCCCTGCGCAGGAAGCAGATCACCCGCGATCTGCTCGGTGATGAAGCGGTCGAAGGGGATATCCGCATTCACCGCGTCGATCACGTAATCACGATAGCGCCATGCATGCGGGAAGGTCAGATTGGATTCACGACCGTTTGATTCTGCGTAGCGCGCCACATCCAGCCAGTGGCGGCCCCAGCGCTCGCCGAAGCGCGGGCTGCGCAGCAGTTCATCCACTGTGGCCTCCAGTTTCTCCATGGAAAACGCCGCCGCCTGCTCCGGTGTCGGGGGCAGACCGATGAGATCGAAATACAATCTGCGCAGCACCACCACGGGCTCAGCCGCAGGCGCGGGCTCAATCCCCTGCTCCTTCAACTTCGTTCGAATGAATCCATCAATCGTGCCAGCGACCAGCTTCGGCTTTTGATAGCTCCAGAACCTCCTACCAAACGCCACATCGACTGGCGGACGTTCCGCAGTTTTCGTCGGAGATTCTCGCGGATCAGCCGCGCCCGCCTTGATCCAGGTTTCAAAGTCTGCAATGACCGCGTCCGGCAGCTTCGACTTTTTCGGCGGCATTTCGAGATCGGGATCGTTGTGCTTGATCGCCGTGAGCAGCAGGCTTTTCGCCGCATCACCCGGCACCACGGCAGGCCCGGTATCGCCGCCGCTGCGAATTCCCTGCTTTGTGTCCAGAGTCAGCCCGCCCTTCGATTTGCCTGACTCCACCGAATGGCACTCGTAGCACTGCTTCACAAGCACGGGGCTGATCCTGGACTCAAAGAACGTCACATCCTCCCCCCGCACGGCGCATGTGCAGAGGCAAACGAGGAGAAATGGCACAGCAGGCTTCATGGTTGGGATCAGCCGTGATTGAATTAATCAACGACTGTACCCGAAAAGCGCTGGCCTTGTCACGCCGGGAGATTGCCTTTCACCACTTCCATGCTCGCGGCAAACTTGGCCATGACGAAGTCGCGCGCCTTTTCAGCCTTTGCTTTGGATCCAGCAGGGTCTTGGGCCATCGCCAGCACGGTGGCGGCGACGCGTTGGAGTTCGTCTTCCTTGTCGAGATCGAAGAGCCAGTCATTCAGCCCGATGTCACGCCACATGTAGCCTTTGCTGGTCTGCTCCGCCCAGCGGCAGACGATGGCGGGAATGCCGTTACCGATGCACATGATCGGGCTGTGCATCTCGTGACCGAAAAGCCCTGCACTGCGGCGGTAGGTACTGATAGCCTCATTGGTGAGCCAGTATTTCTCGCGCCAGACCACGCGCGCTTTCACCTCCTCCGGCAGCTTGTCGTAGAGCATCTCTTTGCTGATCTTCATCTGCGTCTTGTCCTCCGGGCAGAGGAGGATTTTGAGATCGGTGTTTTTGATCACACTCACGATGGCATCCAGCAGCGGCTTGCCGTCGTGGTCCATCATGGCTTTGTTGCGTGCGTCCTTCTTCTCATCCAGGGCCGCCTTTTTTTCCGGCAGCGTCCAGTAGGGGGTGTTGCGCAGGCGTGGGATGCAGCAGAGGAATTTTCCTTCTTCGAGATTGTTGGCCTTCAGAAAGGCCTTGGCCTTCGCGTCATCTTTCAGATCCACCGCAAAGGCGCCGTCGGGACCGAACTCCATGCGCGGACAGGTGCAGCCCATTTTCTTCGCCAACTCTAGGGACACTGAGTCGCGGAAATAGACAAACTTCGCGCCGCTGAGCACGTCGATGGTTTGCATCGGCTTGACGGACTTGTCCTTGATGACCTTTGGATTCTGCTGGCCGGAGAAGGTGATGCCATACACGCCGTAGGGCTTGCCCGTGGCCTGGCTCCATTTCACCACATCTGCCTGCGCCACCAGAGAGGGGCCGGAGCCGTGGAGCAGGAAGTCGCATTCCTCGAAGGACTTCTTCACGTCCTCACCGCGAATGACCTTCACCTTGGGGAAACGTGCCGCGAGCATCTCGCCGACACCATTGTCCAGATTGCTCGGCCACAGCCGCACCTCCACGTCTGGCAGATGTTTTTCCAGCAGCGCCAGCACGCCCGGCGTGTGGGCGATGTCACCGATGTTCACCGTCTGCCATGAAGAGCGCAGGATGAGGCGCCGAGGCTTCTCTGAAGCAATGGCGGAGATTAAGGGCAGAGCGGCGGCGGAGCGAATGAAATGGCGGCGGTTCATGGGTGATGGGCAGACGATGCGGTTTGTCTGTAAACGGAACGTAAATTGACTGCCACTCATTCATGCATCTTGCCATCGGCATTTCCGGCTGCGCATAATAAGGAAATATCATTGAAGGCCGCCATGTACCACCGTATCATCCTGTTCTTCGTTCTTGCCCAAACTTTGACGGCCACCCCGGTCGATGATGCGGAGTTGCTGCTGCAACGCCAGCGCTACTCAGAGGCAGCCATCACGCTGACCGATGCCGTCATCGCAGCTTCTGCTGACGCGGGCTATGCCCATTATCTGCGGGGTGTTGCCCGCGCGGAATCCAATCAGCCTGCCGCAGCCATCACCGACTGCGACGCCATTCCCGCAGGCCATGCCTGGCAGCGCAAGGCGCTGTTCCTGAAAGCGCAGTGCCTCGCTGAACTGAAACGTCATCAGGAGGCCGAAGCCATCTACAGTTCGGAAGCCACACGACTGTTTGCCACGACGCGCAAAGAAAAGCTGGCGGAGGCGCTCATTGCCTTGGCTCAGGAGATCACCAAACCGGCCGTGCCAGGCCAAAGCGTGGGAAGCGACGCACAGAAGAAGGCGCTGGCTCTTTATCGAAAAGCACAGGAACTGGAGACCGGCCCCAAGATGCGAGAACAACTCCTCTTTCAGACGGTGGTCAGCGCGCGCGACTTGAACCAACGCAATGAACTGCCTCAGGCCTGTGATGCCTACCTGCGTGAGTTTGATCCCGACTGGCGCGGACTTATTGGCAGCGCACCGCCGACCTCTGCCACGAAGGAAACCGGAGCCCACCGCTGGGAGGTGCGCCAGATGCTCATCGAAGGCATGCTGCAGGCAGGGGGGAGCGCCGCAGCACGCCGCTATGCGGAGGATGTTCTGACCCAGTGGAAGACCAAGACTCCAGCCGCAGCAACGAAACCGGATCAAGGCGACATCGAGTGGCTGATCTGTCGCAGCCATGGAGCACTGATGGTTCAGCCTGTTCATTCAGCACAACTGCCGCACAGCAGCAATGACATGCAGCAAGGCACCCAGATCGTGCAGCAGAATGAGCCAGTCACCACCATCCCGTCCGCAGATCCTGTAAAGCACATCGCCAGCTTGCGGCAGTTTTTGCAGGTTCATCCATCCCACCCTCGATCGGCGGAAGCTGCATTCACATTGATCCAGGTGCTGACTTCACAAAACAAAAGCGATGAGGCCCTGGAAGCCTGCAAAGCTGTGTATGACCGCGCGAACTGGCCCGCCCCTGCGGCGAATGAAAAGGACAAACGCACACCGGCCGAGCGCCTGGAATCCTGGCGGCAGATGGCATTCTTCCAGATCGGCGCACTTCGCTTTGCCGCGCGGCAGTATCCGCAGGCCATCGAGCAGTGGCGCGGCTACATCGCCAAACATCCCGACGGCAGCCTGTGGCAGCAGGCGCAGGCACGCATCATGGAGGCTGAGTTTCAGCTCTGCCTCGATGCCGTGGCCACCAACAACCGCGAGGAGGCGGCCAAGCGTTTCGATGCCTTCATTGCTGCACACCCGCTGGACCCACGCTGCGCACAGCTCCTGTTTTTAAATGGTCAGTGGCATTTCACCGTAGCACAGGAACTCACCAAAAAAGTGGCTGGTAAACCGCGCTCGCTTGAACTGACCATGCTGTTTGAAAACGCCCTCACCGAATGGGCCCGCCTCATCATCAAGCATCCGCAAAGCGAGGAGGCATCCCTGGCGCTCTACCGCACCGGCATCATCCAGGCCGAGCACCTTGACCGGCATGAAGAGGCGCTGAACACATTCCAAAGGCTCACCTGGGGAGGATGGAAGCAGCTCGCGGCCGAACGCGCCGCCATGATGCCGCAGCGCTCGCTGGCGCTACACACACCGCGCACTTTCCGCAGCAATGAAACGGCCCAGGTGCGTGTGAATGTGCGCAACATCGAAAAGCTCAAGGTCTCGCGCTACATCCTTAATCTCGAAGATTTCTTCCGCAGCCGTCATCGCCTTGATGGTGAATCAGGCATCGGCTCCCTCGACATCGATTTGATCCAGCCGGACAAAACATGGGAGGTGAACATCGAAGGCTACACCCGGCTCAAGCCCATCGAGCAAGCCATCGATGTGCCGTTTGAAGGCACCATGCCCGGCGTGTGCCTCATCCGCGTCGAGGGCGAGGACTGGCAGGCCAGCACCATCGTGATCCGCAGTGACATTGATCTCATCGTACAATCCGCATGGACCGAGGCGCTTGTGTTTGTGCAAGACCGTATCAAAGGCACCGCAGTGGCGGATGCAGAGGTGCTGCTCAGCAATGGCAAGGAAATCCTCGGCCAGGGCCGCACGGACAAGGATGGAGTGTTCAGCCTTCGCGGCGAAATGATCCGCGCGGCGGCAGATCTCTGCGCCTACGTGCGCACGGACGCAGGCGTGGCCATCCAGCGTCTCAATCTGCGCGGTATGACGCAGGAGATCACCGGTGGAAATACGGACCGCACTTCCGTGGAGCTTTCACGACGCGGCTTCATCTACACCAACAAATCCGCCTACCGTGCAGGGGACGTCGTCCACTTCCGCGGCATCATTCGTGATGTGCAGGACGGCGCTTACAGCGTTCCCATTGGCCGCGAGTACGAGATCAGCATCACCGACGAACGTAAGCGTGTACTGCGCCGCATGAAATCAAAGCTCAGCGACTTCGGCACCTTCACCCACAGCGTTCCCCTGCCCGCCTCCGCTCCCACGGGCAGCTACCACATCACCGCAAAAGCCGTGGAGGGAGATGAAACACACGAAGCCTGGTTCAACGTGCATGAGTTTGAAATCGCCGAGATCACCGCCGAGATCGAGACGAAGCCCGATGCGGTGTTTCGTGGTGACCGCATCGAAGGAACCCTCCGCGTGAACTACTCATGGGGAGCTCCGCTGGTGGACGAACCCGTGCGCCTGCGCCTGCCCGACGGACGCCTGCTGGAAGGTAAAACCAATGCCGCAGGCGCCTTCACCTTCTCTCAGGAGACCACCGCCTTTCAGCCCAGTGAGTTCCTCCGCTTCGACGCCGATCTGCCTGCGCGCCGTCGCAGCGCACATCATGCGGTGAGCCTGCTGCATTCCGGCGTTCAGCTCGCGTGGGATCGACTGCCAGATCCCGCACTCACCGGAGAGCCATCCCTCATTCGCATCAAGGCGCTGGATCATCATGGCAAACCCACAGCGGCGACGGTGAAGGTCACGCTCTCGCGTCTCGACAATCAACCGCAGAACCCGGTGCTCTCCGGCCTGCCCGGGCTGGTGTACA
>NZ_JBIPNG010000053.1:0-22543 GCF_044373815.1 Prosthecobacter sp. | reverse complement strand
TGGCGGTGTCTGCCAGATCATGCCGAAAACAAAGAGAGCACCATGAACAAGGAGGTTTCAGGCATGCTGCTCGGCAGCAGGATTCCGGCGTTCCATGCACTGATGCAGATGCCGCACGTCCATCTCACGCGGCAGCGCCCGTGATTTGAGCGCCGCCTTGGCTATGGCCTCGTTTTCCGCCTCTCGCAAATCGTGGCCTTCGACCAGGCATTCCATCAGGAATCGCCCGGTAGTGAGATGATGGATGCTGGCCTGGTAGCTCATGTGGGTGAGGCGGCGAAGGTGGACAGGTTAATAGTAGCGGCGGTCACGACGGCCACCGATGTAGTTCCCTGCCAGTGCGCCGACACCAGCACCCACGGCGGCCCCGCCGAGACTTCTGGAAGCCAGACCGCCGACGGCAGCACCACCGAGGGCACCGATGACAGTACCGTTGCGGGCGTTGGGTCCGTTGGTGCAGGAGACCAAAGAAACGGACGAGAGTAGAATGGCGATGTAGAGTGTTTTCATGGATAACAGCTAATCGCGCACGTCTCGGCTTCGCCATGGGGTGAAACCCGAATTCGAAAGAGGGCAAAAAAAATCCCGCGCCAGGAACGGCACGGGATCAAGGGAGTCAGTGCGAGTTTGATCGGTGAGCTTTATTTCGTACGCACCACCAGCACGCGGCGGTCCTGCTGCATTTGTTCCTCATTGCCCTGGGGAAACATGGGGAAGATTTCGCCATAGCCATGGGCGCTGAGAGAGGAGGCAGGTATGCCGTAGGCTTGGGTGAGCACATCATACACGCTCTGGGCACGGGCGGCTGAAAGCGCCATGTTGTCTTCGTTCGTGCCATCGGTGCTCGTGTGGCCTTCGATGTCATAGATGGAGCCGGGCTCCGTCTTGCTGACGGCCAGAATCACATCCGCAACCTGCTGCAGCGCGACTTTCGATTCTTCATCAAGCAGTTTCGCCGTGCCCTTCTCAAAGAGCACCGGGAGCGTCACAAAGGGCATTTCGCGGCTTTGTCCCTGGTCTTCCACGATCACCACATTCCGTTCTGAATTATACACCCGACGTGGCTGGCCTGGTGTTTCAACGACCGTGGTCGTCTTGGTGGTCTGCACTTCGGGCTGCGGAGTCTGCGTCACGATCACCACCTTCGGTGCCGTGGACAACTGGCGGCGCACGACGGTGGAGTCCAGCGGGCGCACCACTACGGTGGCCGGGGCAACCACAACGACACCAGCCGCCGGGGCAGTCGGAGCGACCACGGTGACCTGGGCGTACAGGGGAAACTGCACAAGGCAGAGAGCGGACAATAGGAACAATGGATTCTTCATGAGATTTTTGGATGTGGGTTTGGTTTCGTTTAACGATCCCATGTCTCGCCGGATGCTCGCTCTTTCGCCATGGGGTGAAACCCGACACACTTCAGCAAGGTGGGGTTACACCCCATGGTGGCAGAAGAGCGGACCTTCTACTCTGCCCCTATGAACCACGAACACCCCTGCCAGCCCGCTGAGTCCTGCCTCCGGCGCTCACTGGCTGAACTCAAAACCTTCGCACGACGTGAACCCGGCCAGGCAATGGCCGCCGCCGCCGGTGCGGGGCTGCTCATCAACCTGCTCCCCACCCGCTGGGTCGCTGGCACAGCAGCCGTTGTCGGAGCATTGCTCGTGCGTCCCGTCCTGCTGTCGCTGGGTGTCACCAAAGCCATGGAACTCTGCTGCAAGAACTCTTCCACCACAGACCGCTCATGAACACACCCACTGATATTCCTGCTGACATTCACATCCCGTCTGCAATGACCAAGTCCGCCACCCAGCTTGAAAACTGCGCACGTCAGAATCCGGGCAGCACCATTCTGCTGGCCGCTGGCCTCGGTATTGCCGCCGTCCTCATCGCACGCGCGCTGACTCCGGCTACGCCGAGAAGTCGTGCAGTGCATTTGCTGGAAGACATTCAGGAGCGCCTTGCCAGCCTGGCTCAGCAAAGCGCACAGGCAGTAGGCAAAGGAGTGGACAGCCTTGATGAGCTTCATCTTGCCCGCTCATTCGGCAAGCTCAGCCGCAAGTTCAAAAATCTGTTCCACTAAATCCTTTCGCACACACCTCATGAAAACAACTTTTGTGAACTTCAAACCCATCCTCGGAGCTGCGGCGCTCGCGGTCTTCGGCCTGCTGTCACTTGCCCCTGCCACCCAGGCCAAAGACAAGGGCGGGAAAGGGAACAACGGCAAAGGACAGTCCAATGGCAAAGGCAACCACGGCAACATGGGCCGTGAGCAGCCTCATGGCAATCCACACAACGATCATGACCAGCAGGCGTATCACGCGCATCCAAGCACGAAGTTCAAACTGAACAAAGGCAACGGTCATGCAGGCCAGGGCTACTACTATGGGCCGCCGAACATGCCGTACTACTATGCGCGTCCTGGCGTCAGCTACTATCCCAACTACGGCGCTATCCCACAGCAGTTTCGCAATCAGGATGCCTACCGCATGAACTCCGATGACTATCGGGTTCAGCAGGCACTCGCTCGCCTGGGCTACTATCAAGGGCCATTGGATGGCCAGTTCGGTCCACAGTCGCACCGCGCCCTAAACAGCTACCAGCGGGCCCAAGGGATGCCCGTCTCTAACGGCCTCACCGCCATTCTGCTCCGCACGCTGGGTCTGCAATAAGACGCCGCGCTGAAACGCGCTCTGCACATGCATTCACGCAGGCGGCCTGACGCAAGTCAGGCCGCTTTTTTGCCTCGCTACCTTGCAGTAGGGTTACACCCCATCGCTTCTGCAACCGCAGCGCCGTAGAGTCAGTCCTATGACAACACTCGAAATCAAAGGCGACTGGAACATCATCAAAGGCAACCTCAAACAGAAATGGGCAACGCTCACCGATGACGACCTCCAGCTCATCGAAGGCAGGCAGGATGAACTGCTGGGCCGCATTCAGAAACGCACCGGCCAGAGCCGTGAGGCAGTGGAAGCAGCCATCAAAGAATACCGCGCCGCTCTTTCCGCTTAATCCCCCCTAATCAGCCTGAACCAGTGGCGTTGCTGCCAGACCATACCGGTCGGCAGCAACGCTTTTTTATGACTGAAACTGCGGACGATGCTCGGTCACAGTGACCTGCATGTTCTGCATCGTGAAATTGCCAAACATCGTGGCCAGCGCCACGTCGGCGGCATCGCGACCATAGGCGACGACGATGCGGTTGCCACGGGTCACATTTTCCGTGGCGTCAAAGGTGAACCAGCGGCCACCGATGTAGGCCTCAAACCAGGCATGCAGATCCATCGGATAAAGCTGATGCAGGAAACCCACCACCATGCGCGCCGGCACATTGATGGCTCGGCACAGCGCAATGCCAAGGTGCGCAAAGTCACGGCAGACGCCCCGGCGTGTGTTCAAAGTTTCCAGCGCTGTCGTGAAGCTGTTGCTGGAGCCATATTCATTGTGAATGTTCTGATGCACCCAGGTGCGGATCGCCGCCACGCACTGGTAATTCGGCGGCAGATTGCCGATGATCGATGTGGCCAGCACCGACAGCTCGTCAGACTGGCAGTAACGGCTGGGCAGCAGGTAGTGAAGAATGTCAGGCGGGAGGTTTTGCACCAGCATCAGCGGCGCATAAATATCTTCATCCACCCGATCCTCCACCTGGACGCGATACTGCACGGAAACATGAAAATTCCCCGGAGGCATGACGGTTCTCTGGCAGAGATTGCCATACACATCCGTGAACTCGACCACCGGCACCTGCGGGCTGATTTGAAACTCCTCGCGCATGATCCACTGCGCCCAGCCGCTGCGCGGACGCAGCATGAAAATGGCGGGAACCTCTGCCATGAGCTGGTAGTCTAGCTTGCAGGTGGCGTCGAGTATCATGCTGCCACTTCGTTCGAGATGGCCAATGAGCAACCGGAATCAGGTAGGAGGTAGGGTAATACCCCATCGCGCCCATTCAGCATATGCCTTAACATGCATTCTATGAAACCTTTCGCCCCCCCTGCATTGGCACTTTGCTTTGCGCTGTTTGCTTATGCACCGCTGCACGCGTCCGAAATAGATGCCCAGATTGAAGTCGCCGCTAAAAACTCCTACGTTTACAAAAACTTCCTCAAGGATGACGCGATCAAGACTGAGTCCAAAGAGGGCGTCGTGACCTTGACCGGCATCGTCCATGACGATTCGCACAAGCAGCTCGCCCAGGACACCGTGACCGGTCTGCCGGGCGTCAAGAGCGTGACCAACCAGATTGAAGTCAAAGAAAGTCCGCCGGCCAGTTCCGACACCTGGCTCTACTTGAAGGTGAAAAGCGCGCTCGCCTTTCATCGCAGCGTCAGCTCCTACAACACCCAGGTGGAGTTGAGGGAGGGCGTGGTGACACTCACCGGAGACGCCACCAGCCAGGCTCAGAAAGACCTGACCACCGAATACGCCCAGGATGTCGAAGGCGTCAAAGAAGTGAAGAATCAGATGACCGTCACGAGCAAGCCGCAGGCACCGACTCTTGAGGAGATCATTGATGATGCATCCATCAACGCCCAGGTGCGGATGGCACTGCTCACGCACCGCTCCACGAGCGCCTTCAGAACCCTCGTCGCCACCACCGACGGCGTGGTCATGGTGGGCGGATTCGCCAAAAACACCGCTGAAATTGACCTCGTCACCAAGCTCGTCACCGACATCCACGGCGTGAAAAGCGTCGTCAACAACATGGTCGTCGAAGCTGGCACCGCAAAAAACTAAACCCTCCCTGAAGCTGCGGCAGGTCGGCACCAAAACGCTCTGACCGGCAGATTCTCCATCAACAAAGAAAGACACACATCTCATGCTTACCACCATCGCCATCATCCTCATCGTCCTCTGGCTGCTCGGCCTCGTGACCAGCACCACTATCGGCGGCTTCATTCACATCCTGCTCGTGATCGCCGTCATCTTCATCCTCCTGCGCCTCATCCAAGGCCGCCGCGTCCTCTAAGTCACAGTCCATTTTATGAAAACACCCGCCATCTTCGGCATTCTGCTCATCATTCTCGGCGTTGCTGCCTTCGCCTACCAAAGCTTCACCTACACCACCACGGAGAAGGCCATCGATCTCGGCCCCATTCAGGTGACGGCGGAAAAACAGCACACCATTCCTCTGCCACCCATCGTCGGAGCCGTTGCGCTCATTGGCGGCGTCGTGCTGCTGCTGCAAGGCCGCAAAAGCTGAATACCCAACGACCATGACCATCACCAAAAACTACGGCATGCTCGCGCTTGCCATCTATCTCCTCCTTGTCGGACTTAGCGGTGTCTTCGGCATCAACCTCGGACAGCTCAACGTTCTGGTGCCCATCTTGGCGCTCGTTGCCGGTGTCCTGATCCTCATCGGCAAATGATGCTCAGCCTGATTTATACAAAGCCGGGTTGCTTATCAGCGGCCCACGCTGTCTGCTGCAGAATGACGCAGCCATTGAGAGGTTTATCCTGAGCACTTCCATTTCGCCGCAGCGCATCGCCTTTCTCGGCGATTATCTACCACGGCTCTGCGGCATCGCGACCTTCACCCATGATCTGAGTGAAGCCGTCGCGTCTGCGTCACCCTCCACAGATTGTTTTGTCGGAGCCGTCAATGACCGTGTAGAAGGCTACGATTACCCTCAGCGTGTGCGCTTTGAGCTGCTGGAGAAGGATCTCGACTCCTACCGGCGTGCGGCGGACTTTTTGAATTTCAGCAACGCGGACGTTCTATGCGTGCAGCATGAATTCGGCATCTATGGCGGCCAGGCGGGCAGTCATCTGCTCGCGCTGCTCAAAGAAGTGCGCATGCCGGTGGTCACCACGCTGCACACCGTCCTGCGCGAGCCAAACGCCGCACAGCGCAAGGTGATGGATGAACTCGTGCGTCACAGCGACCGCGTGGTGGTCATGGCTCACAAAGGCGCGGAAATTCTGCGCGAGACGTATCGCGTGCCGGATTCAAAGATCGACATCATTGCGCATGGCATCCCCGACATGCCGTTCATGGACTCAAGCTGCTACAAGGAGCAGTTTGGCGTCGAAGGCCGCAAGGTGCTGCTCACCTTTGGCCTGCTCGGGCCGGGCAAAGGCATCGAGCATGTGATCGAAGCACTGCCGGAAATCGTGCGGCAGCACCCAAACGTCGTGTACCTCATTCTTGGAGCCACGCATCCGCAACTCATCGCGCATGAGGGCGAACGCTACCGCCTGAGCCTCGAACGCCTCGCCGAAGAACGCGGAGTGAAAGAGCATGTCATCTTTTACAATCGCTTCGTCTCACTGGACGATCTCAAGGAATTCATCGGTGCCACGGACATCTATCTCACGCCGTATCTGAATGAAGCGCAGGTGACCTCCGGCACGCTGGCCTATGTGTTTGGCGCCGGGAAAGCCGTCGTCTCCACGCCCTACTGGCACGCGCAGGAACTCCTGGCGGATGATCGCGGCGTTCTTGTGCCGTTCCGCAATCCGGCGGCCATCACAGCAGGCGTCTGCGGACTGCTCGATGATCCCGCACGCATGGAAAAGATCCGCCATGAAGCCCATGCCATGGGCCGCGCGATGATCTGGCCTGCGGTGGCGCAGCGTTATCTGGAATCCTTTCAGCATGCGCGGGCAGACCGCAAAACGGCACCGCGCACGGCCTTCGCAGGTTGGACCTTGGGCAACAGGCCCTACGAGCTGCCCCCTCTGCGTCTGGACCACGTCGTGCGCATGAGCGATGGCACCGGCATCTTTCAGCACGCCATTTTCAACGTGCCGAACTTCCATGAAGGCTACTGCACGGATGACAACGCACGCGCCTTCATCCTCTGCAGCATGCTGGATGAACTGGGCGGCCAGCCACCCGCCGAGAACCTCGGCAGGCTCGCCACCAGCTACCTCGCTTTTCTCGCAGCGGCGCTGGACTATGAGAGCGGTCGTTTTCGCAATTTCATGAGCCATGGCCGCCAGTGGCTCGAAGCCGCCGGCAGCGAAGACAGCCACGCGCGTGCGCTGTGGGCCGCAGGCAATGGAGCGGGGCGCTCGCGCAATGAGGGCCACAGCCGTCTCTCCGCCCAGTTGTTTGAGCGCGGTCTCACTGCGGTGACGGATTTCACCTCACCTCGGGCCTGGAGTTTCACCCTGCTGGGCATTCACGAATACCTGCGCCGCTTCCCCAGCAATGCGGCGATCAACGCCATGCGCGTGACGCTCACCGGCCGCCTCGTCGCACTATGGAACGCCTGCGCCACGGAGCACTGGCCCTGGTTTGAAGACAGCGTGACGTATGAAAATGCACGCTTCTGCCAGGCGCTTATCCTCAGCGGCCAGTGGATGCCAGATCCGGCTGCGATGGAGATCGGCCTCAAGTCGCTGCGCTGGCTCGTGTCCATCCAAAAGACACAGTCAGGCTGTTTCCGCCCAATCGGCAGCAATGGCTTCTACCACCGCGATGGTGCCCGCGCCGACTTCGACCAGCAGCCTCTCGAAGCCCAGGCGATGGTCGCCGCGTGCAATGAAGCCTACCGCGCCACCCAGGATGCCTCCTGGTCACGTGAGGCCAAACGCGCCTTCGAATGGTTCCTCGGTCGCAATGACCTCGGCCTGCCGCTCTACGATTCCACCACCGGTGGCTGCGGCGATGGACTGCACCACGATCGCGTGAATGAAAACCAGGGCGCCGAGTCCACCCTCGCCTTCCACCTTGCACTCGCGGAGATGAACTGCGCAGAACACTTGATCACCTCGCCACCCGCCTCATGAGTTCAGTCACCATTCGCCGCCATGACATCACCTTGCAGCCTGAATGCGGTCGCGTCATCATTCGCCCCTTCATCCCCGGAAAGCCGCAGATCAGTGCCAACATCCTGACGCGCGCGCTTGCACTAAGCGAAGCGGAGGCCGACCTGCAGTTGCAGGCGATCCTCGCCGAGTTTGCTTCACGTCACTTCGACATCGAGTCTCTTCTGCTCACACACTATGAAAAAGTGCGTGAGCAGATCGCTGCGCAGCCCACGCTCTCACGCGTCCGCCAGCTTCTCATCGGTGCCTTGTTCTCCGGCGAATACGCACTGGAGTCTGCCGCGCTGTTCAATCCTTCCATGGTGCCTCATCCTGATCAGAGCGGAGTGATCGAGGGCGGACTGCGCTTCATCATGAGCCTGCGCGCCACGGGTGAGGGCCACATCTCGTCCATCGAGTTTCGCGCCGGCATCATCGCGCCGGATGGTGCCCTCAGTGTGGAGCCGGTCTCAAATTTTGTCGCGCTGCCGGAGGTGGTGCCCAATCCCACGTATAAAAAATCCCGCTTCATCACCAAACTCCAGGAAATGGGTTTCGTGGACGGCTATGCCTCGGCCGTGATGGACCCGCTGGCTGAAGCCTTCACCCTGCATGAGCTCGACGAAAGCGTGCAGCGTGTACGTCGTGAATCCAAATCCGTCAGCCGCGATCTCCGCCGCGCCCTGGAGTGCTTCCGCTGGCTCGCTGACTCGAACTACGAGCTGAACTTCTCCTCCAAGCTCGCCCTCAGCGAACGCATCATCTTTCCTGTCTCGCCCAACGAGACCAACGGTATAGAGGATGCCCGCTTTGTCCGCTTCATCGAAGACGACGGCTCGGTGATGTACTACGCCACCTACACCGCCTACAATGGCAGGGCCATCCTGCCGCAGCTCATCGAGACGCAGGACTTTCTGCATTTCCGTGTGCTCACGCTCAACGGCACTGCAGTGCAAAACAAAGGCATGGCCCTGTTTCCCCGGCGCATCGGCGGTCGTTACGCCATGCTCTCGCGCCAGGATGACGAGAACCTCTTCATCATGTTCGCCGACAGCCCGCATCACTGGAGCAATCCCCAGATCATCCTGCGCCCCTTGGAGATGTGGGAGTCCGTGAAGATTGGCAATTGCGGCTCACCCATCGAAACGGCGGCTGGCTGGATCGTCATCACGCACGGCGTCGGCCCCATGCGCAAATACTGCATCGGCGCGGCATTGTTGGATCTTGATGATCCAACGAAAGTCATCGGCCGCCTGCGCGAGCCACTGCTGTCACCCGAAGGGCATGAACGTGAAGGTTACGTCCCGAATGTCGTCTACAGCTGCGGCTCCATGCTGCATGGCCGGGAGCTGATCCTGCCCTACGCCATGAGTGACAAGGCATCCGCGATCGCCACCATGCAAGTGGACGAACTGCTGGCAGCTCTGCTGGCAGCTCTGCTGGCCAGCGGAAGCTGAGCCCGCCAGACCATTCCACGCCTCAGCAGTTGCTCAGCGCGCCTTGGGGCCTGCGGTTGACTGCCCTTGCGACTCTCCTTGTTGCCTGCTTTGCCCGGCCTTCGCCATACCCAGGGCGGCACCGACGCTCTGCTTGGCAGCCACCGTGCGATCGGTGGCGTCGATGTCGTTGTCCGCGTCAATATCCAGTTCCTCACGGTCATCACTCTCGATGCGGCCATAGTGGTCAAGATCGCGTGAAGGATCGTCTGCCAGATCGATGTCGCCATCTCCGTCGAGATCGCGGTCTGCCATCGGTCTTTGGGGGGGCGGGCATGGCTTACTTGATGCCGTGTCCCTGTTTGCCAGCCGCCTGTTTCGGGCCGAGGTCCACTCCCTGCGCGGCCAGTGTGTCACGGACGCTTGTGACACCAGAGCCGGCTTTTTTGCCCAGTTCCTTGCCTTTGGCAGCGCCTTCTTCACCAGCGATGGCTCCGCCAATGGCACTGCCAATGTTTCCGCCGATGCCGCGTGCATGATCGATGGCCATATTGGCCGCCTGTCCTGCCGCATTGCCAGCGATCTTGCCGAGCATCTGGCCCACAGATTTGCCTTTTTCACCGAGGACGGCTGAACCAAGCATGCCGCCGACTTTTTTACCAAGACTGCCGCCCACATCGAGACCGCCAGCTTCCTGGCCTTCCTGCTTGGCACCCTGCTCGCGGTGACCACCGATGATGGGCCCGCCCGCTTGAGCTGCCTCCGTGGCGTTAGGGCCGAGTCGTCCAGGCCCCACCTGCGTGCCTCCAGCGCCGTCTTTCTTGCCCTGTCCAAAAAGGTTTTTGATCCCCTGGCCGACGGCTTCTCCGATCATCTGCCCTTCCTTGGAGCCACCCGCGCCAGAAAGGATGCCCTGCATGCCGGCTTGCAGTTTCTCGGTGGCAGTCAGGGGCTTTTTACCGACGACCTCCGTCGTGCTCCCGAGGTAGGTAACTTGGGTGCCCGGGCCCTGGACAGCAGGAGCGGGAGCGCCTTGCGCTTGCTCTGCGGGTGCCTGCGGCTGCTGTTGATCTGCAGCTTGGGCTTTTTGGGAAGGCTGGGCGGGCACCCATGCCTGCTGGGCAGGCTGCTTCGGTTCCTGTTGTGGTGCGGGTGCCGGGGTCGGGCGTTGCGCGCCAATCACAGGTCCGCCTTTTTTGTCGGTGTCTTCAGGCATGGGCTAGGGAGAAAAGGTTAAACTGATTAGCCGGACCGGGATCAGGTGTGCCGAGAATTACGCAGAATAGTGGGGGCACCGCCAAAAATCACATCTTCATGCCTTTGCCCATGCCGAGTCCCTGCCCCATGCCGCCGCCGATCTTGTAACCTTCCTCCTCCAGGCTCATCCGCACGGTTTTGACGCCGTCGTCCACCCCTTTGCCCACGGCACCGCCCACTTCGGAGCCCACCTGCTGGCCGACCTGTCCGCCGATCTGACCTCCAATCTGCTGACCAATGGCGGTGCCCACCACCGGAATGGCGGAACCAATGGCACCGCCGACAGCCTTGCCGCCTGCTGTACCCACGGCTTTGCCAGCAGCCCCGCCGATGCCGGAGCCAAGTCCTTCGGCCATGCCGGGCTCCTCACCCTCGCCGCCGATGCCGCCACCCAGGCCGCCCATGACACTGGCGACTCCACCGCCGCCGCCACCGCCGGCCAGGCTCGTGACACTGCTGAGCATGCCTCCTGCACCCCCGCCGCCGCCACCAGGACCACCCGCAAGACTGGCGATACCACCACCTGCCCCACCGCCCACACCAGCTAAACTGGTGACGCTGCCAAGAAGATCACCACCACCACCTCCTCCTCCTCCGCCGCCGCCACCACCAAGTCCGCCCGCAAGACTGGCTAGGCCACCGCCTGCTCCGCCGCCGCCCATGCCGCCCACGCTGCTGAGGATATTGCCAGGACCGCCAGAATCTCCACCGGCTCCACCAATGCTGCTCACCGCACCGTCCACCGCCGTGTCAGCCGCGCCGCCCACGGCTCCGCCCACCTGACCACCGACTTCTGAACCCACCTGGTTGCCGATCTGGCCGCCAATCTGACCGCCAACCTGCTGTCCCACCGCAGAGCCAACAGCATTGCCGACGACAGGCACGACGGTACCAATGGCACCACCGACGGCACTGCCCGCCGCCTTGCCTCCCGCCGTACCCACCGCTTTTCCAGCGGCACCACCCACTTGTGATCCGACGCCCTGGCCCAGGGACTCTCCGATTCCAGCTTCTTCTTGTTCTTCAGGCATATGGTTAAAAATTGAGTGTTTTAAGGAGCAACGTTGCGCGGCTGCTTGCCAAAAGAGTGCACGTGCGAAACAAGGACCGGCCCCAGTGAGTGCCCTTCCGGCAGATCAGCCATGACGTAGTAGTGAGTCCAGAGCTTGCCGGCGTCGCGTTTGCCCACGCCTTCGGCCCAGAGGCGCACCTCCTTGCCGCTCATTTCACGCGGCAGCCGCGTGATGTGGATGTTGGACTTCACCCATCCTTTCTTGTCGTGATAGACCCAAAAGTGGACGCTGGTGGCCACAGGCAGCACATCGTCATCATTGAGGTAGGCAGGCGGCGGTGTGGCGCAGCCGGCCAGCATCAGGGCGCAAAAAATCGTGAGAAGGTGCTTCATTTTCTGGACTTGTATTTCATCATTTCTTCGCCGCGCTTGCGCCAGGGCTCTCCCCACCGGTTGTAGGCATACTGCACCGGAAGGGCCAGGAACCCGGCCACCGCCGCCGCATTGCGCCCGGTGTACAGCGCACCGGCCATGAACAGCAGGGTGAAGGCATAGCGCCGCACCTCCGTCCGGTGGCTGTGGTAGTGATCAAGTATCGATGACCAGGTGACCATGCTGGGCGACAAGGGTTCCGTTGGTTTGCTGGCCGCTGAGCAGGGCGTTGCGCAACGCCTCGCGGCAAAAAGTCTCAACCGTGCTGCGCATCCGGCGCACGCCGAGCCGGGGCTCCACACCATTCGCCACCATGATCTCAAGCACGCCTTTGCCCGCCGTGAGATTGTAGCCTTTCGATTTCAGAAGCTTGAGCTCCTTGTTCAGCATGATCGTGGCGATTCGCTTTTGTGAATCGTAGCCGAGCTTTTGAAACACGCAGCGTACATTGAAACGCGCCAGCACTTCAGGCCGAAGCTCCGCCGCAGCCAGATCTTCGATGAAGCGCTCCACGGTGGCGATGGGGCTGTTCTTCAGCTCCATCAGCGCTTCCGCTCCGATGTTGGAAGTGGCCACGATGTAGAAGTTGCAGAGATTCAGCGTCTCCCCGTTGGCGACGGTGATGCGTCCTGCGTCCAGCACCTGCAGGAAGATGTCCAGCACACGCGGGTGTGCCTTTTCGATTTCGTCAAAGAGGATGAAACCCCGGCCTTCAGCGCGGTCAAAGAAGCGGCCGATGTTACCCCGGCTGGTTTCATTCTGGCCGAGCAGCAGTTGCAGAGACTCCTGGTTCTGATACTCGGACATGTCGAGGCGGATGCAGTGCTTCTGCACATCACCAAAGATGTGTTCACACAGCAGCAGGGTGGTTTCTGTTTTGCCGACACCGGTGGGGCCAAGGAAAAGAAAAGTGCCCTTGGGTCGCCCGGGATCACTTAGACCGAGCTCACCGTTCTGCACGATGGGCACCACCTTGGGAATGACGTGCCCCTGCCCGATGATGCGTTCTTCGAGAAAGCCGGGAAGTGCCTGGATATGGGCTAAATCAACAGGGGACGTCATGGCACTATTTCTTTTGGAACAGTCCCTGGCTGGAGCTGCGGATGCGCAGACGCTCGGCCTGCTCCAGTTCATCGATGCGTGTCTGCGCCTGCTTGAGCTCCGCGCTGAGAGTGGCGCGTTCCTGCAGGGTTTTTTCGAGGTATTCCTTGATCTCGGCCACGTCTTTTTCCGCCTGCTCAAACGAGCTCTTCTTCTTCATCAGCTGGGAGCGCAATTGATCAAGATCCGACATGGATTTGCGCAGGCTGACGGACTTGGCCGCGAGCGCCTCACGCTCCTGTTTGATCAGGGTGTCATCCGGCATGTCCTTGCGTGCGGGATCAACGATGCCGAGCACGACGCCACGCGAATCCATCGGCGTGGCGGGCAGCCGGGTGTCCCAGCGCGCTGGTTGCTCCAGCCGGTACACGGTATGCGCTTCGTGCATTTCGCGGCGGTCCTTGCTGGGCAGCCGGCCGAGGTGGTAGGCATGCACCTGCTCTCCGAGGCGGACGCGGGAAACATCATGCGGATCAAGCGAGCGCCCCTTGGGCCAGTCGGACAGCACGTTTCTGCTGTAGGTGGGGATGTAGGCCAGTTCAGGATCATCGGCCGGACGCACCAGGGGATCATCAGAGAGTTTGACGCTGCTCGATTTGCACGCTGTGAGAAGAGCGCACAGGATCAAGGCGGCACAGGGCAGGCTGGCTTCGAGAAGCTTGCGGTTCATGGTTTGCTGCTGCTGGGAGTGGGTGTTGTGGAAACGGGGGTGGTGCCTGAAGCAGTGTCCGAAGGCTTGGAGATGAGAGAGCGCATCTCTTGGATCTGATCAGTCGCCGCCTGCTGCTGGCGGTTTTTTTCGGCTTCAGCGTTCGCCACGGCGCTCTGTTGGCTCTGGGCGGCATTCTCCGCCTGGGCCTTGGCATACATCTCCTCGTCGAGCTGCCAGCTGTTGAGGGGCTGGTTCTTTTGTTTCAAGCCGGCAATGCTGGCCATCTCCGGCTCGAAGACGTCCGTGGTGTAGATGTAGAACTGGGTGCCGGCGGCGACCCGGACAAAATCAAGATCCTGGGAGAGCTGCGTGGTCAGGAGCTTGGAGTACGCAGATGCCGCCTGCGCGCCACCGCCGAGCGCGGCGTTGGTCGTGTTGTTCTGCGGAACGAGTCCATAGATGCTTTGGAACTGCTGCCGGTTGTTGTTCATGATGCCCTGCAGCGCTTCAGCGATGAGGACTTTCACCTGAGCGTACTGATCGTTCTGAACGATGACGCCTTTGATGCCGGCAGATCCGTCAGTGATGGCATAGGTGTCATCACTGAGACGTTCGTGATCAAGGGCCACGCCGCCGATGCTGTACTCCCGGCCATCCTCCCAGATGAAGGTGAAACCACCTGCGACCTCAATACGATCACGGATGCGTCCTTTGCTGGCCTTGGCATGCACCTGCGTGCCAGCAGGAAGAACGAGCTGACGGTTCCAGTAAATGTCTTCCGTGACCAGGCCGAGCACCGGAGTCTGCAATGAGGAGGAGTCCACAGTGATGACCAGCGCCGCCTTGATGAGGATGCCTCGCGGAGCAAAGAGCTTCGGAGTCGTAGGCACAAAAGGCTCCGTCACGGCATTGCTGACATGCACCAGCTTGGGAAAGGGCGGCGGCTTGTCCGCTTTCTTTTTCTGGTCGGAAGAATTGGACAAAAGCAGGCTGGGCGGCGCGGGCTTCTTGGGAGGAACGACGAAGCGCTCCACCTGCTGGTCACTGCCCATCATGGCCGTGCGCTTGTCCCCGAGATTCACCGTCTTTGATTCTGCGACCAGCGTGAGCTCGGCTGGTGGCTTGCCGTCCTTGGTGGGCTTGGCCACCGGCGGGGCGTTGACTGACGCCGCCGGCTGCTTGCTAAAATAAAAGGCCACCCCGGCGATGGCGACCACCACGACGAGCAGCATCATCTGCACGGCCGGTTTTTGGAGTTGTTGCATCATGGCAGTGGGGGAGGTTCCAGGTTATTTGCCTTCTGCGGCGGCATCGAGTTCGGCGGCGTCCGCGCTGGAAAGCGGCGGCAGCAGCACTGGCTGACGCCCGGGTTCCGGCAGTTCGATGCGGAAATCCTGATTGATGGAAAGCCCTTCACGGCTCCCGCCGGGGCCGCCCTGCAGCACCACATCCATGGCGACGCGCTGACCGGGTGCGACGGTGTTGGCGCAGTCCACCAGCTGGCAGTCATAGCTGCGGCTGCCGACGCGAATTTTGGTGCCGGCGGGATCGAAATCAAACTCCTTGGCGCCGTTGTTGGTAAGCCAGCAGCGGAAGACGGTGAGGTCTTTGGCCGGACTGCGCTGAATCTCATAAATGGTGGTGACGAGGTCCTTCGCGGTGGAGGTCATCATCAGGCCGTTGCGCTCCTGCCAGCCCGTAAAGAGGCCGGGATTGAGCGGCTCCAGCGCCTTGCGGTTGCGCACCTTGCTGAGCATGCCCACAAGTTCCTCGGCGTTGTATTGAATGCGGGACTCCACCACCTTGTCCTGCGTCACCTCCACCGTGCTGTTGGTTGGTGCCGGAGGGGAGACGATGACGGCAAGGTTGGCCTCATCCGCAGGAGTGAAGCGGAGAAGGTAGATGTTGCGCGTGGTGCGCACCGTGGCATGGCAGGGCTCTCCGGGCTTGATGAGGCGGACGACGAGCGTGTCCCCGATTACATTCTCATAATGCACGATCCCCACCTTGGTAGCGGTCATCTGGTTGACCTGCGCAGGGTCGGTGACAAGGCCGTAGCCCGTGAGCAGGCTGATCTTCTCAGGAAAAGTGATGGTCGTGGCGACATTGCTGTTGATGGAGATGTCGTGGACGAGGTTCTTGGGATCCAGGCGCACGAGTTCACGTCCGGGCTGCACTTGGGCGGACACCTTGAGGGCCGCCGAAAAGACGCAAACGAGAAGAAGCCGAAGCCAGCTGGAAGTGCGTGAGTTCATGATTCGCTGATGGGCTCCAGGGTCAGTTTTCCCAAGGACTCCACCTGGGAGGGGAAGCCTTTGTTGGAGATGATTCTCGAGTTCTGATGCCAGAGGACGGTGAGCGAGAAGCGGTAGGTCTCCTGCTTCTCCTTGCCGCTGAAAAAGCTGCGGCGGTGGATGAGTCCGGTGGTGACGGTCTTCACACGCGTGTTGGTCGCCGCTAAGATCTCCGTTTTCTCCACAAGGGCGGTCTGATCCACCTTCTGGCTCTGGAAGTACTTTTGCTCCTTCTGCACCTCCTTGCGGATCTCCGCCAGCCCGGGGGTCTCGTGCTTCTCGTTTTCCCAGCACAGCTTGGTGAGGCGGTTCTCATGGATCAGCCCCTGCGGGTTGCGTTCCAGCAGGGTCTCCGCCAGCACGTTGCTCATCTGGATGTGCATGGGCGTCATCTTCATGTAAACTTCTCCAGGCGGCACGTAGTAGGCACCGGCGGTGTCCATGACCACAAATGGGGGGCGCTGCCACAGCGCCTCGGATATGAGCATGACGTACCCCGCACATGCGGCTCCCACCATGCAGGCCACGAGAAACCAAAACACGGCGGTGCGATCCCTGATGACCAGGGTATCAATGGCGCTGCGCTTTTTCTCTTGCGGTGCTGACATGGGTTTGAAGGATTACTCGATGTTGGAGGTGGGAGTGATGGAGTACTCGATGTGCGTGCAGACGAAGGGAAAGCGCCGGCTGTCACGGAGGTTTTGATTTCTCTCCCACGTCTGCCGTGCCGTGATTGAGAAGGATTGATTGACCGCCTCATTGGTGGTGGGATCCAGGCTCACCCGCACAAGCTGGCCCTGCGCCACGGTTTCAGCGTCGCCATTGGGAAAGTGCTGCACACTCACCTGCCCCACTTCCATGACCTGATGAATATGCCGGGTGTGAAAGTCATAGTACGAGTCCTGCAATTCTTTCGCCACCTCCTCCATCCCAAGACCGGCGAAGAGCAGGGAAAGTCGCTCTCCTGTCAGCGCCCCTTTGGGTCCTCGGTTGAGGAACGTTTCCAGCGTCAGCCGCGCATGGTAGTCCACCACCTCATCCAGATCCTGCTGCTGCATTGAACGATCCAGATAAACGTGCGATTTTTCGATCGGCACGTAGAGCATGCTGCCACGGCTGGACACCGCGACGTCATACACATACCAGCCGGTGATTGCGAGGCAGCCGCAGGCCACCATAAACCAGAAAAGCGCCAGCTTCTCCTTGGAGATGAAGATGTCAGCCACGCCTTTCATGTCATTCTCCTCCTGCCAGGCCTCCTATTTGATTGCCCACTCCAGTGACCGCGCCCGTGGCACCACTGATGGCCGAAGATGCGCTGCTGCCGCCAGGAACCATCCCGACCACCGAACTCGCCACCGCTCCGCCCGCGCTCACACCGCCCATCGCCGCACTGACCGCCTGACCCGCAAAGGCCGTGCCAATCTGCGCCCCGGAGAGGATGGCCTTCTGAATCAAGCCCGGTGCCTTGAAGATCACAAACATGATCCAGATCGCCACGGCAACCACGAGCACAAAGATGGCGATGACCTCAATCCCTATGCCAAATCCAGCGATGTTCAGCGTGGCACAGATCAGCGTGATGATATCAATGCCGATGGTCAGCAGGGCGTCCGAAAGCATGAGGCCGATCCCCCAGCCCAGCGGCCAGAAACAGATCCCAAGAAGTCCCATGAAATAGGTCTGCGCCGTCCCCTTGGTGTCTTCATACAAGAGCATGCCGAAAAAGATCGGCGATGCCGCCGCGCCGATGTACAAGGCCATGATCTGCACCTGGTAGGCAAAGAAGAAAACCACGTAGCAGATCAGACCAATAACGATCATGCAAAACGCCGCGATGATGTTGGCGATGTAGTCGATGATCGCGAGCGGATCGACAATGAGCTGCGCGAGCGCACTGGCATCTGTGTCGATGTCCATGTCGCCAAAACTGTCCCCAAAGTTTTCAAACAACCCGATGGGGTCCACTCCCAGTGAGGACAGCAGATCGTCCGAAAGCGCCGTGCGCACATCCACCACCAGGAATTCCGGAAAGAATGGCATGATGGAGCACACCAGCCCCATGGTCAGGATCTGTCCGAAGGCCCCGTCGAAGCTGCCTCCCATGATCCCTTTGTAGGAGATCATCAGCAGCCCCAGAAAGGCGAGCGTGAATGCGAAGATCTGCAGGCCGTCAAAGATGTCCGCGCAGGTGTTCTGCAGATCGGTGTAAAACGTGTCCATGAGACCGAACGCACCGGCAAATCCCTGGCCGGCGGCAAGGATGGGCATGAGGTTCAGTGGGTTCATGGCGGCGTGTGAGGTTAAAAATCCGAAGGACCGTTGTTACTTTTTACCCCAGCCCAGATTGCTGAAGGGGCTGGTCGTCGTCGAGCCGGAGGAGGAAGATGAACCGCTGCCGGAACTGGAGCCGCTCTTGGCCTTTTCGGCGGTATGCTTGCGCTCCAGATCGCGCTCTTCGGCTTTCGCCTTGGATTCCACCTGCGACTGCAGCTTCAGCTTTTCATTCAGCACGTCGTAGTCCAGCTTGCTCTTCGTCACATCAGACTTTGCGCTGGCAATCAGGGCATCCATGGTGCTGATCGCGGTCTGCAGCTTCAAGATGGTGGCCAGATCGGAGGCGGAGTTGAGCTGATCAAACAACGCCGGGCGCTGCTCTTCGAGCTGAGTAATCCGCTCATCCGCCTCGCGGGACTTTTGAGCCAGCGCCTCCAGGTCACTACTGAGCGCGCCATGAACTTTGTACTTAGAGGGATCACGGTCGGCAGTCTCGCCATCCTTGAAGGTGACCGTCGGGTTGACGGCGGCGACGAGTCCGTACGCGTTGTCGCCAAAGGCTTCCGCGCCCGTCGATGCACGGATGCGGTCTTCACGCGCGACGCCATTGGCGGCCGCCTGCGCGGATTTGGCGATGTCCTGCTTGATGATATCCAGCAAAGGCAGACTGACCGTGGCGGGGTCTCCCATGCGAGTCAGCTGATCGGTGAGCGACTGCGACTGCTTCTGCGCCTCATCAAGCTGCTGCTGCAGCATGCTCATGATGCTCTGCGTGTTGGTGTTCGTCTGCTGGATGAGCGCGTTGTCGATGACTTCCTGCACCGGCGACTGGGCACCGGCGCTGTGGCTGAACAGAAACAGCCCAAAGGCGAAACATGCAGATGTTTTCATGGCGTTGTTGGGGTGGATTTAGAAAAGGGTTATTCAACAACCTCGATGACGACCTTGCGCGGCTCGACGAGCACACCGTCCGTGGTCACATGCTCTGGCACGGGCACTTCGTAATAGCGGCGCTGCACACCATCACTGCTGCCGGGGCGCTCAGCATCGCGCTTGAGCCAGTAGAGGTCCTTGATGGCGTCACTGCGGCCCTTGTTGTAACCGTCGAGGTACTTCTGCCTCACCTCGTTCTGAGCCATGGAGTCGGAGATGGCACCGGCGGCATATCCCGCGACGGCCCCGGAGATAAGACCGGCATGGCTGCTGAGGCCGCCACCGCTCCCGCCGCTGGAACTGCTCGTGGTCGTGGTGCCACCAGTCGTGGAGGACGAACTGCTGCTGCCGTTGTTGTTGTTGCTCTTGAGAAGGCGGTCGCCCACGATGGATCCGAGGATGCCACCGGTGGCGGCACCGACGAGCCCCTTGTTCACGCCGCCGCTCGCACTGGAGCAGGCGGTGAGCAGCGAGGACATGCTCACAAGAAGGATGAGGATGGTCGTTTTCATTTCTTCGATTTGGCTTGGCTGAGAATCATCTTGTAGGCGTCGCCGCCGTAGTTTTTGAGCTCGGCGTTCTGGCGTTCAAAGGCCTCCCCGGAGGTGGCGGAGGCGAGAATCATTTCCTTGGAGGCCATATGGCGGCCGATGGCGATGCGCGGCCGGCCGGTGGCCTCGTGGTAGTACACAAAGGAGCCGTAAGGGTCGGATTTCATCTCCGAGGGATCAGGGAAACTGGTCACCTGCTTCTTGGTGATGGACGGGATGCGGAAGCCTTCGCTCATGCTTTCCACGTCACGCTGGTCGGGCTGCTTGAGCATGTACATGACACGCGAGTTGCCCACGACGGAGGAGCGCACCGGATGGTCCTTGATGCGCCCAAACTGCTGAATGATCGAGAACACCCAGCAGGAATACTTGCGCATACGCTCATAGTACTCGCGCGTGATGCGGTCCCCGTCCGGCATCGCGAGGAAGGCGGAAAGCTCCTCAAGGATGACGCGCTTGCGGGTGGAACGCGGGCGGCTAATGATCTCTTTGCGCAGGTCATTGGTGATGAGGAACGCGGCAACCGTGCGCAGCTCCTTGGCAGACTCAGGAATGTACGACAGCTCGAAGTGGACCACTTTGCCGCTCAGACTGACATTGTTCACACCATCCAAAATGGCCCCGTAGCGGCCCGTGCGGCTCCACGGCTCCAGCAGCATGCGCAGCAGGCCGATGTCCGGGTGCGCACGCCGCTGCCGGCTTTCGAGATTCAGCAGCTCCACAAACTGGCTGTGCGTGGGCATGTCCTCCGCCTTCATCAGCGTGTAGGCCATGCTCATCAGGTCCCATTGGTTGCCGGGATTGTTGAGGAAGTCCTCCAGCAGGCCCTGGTCCACCGTCATGCGGTCAAACTCGACCGCCATCGTGTCTCCTTCGTGAAGACTTGAGCGGAAATCCATCCACGCATCCGCCAGCACTGTGCCGCTGGGCATGCGTTTTTTGCGCCATTCGTCAGCCACCGCCACACGGCGTGCGGCCTCGGCACGGCCTTCGGCATTCCGGCTCGCCCAGGTTTCAAACTGGTCGATGTAAAGACGCTCGATCTGCTTGGCCAGCAGCGCCTGGCGGATGCGGTCTTTGTCGACGTCCGGCGGAGGACCGGCCATGAGATGCGCCACCGCTGTGGCACCTCCGAGCTGGTCGGAGCTCAGCGGCAGTCCGCGCGTGTCGAAGTAATTGAACGTCAGATTACCGTTCGGCTGCACGATGATCGGCTCGCAGCCATAGAGGCGGGTGAAAAGGTTGTAGGAGAGCCCTTCCTCCACGATCGCCGTGAAGTCATAATACGGCGCCGTCTGCGTGAGAAGGTCGATGGTGAAGACCGATTTCCCTGCGCCTGACGCTCCGAACATGATGCCATGCTCCGGACGCATCGCACCTTCCTTGCCGACGAAAGTCGTCGTTCCCACCAGCGCGCCACGCGGGCCGTCGTAGATCGCCTCGGCTTCATCGAGGTCACCGGTCGGCGTGCTGGAAATGGGCAGCATGTCCGCGAGGTTCACGTCCTCGACGTACAGCTTGAAGTCATTGTAATTCGCCCAGCTCCAGCCAGGCATGCAGAGCTGCCAGTAGTTGCGCACACTCGTTGGCAGCGTGGGCTCATAGGACTGCGCGCCGCCCAGTTTGAGAATGGAATTCCGAATGGCCGAAAGCTTGCTGGAGCACACATCCGCGTCCTTGTCCCACACGCGCACGATGAGGTGCATGCGGTAGGGCACCACTTCATTGGTGCTCAGGCGCCGGATACGGGTGCGCAGTTTCATCAGTGTGGCTTCGAGGGAAGGCGTGATCTTGCCGCGCTCCAGCCGGGCCACCTTGCCCTCCGTGGCGATGCGGTCCTTCTCCACATCCCCGGCCTCAATGTTGGTGATGATCTGATAGTCCAGGATGTCCAGCTGCGTGAGCGTGCGCATCATCCCGATGTAGGTGAACTTCGGCATGCTCTTCACCACGCAGATACCCTGGTAGAAGCCGTCCATCTTGAAGGTGGAGGACCCCATGCGCACCGGGGCGGCCTCGCTGTTGAAGCACATGTCGCAGACGGTCTTGCTCGGGTCGTAGAGGTCTTCGAGCTTGAGCGCCTCGTTTTCAAACGCGCTCGGATTGAAGTAGCGGTAGAAGGCCTCAAAGTGCTCCATGTCATTCATGGGCATCACCCGGCCACCGAGGCTGCCAAACTGCTGGCGCAGTGCCTCCTCCAGCTCGCCCTGCTCGCGCTTGGCGGCCTGCAGCAATTCTTCATAATACTGCCGCCCTCCGCCCATCGACTTGCCCGGGATGCGGGAGGTAAAATAAAACTGCAGATGCTCGCGGCGCAGCTTGTGCTCGCGGATTTTTTTGTCGTAGCGCTGGTAGCGCTCCTCACGCTGCCGGGTGGACCACCGGTCCTGCGGCAGTTCCTCAGTCTTCTGGCGGTAGCGTTCCAGCTCCTTGCGGTAGTCGCTGTCCACGCTCCATGAGACTTGCAGGCGCAGCTCCGGGCGGACCATGCGCAGCAGCACGCGCAGGTTGTCTTCCAGAGACATGAGCCAGCTGGCATCCGTGTTCTCCGTGTCCGGCATTTCGATGTTATACCCCTTGCCAATGGCACCGCCACGCTGGAGGCCGCGATAGATGATGAGATCCTCATCAAGGTAGGAATTAATGAACTTCGCCATCCGGGGAGGATTAAATAGGTGGGTCTTTGGTGGGATCATCGACCCATGGCAGGGCGATGGGCTCCACCTTGTTGGGGGCGAAGTAGGGCGCTTTGGCGGCCTTGATAATGAGCCACTCAAACAGTTCCACATCGTAGGAAGGTGGCTTCCCCTGCTTCAATCCGAAGCAGTAGAGCGAGA
>NZ_JBIPNG010000052.1:0-22655 GCF_044373815.1 Prosthecobacter sp. | reverse complement strand
ATGATGGCGAAGTATTTGGCAATGTCATTGGCGATGCTGAAGGTGGTGAGCGAGCCGCGCGTCATGAGGAGCTGTTTGCCGATCTCAACGATCTCAATGAGCTTCGTCGGATTGCTGTCGAGATCGACCATGTTACCGGCCTCGCGGGCGGCCTGCGTGCCGGTGTTCATGGCCACGCCCACATCGGCCTGGGCCAATGCAGGTGCGTCATTGGTGCCGTCACCGGTCATGGCCACGAGGTGGCCTTCGGCCTGCTCAGCGCGGATGCGGCGCAGTTTGTCCTCTGGCGTGGCCTGGGCCATGAAGTCATCGACACCAGCTTCGGCGGCAATGGCGGCGGCGGTCATGGGATTGTCACCGGTGATCATGACAGTGCGGATGCCCATTTTACGCAGCTGGGCAAAGCGCTCCTTGATGCCGCCTTTGACGACGTCCTTGAGTTCCACGACACCGAGCACGCTGCCGCCCTCGCACACGACGAGGGGCGTGCGCCCGGCGCGAGAGGCAGCTTCGACGACCTTCACCACTTCCTGAGGATAAACACCGCCCAGGTTTTCGATGTGGGCTTTGATCGAATCCGCCGCTCCCTTGCGAATGCTGCGGCCATCGAGATCGACACCGCTCATGCGGGTCTGCGCCGTGAAGGGAACAAAGGTAGCATGGGGTGAGGCGAGTTCGCGGCCGCGGATGTTGAACTTCTCTTTGGCCAGCACGACGATGCTGCGGCCTTCGGGTGTTTCATCAGCCAGGGAGGCAAGCTGCGCGGCGTCGGCAAGTTGCTGTTCGGTGATGCCGGGAGCGGGGCGGAAATCCGACGCCATGCGATTGCCGATGGTGATGGTGCCGGTTTTGTCGAGCAGGAGCACATCGATGTCTCCTGCGGCCTCAACGGCACGACCGCTGGTGGCCATGACGTTGCGACGGATGAGGCGGTCAATGCCGCTGATGCCGATGGCGCTGAGCAGGCCGCCGATGGTGGTGGGAATCAGGCACACGAGCAGTGCGATGAGCACCGGCGTGGAGAATTCAACGCCCGAATAAATGCCAAAGGGACGCAGCGTGATGCACACGAGCAGGAAGATGAGCGTCATCGCAGACAGCAGAATCGTGAGCGCGATTTCGTTCGGCGTTTTCTGGCGTTGTGCCCCTTCCACCATTGAGATCATGCGGTCGATGAAGGTGTTGCCCTTTTCCGAAGTGACGCGGATGACAATGCGGTCGCTGATCACACGCGTGCCGCCGGTGACGGCGCTGCGGTCGCCACCGCTTTCGCGGATGACGGGCGCGGATTCACCGGTGATGGCGGCTTCATCAACGCTGGCGATGCCTTCGATCACTTCGCCATCGGCGGGAATCACATCGCCCGTTTCACAGACGACGAGGTCGCCTTTTTCCAGGGCAGGAGCAGGCACGCTGTACTCGACGCCATTTTTCAAGCGGCGTGCGATGGTGTCCTTGCGCGCGGCACGCAGGCTGGCGGCCTGGGCTTTGCCACGGCCTTCCGCGACAGCTTCGGCGAAGTTGGCGAAGAGCACGGTGAACCAGAGCCAGATGCTGAGCTGGGTGATGAAGCCGTAGTCTGCCTTGGCGGTGAAGATGCTCACCGTGGTGAGCACCGCGCCGACGAGCGTGACGAACATGACGGGGTTCTTCACCATCAGGCGCGGATCGAGCTTCTTGAACGACTCGCCGATGGCCGGGACGAGAATGGAAGCATCAAAGAGAGATGTGGGTTTGTGTGACATGGTGGTGTGGCCTAGGGCCTGCTGAATTGAATGAATGAGAGGAAAGAGATGAAAGGGGTTCAGGAAAAACGTATGCTGAAGGATGCGAGGAGGGACGTGCTGCTGCGTGCCAGCGAGTCGCCGCGCTGAAAGGCGGGCGAGCTGTTGCGCAGGTACCGCATCTCCACCCTGAACAGCAGATTTTTGCTGATCTGGCGGTCCACATCGAAGGACAGGCCGGTGAGAGATGTCCTGCCAGGCAGGCTGATGATGACACCCGAGGCATCATTGTAATGCTCCACCCGGAAGGCGGTTGCCCATTGGTCATCCGGCTTCCATCTCACGATGGCATTCGGAGACCACCAGATGTTGTTCCCGCTGGTCGCACGCTGCTGCCAGCCGATGTCAAAGCCCAGATACATGCTCACAGCGCTGCTCAGCACCATGTGCGCATACAGGTTGTTGAAGTAGCGCATGCGGCGCTGGTCGTTTGGAAACTCGCTGCCAATGTAGGTGCTCCAGTTCAGCAGCAGGCGGTCATGGGGCGTCCAGGCCACCTTGGTGCCAAAGCCCGGCAGACTGTTGCCCGCGAGAGGGCGGACGCGCTGCCAGCCATCCACGACGAGGAAAGCAAACTCCCACTCCTTGTTTGGCTTCCAGGTGAGGCGGCCGCCTGTCAGGAAGTAGGGCGAGTTTTCCGCCATGAGGCTGCGGCTCAGCGTGTAGTTGTCCGCCGAGATGGCGCTTTCAAAACCGATGTGTGAGCTGAATTCCCCCACATCCAGCCAGAGGGTGCGGCTGCGGTTCAGCGCCACTCCGGCATAGGTGTCGTAGAAATGCTGCAGCAGATTCGGCTCCGCTGCCAGGTTCTCCCGTGAATAGGTTCCAGCCATGAGTCCCAGGCTGCCGTGGTACCAGCCACCGTTGAGCTCAGCCTGGATGAGCGCCAGATTGATCGCCGGGGCGTCGGTGCTGGTGTGGTTGTAGAGGAAGGTCGGCCTGCGGTGGTTGGCAGGCTCGTTGAAGTCGTAGCCGTAGTAGCTGTCCAAAAATCCTTTGTAAGCCACAGTCGGCGTGTCGTTTTCCGCCAGCACCATGGCAGGTGCCAGCAGAAGCAGACTGAAAAGGGATGCTTTCATGATGCAGAATCTCCGTGGTGGTTTGCCTGGTTTAGAACAAGCGGCCCTGCGCCGTGAGGAAGTGCTCAACGATGGGACCGAGGGCGAGGGCAGGCAGGAAATTGAGCGCACCAATGAGCAACACGGTGCCGATGAGCAGCACGGTGAACGTGGCGCCGTTCACTGGAAAGGTACCCGCGCTCGGGGGCACGGCTTGCTTGCCCGCGAGTGATCCAGCCAATGCCATGATGGGGACGATCATGAGGAAGCGGCCGATGAGCATGGCAATGCCGAGCGTGGTGTTGTACCAGGGTGCGTTGGCCGTGAGACCCGCGAAGGCGCTGCCGTTGTTGCCCGTGGCGGAGCTGTAGGCATACAGCATCTCGCTGAGACCATGCGGGCCGCTGTTGTTCAGACCGGCGACGCCCCAGTCGCTCACACAAGCCCAGGCGGTGAAGCCGAGGATGCTGAGTGTGAGCACCAGCAGCGTGAGCATGCAGAGCTTGACCTCCTTCGCCTGGATCTTCTTGCCCAGATACTCCGGCGTGCGTCCCACCATGAGTCCCGCGATGAAGACCGCGAGAATGACAAACACGAGCATGCCGTACAAACCTGCGCCCACACCGCCGATGACGACTTCGCCCAGTTCGATCATGAACAGAGGCACGAGTCCGCCGATGGCGGTGAACGAGTCATGCATCGAGTTCACCGCTCCGCAGGAGGCTGCGGTGGTGATGGTGGCAAACAACGCCGAATTGAAGATGCCAAAGCGCACCTCCTTGCCCTCCATATTGCCGTCCGCTGCTGCGATGCCGAGCTGCTGATGGATCGGATTGCCAGCGGCTTCAGAATGTGCACAGACGAGCACACCACCGACAAAGAGCACCATCATGGCGGCCCACACAGCCCAGCCATGGGCCTGATTTTTCACCATGCGCCCGAGGTAGTAGGTCAGACCGCTGCCAATCGAGAAGATCGAAAGCATCTGGATGAAGTTCGAAAGCGGCGTCGGGTTTTCGAAGGGATGTGCGGCGTTCGCATTCATGAAGCCGCCGCCATTGGTGCCCAGCATCTTGATCGCCACCTGCGAGGCCATCGGCCCCTGAGCGATCACCTGCTCCGCACCTTCGAGGGTCTTCACCTTCGTGTAGCCGTCAAAGTTTTGGATCATGCCCTGCGAGACGAGGAAGATCGCAAAGACAAGGCAGACCGGCAGCAGGAGGTAATAAGTGACGCGAACGAGATCGACCCAGAAGTTGCCGAGCGTCTTCACGGAACTGCGCGCAATACCGCGCACCAGCGCCGCAGCGATTCCGATGCCGACGGCGGCGGAGGTGAAGTTATGAAACGTCAGCCCCACCATCTGCGAGAAATAGGACATCGTGGACTCACCGCCATAGCTCTGCCAGTTGGTGTTCGTCGTGAAGCTGACGGCCGTGTTGAAGGCCAGATGATGGCTCAAGCCTGGCAAACCCTGCGGGTTGAGCGGCAGCACACCCTGCAAACGCAGGATCGCATAAGTGAACACCACGCCGACGAGGCTGAAAGCCAACATAGCAAAGGTGTATTGCAGCCATGATTGCTCACGCTTCGGATCGACGCCCAGAAGCTTGTAAGTGAGCTTTTCGAACGGCTTGAGAACAGGATCAAACCAGGTGCGCCCGTTGGCATCGAGCACCTGCATGAGGCACAATCCCATCGGTTTTGTGATGAGTGTGAGGATGCCCAGGAAGAGGGCGAATTGCAGCCAGTCAGTGGAGTGCATGATGAATTTCGTGTTAGAATTTTTCCGGACGCAGCATCGCCACCATGAGCTAGGCGAGCAGGGCGAGGGCGATGAGCCCGACGAGGATGGTTTCCATGGTCGGGTGTGGTTAAAGGGTTTCGCAGCCGCGTGCGTAGAGGCCGCAGAGGATGAAGCAGGCCACTGTGAGGCCGAGGTAGATGAGATCGTTCATGGCGTGGTGGAATGTTCTTCCACCGCCAAGATGCCTGCTCACCGGATCCTGCCGAGTTAAAGGCAGGACGTGCGGCGTCAAAAATGCGTTAAAGCGAGGCTTAAATCTCCACCTGCTGCCCCAGCTCGATCACCCGGCCCACGGGAATCTGGAAGTAAGTGGCGGGCTGCTGCGCCAGCTTGCTGGCAAAAGCGAAGATGTGTTCGCGCCATCGCACCATGCCTGGTTTCGGGCTTGGAACGATGATTTCACGGCCCAGGAAGAAAGTCGCCTTCTCTGCCGAGACTTCCAGATCTTGATTGGAGCACTGGCGCAGCAGGCGCGGCACATCGGGCTTTTGCATGAAGCCAAAGCGGCCTGTCACACGCCAGAAACCTTCAGCAATTTTTTCGACTTCCACACGGCGGCTCGGCGGCACCCAGGGCTCGTCCTCGGTGATCAAGGTCATGAAAATGACGCGCTCATGGATGGCACGGTAATGCTTCAAACTGTGCAGCAGGGCGATGGGCGCACGGCCGCTGGTGCTGGACATGAAAATGGCGGTGCCGGGCACGCTAACAGGAGGGTTGCGTTTCAGGCTGTCGCACAGCATTTCCTGACTGAGCGAGCTTTTCTCCATCGAGGCACGCACCAGACGGCGTCCTGTGGCCCAGGTCGTCATAAGCGTGAAGATGATCACACCGACCACGAGCGGGAACCAGCCGCCATCGAAGAATTTCACCAGGTTGGCGCTGAGGAAGGCGATCTCAATCGCGGCGAACAGCAGACATAGCGGCAATGTTTTGAGGAGGGACCACCGCCACAGATGACGGGCGGCAAAATAAAACAAGAAGGTGGTGATGAGCATGGTCATCGTCACGGCCACGCCATACGCAGCGGCGAGATTCGTCGAATTGCGGAAGGCCAGCACCAAGGACAGGCAGGCCAGCATGAGCAGCCAGTTCACCAGCGGAATATAGATCTGGCCGCGGGCATGCTCCGATGTGTGGCGAATGCTAAGGCGTGGCAGGTAGCCCAGCTGCACGGCGCTGAGTGTGAGCGAGTAGGTGCCGGTGATGAGCGCCTGCGAGGCGATCACCGTCGCAGCCGTGGCGAGCAGCACGAGCGGCAGCGTGGCCCATGAGGGAGCCATTTGGAAGAAAGGTGCATGCGCCAGATCCGGCTGCTGCATGAGCATCGCCCCCTGGCCAAGGTAATTCAATGCCAGCGCCGGCAGCACGAGCGAGAACCAGCCACGGCGAATCGGCCCTGCGCCAAAGTGCCCCATGTCGGCATACAGAGCCTCACCGCCTGTGACGGCCAGAAACACACTGCCGAGAATCACGAACGACTTGTGGCCACCGGTCGTCAAAAACTGCCAGCCATGCCATGGGTTGAACGCCGCGAGGATTTCCGGGCCCTTAATCAGGTGCGACACACCGAGTGCTGCGAGTGACACGAACCACAAGCCGGTGATCGGACCAAAAAAGCGCCCCATGCGTGCCGTGCCAAGGAACTGCACCGAAAACAGCGCGATGAGTATCACCATGGTGATGCCCATGATGAGCCATTCCCGCTGATTCTGCCATAGCAATGCCGCCGCCACATCTGCGGGCGGGCTGCCGAGCAACCCACCATCCTTGAGACCTTCGATGGCGCTGAGCACTGAAATGGCAGGAGTGATGATGCCATCTCCAAACAGCAACGCTGCACCAAACAGACCGAGCAGCACGATCACCGCACGCCGCTTCAATGTCTCCGACATGCCATGCGAGGCCAGCGCCATGAGCGAGAGCACTCCGCCCTCGCCCTTGTTGTCCGCACGCAGCACGAAAACGAGGTACTTCACACAAACGAGCACGATCAGCGCCCAAAGCACCAGCGAGACAACACCCAGCAGATTCGCGTGGGTCGCGGCCACATGATGCGGGCTGTGCGGGCTGAAGCACTCCTTGAGTGTGTAGATCGGGCTGGTGCCGATGTCGCCGAACACCACCCCCAGGGCGGCGATAACGAGAGTGGTGGTAGAGAGCTTGTGGAGGCCGGGCTTGTCTGTCGTGTCGTTCATGACGGCGGGATGATCATCTGAAACGTACCGGCCTCCAGTGAATGCCCCTGATGAGTGAGTTAAGAATGTGTGAAGATGCTGACGCCACTCGTTAAAGCCGGCTCAATCCAGGAAAGAGCAGATGTACTCGCAGATGCCGGAGCTGACGCTGATGTCGAAGCCGCTGTTGGCAGGCACATCGAAGTACTGGCCGCCCGTATAGGTGGTCTTGGCATCGCCGCCATCGAGCTTCACGACGCAGTCACCAGCCACGATCTCCATGCGCTCCGCTTTGGCGGTGCCAAAATGGAAATCACCGGGATAGATGAGGCCCAGGGTTTTCTTGCTGCCATCAGGAAACAAAACGCTGTGGCTGACGACTTTGCCGTCAAAATAGACGTTCGCTTTGGTGACGGCGGTGACTCCGGAAAATTCGGCGGGGATGGCTGACATAAGGCGCGAGAAATAGGCGATCTTTTTGCACGCGGCAAGCACCGACCTGCGTCTTGACTCAACGGATTACTTCACCGGCACTCCCTGCAGCAGGCCAATGGCGGCCCGCGAACATCCCCAGCAGGTGTCAATGCCGGTGGATCTGCGACGGAGTTATTGTAACAGCGGCCTGCTGTTCCCGCTTGGAAAAGCGCGAGACAACTAAAAACCTTTCCAGCTACCCCTCCCACACGCCCAGCTTCACCAGCTGTTTTGTGGCGGCTCCGGCCCAGTCACGATTGGCTGCGGGGCTGGCCGGGCTGGGGTGCAGCACGCGCCCTGTTTTGAAGCTGCCGTGCATGACCTCTTTGGCGCGCATGGCACGCTCTTCGGCGAAGGCGCCGACGCCGATCACCCATTCGGGCTGTAGGGCGGCGATGACGGCGCGCAGATGCGCATCACAGGCCACTTCCATGGCGGTGGTTTCGCCGGCGGGAAGTTTGTCGGGGGTGTGATTGCGGCCGCTCGCCTCAATGAAGACCAGCGGGCAGTAGTTGGCGACGAAGTGGTCTTCAAAGAAAGCTTCCGCTTTGCCGAACCTCTGGGCAAACAGGCCCCACAGGCGTCTGCCGCTGACTTCGGAATTCGGGCAGTCAAAGCCGACGACGGGGCGCTTCGGATGCTCGCGCTCCGGTTTGCCCACAGGCTCATGGATGCCCATCCAGTCGCGCACGGCGGCGATTTCGCCAAAGGGGACGCCAGTCTGCGTCATGCCAAAGGGGCCGGGGTTCATCCCCACCAGAACGACCTTTTTGTGAGTGCTGCCAAAGCGGCGCAGGTAGGCCTCATGCGGGACCCAGGCGTAGTCGAGCGGCTGATAGACATACTCGACCGGCGCGGCAAAACGCAATGGGCGCAGGGTTTCGCGCAGAGTCTGGGCGGCTGAGATGAGGGCGTTGGCGGGCATCGGCGCATGAGATGCGCGGACATTCGTCGAGTCAAGATATGCAAAAAGAACTCGTATCCTCAAACTCGTCCGCTAGAGTTTAAATCCGTAATGCGAAACAACCTGAGCTTCGGAATCCTGGTGGCGGCCTGCCTTGCGGCCTCATCGTTGTCGGCGGAAAACGTCAAGATCGTGCTCAAAAATGGCGCTGAACTGCGTGGTGAAGTGCTCAAGGACCGCGAAGACGCCTTGGTGCTGGATCTCGGCCATACCGTCCTGACCGTGCCGCGCTCGGAGATCTCCATTTTGGAAAAAGCCCTCACCTCTGGCACCAAAACCGCTGCGGTGCAGGGCGAGGACATCTACTTTGTGGAGCCTTCGCGTGAAGCCATGACGGTGGAAAAGAACGTCCAGCGCGTGGCGGAGTCCGTGGTCCAGATCCAGACAGCCTCCGGTCTCGGCTCCGGGTTCATCATCAACAAGCTCGGCTACGTCATCACCAACCAGCACGTCATCGCCGGAGAGCGTGAGATCACCGTGGTGGTCTATCGCAAAAAGCCTGATGGCCTGGAGAAGCAGCAGTTTACGAAGGTGAAGATCATCGCCATGAACGGCTTCCTTGATCTCGCCATCCTGCAGATCGACGACGCTGCGGTGGACAGCCTGCCTTTCGTCCCCATGGGCGACTCGGATGCCCTCACCCAGGGTCAGGACGTGTTTGCCATTGGCAGTCCGCTCGGGCTGGAGCGCTCGGTTTCCAAGGGCATCGTCAGCATCCGTGCACGTGAGAGCGGCGGCCGCTGGTACATTCAGAGCACGACGCAGATCAATCCCGGCAATTCCGGCGGGCCGCTCTTCAACGCACGCGGCGAGGTCGTGGGAGTGAACAACATGAAGACCGCCGGTGTCGGCGTCGAAGGTCTGGGCTTTTCGATTCCCTCGAACGTGCTGAAGCTCTTCCTGAAAAATCGCGAGGCCTTTGCCTTTGACCCGCGCAATCCCAACAGCGGCTTCCGCTATCTTCCGCCGCCTGCACCACCCCAGGAAAAAATTAAGCCGGAATCTGTAACCACAGGCGGCTGATTTTTCTGTACTTGGTATCACCCGCTTCCTTCCACCTTCTATGAAACGCGCCTCCATCCTCTTTTCACTGCTGCTTGCCAGCATCCTCCCCGCCTCCGCCGCCGACCGGCTGGAGCAATGGTACAATCTCATGCCCAAGGACACGATCGGTGTCATCGCCATCAAGAACACTCCGGAACTGCTCAATGACTGGGACAAGAGCAACTACGCGAAGTTCATGCAGGACGACGAAGCCAAACGCTGGATGGCCCCCATGCGCAAAGACGGCGACGCCCCCTGGGACAAGTTCTTCAAGGACACCTACGGCAGCGGCATGTACGACACGCTCAAGGATTACCCGGGCGCGCTGGTGAGCTACCTGGTGATCGGAGACATCACCCAGTTCGACAAAAATCCGCCAAACGTCTCGCTGTGCGAAATTGCCGGCAAGCAGAAGGAGATCGAGGCCCACAAGCTCGCCGAAGTGGAAGCCAAGAAAAAGGAGAACGCAGACGTCAAGCTCCGCACCGAAGACATCGGCGGCGTGAGCGTGCAGATCGCCGCATTGTCGGAGGCTGCGGATGCGCCCTGGATCCTGGCCTGGGCGGTGGTCGGAGACGTGATGATCGAGGCGAACACCCACGCGCTCATGGAATACATGATCGGCGCCCTGAAGAACAATGCCGGTGATCCACCCGGAGCCGCACGCGATCACCTCTCCCGCATCGGCCAGGTGACCAACGGCGGCGGTGACATGCTGATCTACTTCAACGGCGTGAAGCTGCTCGAACTCGGTGAGCAGGCGCTCGCCGCAGCAGAGGCCAAAAAGAAGGCAGATGGCAAGGCCAACCCCGGCATGGGTTTCGACTTCAAGCCGAAGATGTTCATGGACATGCTCGGCGCGCAGGAACTGCAGGCCTTTGCCATCACCGCAGAATTGACGGACACCCAGTCACGCATGGACGTGACGATCCTGCATCCCCAGAAGCCCACCGGTCTGCTCTCCCTGATGCGTGGTTCCAGCAACGAAATGACCCTGCCCGCCTTCATCCCCGCCGGCATCCTGACTGCCAGTGTTTCACGCATGGATTTCGGCACGGTGTATGACGGCCTCCTCGGCATGATTGGAAAACTTGGCCCCATGGCGATGATGGTGACGATGCAGATCCCTCAGCTCGAAGGCCAGCTGGGCTTCAAGCTCCGTGAGGATCTCTTTGGCAGCCTGGCCGATGAAGTCATTCAGGTGCAGGATGGCAGTGGCACCAAGGAAAGCCAGGTCCTGGGCTTCAAGATCAAGGATGCCGACAAACTCGGCGGCGCGCTTGAAGGTCTGAAGCGCTACGTCGGTGCCGGTTTCGGCGCCTTTGAGGAGAGTGATTACCTCGGTTTCAAAATCAACACGCTCAAATTGACCCAGACGGCCAATGCCGCCACCGAAGTCGCCTTCTGCAACACCGGCAAGTATTTGTTCATCTCTGTGGGCGGTCAGGACACGCTGAACAAAGTCCTGGCTCGCATCAAGGATCCCTCCGGCCCCAGCGTATGGGACAATCCTCATGTGCAGAACCTCCTCTCGCTCGTTCCTAAAAACTACAGCGGCGTCGGTGTCACGGATGCAGGCCGCCTGATGAACACGATCGCCACCGCCGCCGCCACGCTCGAAAGCAAAACCGGAGCCAAAGGCAAGGCCGCCGCGAAAAAGAAAGGCCCCGGCAGGAAAGCCCTGTCACCCGAAGAAACGGTCGCCGCAGCTGCCGGCGGCTGGTTTGACGCCAGCGCACGTCCTTCCAATGAGACCTTCGAGCGCTACTTTGGCAGCCTGCTCAGCACCACGTATTCCCATCCGGACTCCATTCAGGTTCACTACCTGACCACTCCCGTCGAAGCCAAGTAAGTCCCTCACCTCTATCGCACGCCATGCGTCTCGCTTTCCTGCCGTTGCTCTTTGCGACCAGCGTTCTTGCTGACAAGCCCGCACTGTATTTCGACGGCCCGGAGATCGTGAAGCTCGACTGGAACACCGCCAGTCCGCACGCCGCTGACTTCAATGGCGATGGCCTGACCGATCTCGCCATCGTCAATGCTTCACGGGCGCGCATCGAATTTCTCCTGCAGCGCAAGGATGGCGTGCAAACCGGTGCGCCGGAAAAATCCGCCCGCGCCGACCGCTGGAACCCGATCCTTGAAGTCTCCCGCTTCGACAAGCAGCCGCTCGTCATTGGCCGTGCCGCGCTTGCCCTCGTCGTGGGTGATTGGAATGGCGACAAGAAGGCGGACATCGCGTTCCTCACTGATGAGGACAAACTCGTCCTGTGTATGCAGGATGACAAAGGTGCCTGGGCAGCCAAGCGCGAGTTCACCCTCGACTCCACCGCAGATGACACTGAAGTGCTGGTCGCACGCGATTTGAACGGTGACGGGCGCGATGACATCGCCCTGCTCACCAGCACGCGCTTGATGGTGCTGCTGCAAACCAAGCCCGGTGAGTGGGCAGAGCCGCAAAACTACGCCCTGGGCGAAGGCGGCTGCGCTGGATTGGCCAGCACTGATCTCAACGACGATGGACGTGCCGACATTTTCTACACCGCACCGGACGGTGATGCGCTGCTCGTCCGCCTGCAGCATGAAGGCACTACCTTTGGCGAAGAATGGCGGCTCGAAATCCCCGCCGCGCGCCACTGGCTCCATTCCATCCGCCTGGGTGGCAAGAAATCCGGCGTCGCCTGGATCCAGGATGAAACGAACATGGTGGAAGTCGCGAAGCTCACTCAAGGTGCCGCCGAACCCGACTCCGACCACGCCGCCACCATCCGCTATGCCATGCCGCCCACGGAATCCAAAAACGGCGCCGTGGCCTATGGAGACCTGACGGGAGACGGGCATGCTGACGTCATCATGTCCGAGCCCAAGGCAGCGCGTGCCTGGTTGTTTCAGGGCAGCGCCAGCGGCACCTTCAAAGAGGGGCGCGAGTTCCCCATCCTCAGTGGTGTGGAGTCCCTGGCCATCGCCGATGTGGATGGTGACAAGAAAGCCGAGCTCGTGCTGCTCAGCCCCGGAGAGCAGTCCATTGGCGTGGCCCACTGGCAGGACAACCGCCTGCTCTACCCCGAGATCATCTATCAAGCCAAAGAGGGCGAAACCTTGCTCACCCTGACCACCGACTCAGCCGTTCTCTGCGCCACCGAGATCAAGTCCAAGCCCCAGCTCGTCACACTGAGCAAGACCGCCGGAGCCAAAAGCTTCACCTCCACCACGCAGGAGCTCACCATCAAGACCGGCCGCATCAACGGCATCCGCGTCGTCGATGCCAATCAGGATGGCCGTGGCGATCTCGCCTTGTTTTCCAATCTCGGCCCCATGCAGCTGTTGCTGAGCACCACGGACGCCAAAGCGCCCTACAAGCGCGTCGAAGGCATCCCGGATTCCTTTGTCAGCAAACTCACCCCCGCCGCGCTGACCACGGGCGATCTGGATGGCGACGGCAAGGCGGAAATCATCATCGCCCATCAGCAGCTGGCGCGTGCGTTCAAGGTCGATGCCGATGGCAAGGCGACCATCGTGGAGCAGTTCAACGCCCCCGATGCCGCCGCCGAGCTGCACAGTGCGCTGGTCTCCCGCAAGGGCGGCAAGGTCTCCGTGCTGCTGATTGACGCCACTCACAGCAAGCTGCACGAACTCATCGCTGGCACCGACCGCGTCTATCGCGCGGACCACACCCATGCGCTGCCCACCATGACTCCTGAGCAGTGCATCCTGATGACTGCGGAGCAAAGCACCAAGCTGCTGCTGCTTGGCAAAACCAGCTTCCAAATCGCTCCTTTGGATGGCTCCACGCTTAAACTCGAAACCGTGGCCACCTTTGACAGCGAATTGAAGGACACCATTCCCTCGGACCTCATGGCCGCCTCGTTCTCAGGCGAAGATGTGGATGACATCGCCCTGATCGACACCGCCAAAAGCCGCGTGATCGAAATCTTCCAGCCCGCCGCCGGGCAGAAATGGGAGAGCGCCATGTACTTCCGTGTCTTCGAGACGGATCCGCATTTCCGCGGCAAAACCGGCCTCGAAAACGAGCCCCACGACTACTCCGCCTTGGATCTCAATGGTGACGGCCGCCTGGACCTCTGCCTGCTCACGCACGACCGAGCACTGCTCTACGTGCGGAAGAAGTAGGCCGAAAATTTGGCGATAAAGTCCTGCGACCATGGAGACCAAACCAGCCAGGACACCGTCGTGGCACAGGTGCCACACCATAGGAAGAGCCGATAGGCCGTCAGCTTTGCCATGGAAAACTTGAACGTGATCAGCATCAGGGCCCACACGGACTCCAGCGTGTAGGCCAGCCACATCGCAATCGGAAAGCCTGAGTAGAGCAGGGCCGCCGTCCATACCGCCAGCACGATCTCCACAAAGAACAGCAACCCGCTGCAGAAACCCATGAGATCGTCCCACCAGTCGGTGGTAAACACCACATTGCCGCTGCTCCGCTGGATTTCGAGTTTATGATTCTCCACCAGCGGTGGCGGGCGGTTCCTGGAATAAGCCGCTTGGAATGTCTTTTCATCCACCAGCAATCCGGAGAAAGAGCTTTCGTCAAAAGGCACCACGATCTCCTTCGCATCATGCCAGTTGGGGTTGAAATCGATCTGTCGGGATTTGCTCACTATTTGGGCGGTTTCCACCACCGTTTTTTCCACCTCGGCACGATCCGGGATTTCGAGGGAAATTTCATCAGGGCTCCGAGGAGAAGCGGCATCTTGAAAGTCGATGTGCTTCTTGACAATACGGCGTTTCATTTTGCGGAAATTTCACTAAGAGCTGAGGCGAATACCCGATGTAAAATGAGACAGGCAATGCCTGCAAGCAGTCAAAAGTCATGATCTACAGTCATGGGGCGGCATGACCCAAGGCCGAAGTCATGCTACAACACATGCCCAGCTATGCGCTGAGAAGCCAGCTTGCCTACGCGGACCTTCGCGGCATCATGGCCTGCAACGCATGAAACGCCTTTACCGCAACGCCCAGATCGCCAGCGAAGACAGTCCCCAGCTCCAGACAGCCGATGTGCTCGTCGAGGGCGGCCAGATCATCGGAGTGGCACCAGGCATCACCGGCGTCGAAAACGCGGAAATCATCGACTGCACCGGCCGCATTCTGCTGCCCGGGCTCTTTGACATCCACGTTCACGCCCGCGAACCCGGTCAGGAGGACAAGGAAAACATCGCCTCCTGTGCCGAGGCCGCGATCAATGGCGGCGTCACCGGCTTCGTCATGATGCCCAACACCATGCCCGCCATCGACAATGCGGGCGTCGTCCGCAGCGTGCTGGAAAGCGCCCGCCGCACCCGCATCGGCCCCGGCATCTACACCAGCGGAGCCATCACCAAGGGTCGCAAGGGCGAGGAGCTCGCCGGCATCGCTGGCATGAAGGCCGCCGGCTGCGTCATGCTCACCGACGACGGTTACGCCGTGGACAACCCCCAAGTGCTGCGGCGCGCCATGGAATACGCACGCGACTATGACCTGCCGCTTGCCAGCCATTGCGAGCTCAAGGCGCTCAGCGGCAAGGGCTGCATGCACGAAGGCAAGATCAGCTACGCGCTCGGTCTGCCCGGCATCCCGAATATCAGCGAGGAGATCTGCATCTCGCGCGACATCCGCCTCGCCGAATACACCGGCGTGCACCTCAACATCCAGCACGTCACCACCATCGAAGGCATGCGCACGATCAAACGTGCCAAGGATCGCGGCATCCGCGTCACCTGCGAGGTCACGCCGCATCACCTGATGTTCAATCACGAGCACATTGGCGACTACGACACGCACTACAAAATGAACCCGCCGCTGCGCACGCCGGAGGACAACGCCGCGCTGCTCCAGGGCCTCAAGGACGGATGGTTCGACGTCATCGCCACCGACCACGCACCGCACACGCCGTTTGAGAAGAATCAGGACTTCGCCAGCGCCCCCTTCGGCATCACCGGGCTGGAAACCGCTCTCGTCTCCCTCTACGACAGCTACATCGCCAAGGACATCCTGAGCTGGCAGCTCATCGTCAAACGCTACAGCGCTGAGCCCCGCCGCCTCATGAAACTGGCGCCCGTTCCCATCAAGGAAGGCGGCACCGCCGAGTTCATCGTCTTCAATCCCGCCCGCACCACCACCTTCAGCCGCAGCATCATGAAGTCGAAAAGCATCAACACACCCTTCCTCGACAAAACCCTCCAGGGCATGGTCGAGCGCGTGGTGTATCGCGGTGAGGAATTGCTGGCGCGGTAATTTCAGCCCAGCCCAAGATCACGCGCCTTGAGCGCGGCTCCCGTGCGATCGGGCACCTGCAGCTTGTCCAGAATGCGGGTCATGTGATTCTTCACCGTCCCTTCGGTAAGGCTCAGGGCAGATGCAATTTCCTTGTTGCTCATGCCGCGCACCAGATGCTGGAGAATCTCCACTTCACGCTGAGAGAGCAGGCCGGCAATGCGACGTTCCTCACCACTTAGCTTGATGGGTCGGGAGAGGCGGTTGAACTCCGCCACAACTTGAGTGGCAATGGTGGGCTGCAGGTAGGTCTGGCCGGCAGCGACGACCCTGATGGCATCCATCATCTGCGCCATCGGAGTATTTTTGAGAATGTAACCGGAGGCACCTGCTCGCAGAGCTTCGAAGACGTCCTTTTCCTGATCAAAGACGCTGAGCACCAGAACCCGTATGCCGGGATGCCTGTCACGAATGCGCCGGGTGGCCTCCGCTCCGCACATCACCGGCATTTGCAGATCCATCAGCACGACCTGCGGCATGTGTTCCGTAGTCAGTTTCAGGGCCTCCTCGCCATTGGCAGCTTCGGCAACCACCTCAACACTGCTGTCGAGTTCAAGCAGGATGTGCATCGCTTCACGAAACGACGCCTGGTCATCGACGAGAAGGGTCTTGATGGGTGCATTCATGCGTTCATGCTGGGATAATCATGCGACAGCAGCCTCCGCCCTGCTGCTCCGTTCCTGCGAAAAACTCACCATTGAGCAATGCCGCCCGTTCGCGCAGGCCTTTCAATCCATGGCTGTTTTCAGGGATTCGGCTGAAGCCACGACCATTGTCCGTCACACTTAGGATGATGAATGCATCCGAACTAAAATCCAGATGCACCGCTATTTCCGACGCACCCGAATGCCGACACGCGTTGGTGATGCCCTCCTGCGCACAGCGGTAGAGAGAGATCTCCACCAAAGAGGGTAAGGAGCGTGATTTCCCAGACTGCTGCAACACCAGCTTCAACCCCGGCCGCTCAGCGCCCGTGATCAGCGAAGTCAGCGATTCGGCGAGCGTGCGCTGCTCCTGCGGCGTCGCACGCAGGGAGGCCACCGAACGTCGGATTTCCGCCAGCCCTTCACGGCTGGCACGCTGAGCCTTCTGGATCGAATCCAGCGCACGGGAGGGATCGTGCTTCAACAAGGCCTCTGCGGCCTCCAACTGCGCCCCCACCACCGTCAGGCTGTGTCCCACCGCATCATGAATCTCCCGCGCCAGCCGGTTGCGCTCCTGCTCCACGGCGAGCAGCGCCACCTGATCCGCCTGCAGTTCGAGCTGGGCATTGGCGGTGCGAAGCTCCGCCGCCAGACGTGCCGTGTTCATGCGCTGCCTCGACGCCTGTGTCGCAGAAAAAGAACAGCCCATGATGAACACGCTGGTGGAGATCTGGCCAAACATCCAAAACACCGCAGGATGCAGGCCGCGCCTGGAAAATTCATGCGCGGTGGAAATGGTCAGAGTTATGAAGATAAGCAAAAACATGTGCCGGCGCCTTCTCAAAAGCACTCCGGAAAAACCAGCAACGGGCATCCAAAACCATTGCTGCATGCCGATGGGATTGAAGGATTCGGACAGATGATTGCAGGAGAGAGCAAGGAGAATCTGAACAGCGAAAATCCCGACAATCTGCCCTCCGCTATGGGTCAGCGCCTGTTTAGGGCGCTCCTCCTGAAAGAGGTCAAACAAAAGCCATTGGAGGAGAAAGAGATTCCAGAAAAATGTCATCACCCCACAGGCGACCAGCATCGAAGCCTTGGTGACCATGTTGGCTTGGAACATCAGGTAACCAATCCATGCGACTGGCGTCAGGCTGATCCATGCCAGGATCGTAGCCGCGACCAAAACCATCCACTTGGCGGAGAGATATTTGCCATCCGAATGTGCCATGCCCTGCTATAAACCTTCTTGATTGAGTGATTTAGACGCCTTTATTGATACCATGAATCAGCGTATCTTTCACAGATTTGTCTTATTCGCGACAACTCCCAGCATTACATGACTTTAGTCATATTCAGCGAAAGCCTCCGCATTGAGGCGATGGAACCCGATCCACGGTCCTCTCTCGTGTTAATCCCGCTTGAATTGAGGCGGACTCACGGCTTCACAATAAACCCATGTCCGATCTCAAAGAATACCTCTCCCAGCGCTGCCAGTTTGTCGATACAGCGCTGAACCGTCTCATCCCGGGCTCGGACACGCGGCCGATAACGCTGCACCAGGCGATGAGGCACAGCATGTTCGCGGGCGGCAAACGGCTCCGGCCGATCCTCTGCCTGGCGGCGGCGGAAGCCTGCGGCGGCACGGCGGAAGATGCGGTTTACAATGCCTGTGCGGTCGAATGCCTGCACACCTACTCGCTCATTCACGACGACCTGCCCTGCATGGATGACGACGACATGCGCCGTGGCGTGCCGACCTGCCACAAGGTCTACGGCGAGGCCATCGCACTGCTCGCGGGTGATGCCCTGCAAGCCCTGGCATTTGAACTGGTGACGAAGACACCCATGTCTTCGAGTCATCCCACGGCGGTGATGGTGCTGGAACTCGCACGCACGGCAGGCAGCCTGCATCTTGTGGGAGGTCAGGTGGCTGATCTGCAAGGCGAGGGCAAAAAGCTGCCCCTGGAGGATCTGCGCTTCATCCATGAAGGCAAAACCGCCGCGCTGCTCACCACCAGCGTGAAACTGGGTGGCATGAGCGCCAGCGCGAGCCCCGAGCAGATGCAGGCGCTGCATGACTTCGGCATGGCCACCGGTCTGGCTTTTCAGATCATCGACGACATCCTCGACGTGACGCAGACGAGCGAAAAGCTCGGCAAAAGCGCCGGCAAGGACATCGCGGCAGAAAAGAGCACCTACCCGGCGCTGATGGGCCTGGAAGCCTCCCGTGCGGAAGCGCACCGCCTCACCGAGGTGTCAAACCGGGCGCTGGATGTGTTTGGTGACGCAGCATTGCGCCTGCGCCAGCTCTCGGACCACCTGCTTAACCGGGATTATTGAGGCCGAAACAATTGAGCTAAATCGCCCACGAGTTTCTCAGGAGGGCCAAAATTGAGCAGCAGCGTGGACCCATCTCCCTGCACCACGCGGAAGCCGAGAAGCCGTCTGCCGCCGGGCTCGATCTGCATGTCGAGCTGCCTGAGATACTTCTTGATGAGCAGCGGCCGTGGAATCATGGCCACGGTGGTGTAGCCCTTCTCCTGCTGGGTGATCTTGAGGGTGAAGTTGTTCGTCAGGGATTCAGGGTCCATCTCCCGGCCGCTGAGGAATTTCATCCAGATGCGCACCCGGCTGTCGTCGGGCTTCAGGGGCTGCCAAGGGGCGTCCGCGCTTTCCTTGAGGCGCACGGTTTCCTTGTCGAAAACCAGGATCGTCGTTGCGGGCGATCCCAGTTCCAGGCGAAACCGTCCGTCGGCCATGCGCCAGAAGCGCCCGCTGGTGCTCACGGGCTCCTTGAGCGCAGGGGTGGTGCGGGTCTGCTGGAACGCGACTTTGATGCTGCCAATGCCTTTCTCGGCCGCCATCCACTCCCGCATCACAGGTGGAATGAGGGCAGGATCAGGCGCCGCCTGGGCGGGCAGCGTCAGCCAGAGGACGGCGGCAAGAACGGATGACAAACGAATCACACTTTGAGCATGACACCCAAAACACCCAGGTCTCAAGCCTTTAGCTGCCATGTTTTCCCTTGCCCCACCGTGCAAACCGTGTTCTCTCAACCTTCGAATCAACCCCTAATTTATACACATGAGCGAGCGTCGCGTAGTCATCACTGGCATGGGAGTCATCTCCCCCGTCGGCAACAACAAGGATGACTTTTGGAAGAATATCCAGGCAGGCAAAAGCGGCATCCGCCGCATCCAGTCCATGGACACCGAGAAGTACGACTGCAAGATCGCGGGCGAGGTGGTGGATTTTGATCCAACCGTCCATTTCAACAACCACAAGGACGCCCGCCGCGCCGACCGCTACTTCCAGTTTGCCATGGCAGCCTCGAAAATGGCCGCCAAGGACGCTGGTCTGAACCCAGACAGCCTCGACCCGCACCGCGTAGGCGTGATGGTCGGCAGTGGTATCGGTGGTCTCGGCACCCTGGAAACCCAGTATGAAGTGCTGCTGACGAAGTCCCCTTCCCGCGTCTCCCCCTTCATCATCCCGATGATGATCTCGAACATCGCCAGCGGCATGATCGCGGCGGAATACGGCTTCATGGGACCGAACATGGCCATCGTCACGGCCTGCGCGACTTCCAACAACAACATCGGCGAAGCCTGGCGCAACATCAAATTCGGCGATGCCGACGTGATGATCTGCGGCGGCGCTGAAGCCTCCATCCGCCCCTGCGGTCTTGCCGGATTCGCCAACATGAAGGCTCTGAGCATGCGCAACGACGAGCCAGAGCGGGCCTCCCGCCCCTGGGACAAAGATCGCGACGGCTTCGTCATGGGCGAAGGCGCCGGTGTGGTCGTCATTGAAGAACTCGAACACGCCAAAAAGCGCGGTGCCACCATTTACGCCGAACTGGTCGGCTATGGTGCGACTGCCGATGCCTACCACCTCACCTCCCCGCATCCCGAAGGTTTGGGCGCGGCCAAGTGCATGGAGATGGCCCTGCGCCACGCCAAACTGAACGTGACCGACATTCAGTACATCAACGCTCACGCCACCTCGACCCCCATGGGCGATTTGTGCGAGCTGCGCGCCATCAAGCGCGTGTTTGGTGACTACGCGACCAACGGCCTGCTCGTCTCTGGCACCAAATCGATGACCGGTCACCTGCTCGGCGCTGCCGGCGGCGTGGAACTCATCGCCTCCATTTACGCGATCCGGGACCAGGTGGTGCCACCGACGATCAACGTCGAAAACCTCGACCCCGAGGTGGACGTGGACGTGGTGCCAAACACCGCCCGCCCTGCCAAAGTGGACGCCGTCCTTAGCAACTCCTTCGGCTTCGGCGGACACAATGCCGCGCTGCTGATCAAGAAGTTCTAAGGCAGACCCCGAATCTTGAGACGGGTGCGGCGAAAGCCCACCCGTCTTTTTTTGTGCAACACCCCCCATAAAGACCTCGGAGGCACCACTCACCGTGTCACCGCCAGCTCCACATCCTTTGCGCCTTCGGGGATGTCCAGGCTCCAGTCTCCCGCGCCGGGTTTCTGTTCCTTGGTCGTGACAGTGCCGTCGGCGCTCTCCAGACCGGGCACATCCGCAGCGCTGTAGCTGACGGTCAGCTTCACTTTGCCGACGATAGGGCCGGTCTTTTCGTCGAGCTTGAATTTGCCGCCCATGACGCGTGCGCAGGCCACCGGTGCGGAGGGGTCATCTGAAGAGAAGATAATGCTGCCCCAGCTCACCGGCTTGCCATTCACCGTGACTTTGCCTTTGATGGCGGTGCGCTTCATCGGCTTGAGGAAGCCTTGATTGCGCAGCCAGTCGCGCAGGTGCGTGCTCCAGGTGCCGAGCACGGGATCTCCCAAGAACAGGCCGACGCCATGCGGACCGGGGCGGTAGATGTGGAGTTCGGCGGGGACTTTGTTCTTCCGGCAGGCGAGATAGAATGCCACGGCGTTTTCGGCAGGCACCACGGTGTCCTCGTCGGTCTGGAAGATGAAGATGGGCGGCGTGTTGGCCGTGACACGGGTTTCGGTGCTCACGTGCTTCGCCAGTTCGTCGTTGTCGCCGGGGCCGAGGAGGTTTTTGCGCGAGCCTTTGTGGCCGTAGTCCTCGATCATCGAAATCACGGGATAGGTCGGTGCAGCGACATCGGGACGGGCGCTGACTTGATCAATGGCATCATTCGTCGCACCGGCGGGTTTTTCATCGAACATCGTAGCCGCCATGGAGGTGAGGTGGCCACCTGCGGAGAAACCGATGATGCCAATGCGGTTCGGATCAATGCCATACTCCTTGGCATTCGCCCGCACATGCCGGATGGCGCGCTGTACATCGATCAACTGCGTGGGAAAGTGGTAACCCTGACTGCCGAGGCGGTAGTGCAGCACGAAGGCAGAAACGCCGATGCCGTTGAACCACTTGGCCACCTGCACGCCTTCGTGGTCTGCCGCCAGCCCGCCGTAACCACCGCCGGGACACACGACGAACGCCGCACCGTTGGTTTTGTCCTTGGCAGCCGCCCACACATTGATGAAGGGCTGATCTTTGTCCTCCGTCCCCTTTGCCCCCGGTGCGCCATCGGGCCAAAGCTTGACCTTGGTGGGCTCGGCCTGGGCCAAGGAGGTGAAAAGGAGGGCGGCGGCGAAAAGAGAAATCTTGTTCATGCAGGTGGAAGTCTGTTAATCCTGTCTTTTCCATCCGTTCTTTCATCCGCCATGATCTCACGCCGTCATTTTCTCTCCACCAGCCTTGGCGCGCTCAGCGTCTCCACCCTGCCTGCCATTGAGCCCATCAAGCGCCCCGGCAAGAGCCGCATGCAGCTCGGCGTCGCCGCTTACAGCTTCCGCGAGTACTTCCAGTGGATGCGCGACAAGGAGCAGAAGCCGAAGGGTGACAAGCCGCTTTGGAGCATCCTCGATTTCATCGACTGGTGCGGTGATAACAATGTGCCCGGCGCGGAAGTCACCAGCTACTTTTTCCCGAAGGATGTGGACGAGGCCTTCCTGCTTGAAGTGAAACGCCGTGCCTACCTGCGCGGTGTGCAGCTGGCCGGCACCGCCGTGGGCAACAATTTCGCGCTGCCCAAAGGCGAAAAGCTCAGCGAGCAGATCGCCTACACCAAGAAGTGGATCGACTACTCCGCGATCATGGGAGCACCGCACATCCGCGTGTTTGCCGGGCCGCAGCCGAAGGACCTCAGCGAGGAGCAAGCCGTGGCTAACTGCCTCGAATCCTATCAGGAGTGCCTCGACTACGCTGCCAAGAAAGGCGTCTTCCTCGGTCTGGAAAACCATGGCGGCATCGTCGCCGAGCCGGAAAACCTCATCAAGATGGTGAAGGCGGCCAAGAGCCCCTGGGCGGGCATCAACTTGGACAGCGGCAACTTCCACACCGAAGACCCGTATGCCGATCTCGCCAAGATCGCCCCCTATGCGGTCAATGTGCAGCTCAAAATGGAGATCAGCCGCAAAGG
>NZ_JBIPNG010000051.1:0-22674 GCF_044373815.1 Prosthecobacter sp. | reverse complement strand
GTGAGATCAGTGGTGCCATCGTGGACAACAGTGGTACCAACACCACCGGGGTGACGAAGAACGGTACTGGCACCTGGGTGCTCAGTGGCACCAACACCTATACGGGTGCGACCACGGTCAACGGCGGCACCCTTCAGGTGGGTGCCAGCGGTGCGGGCAGCATTGGCAACAGTGCGGTCACGGTCAACAGCACTGCGACTCTTTCGGGTTCTGGCAGCATTGCAGGCAGCACGGTGATCGGCAGTGGAGGTGTTCTTGCGCCAGGCGACGGTGATCCAGACACGAGCAACGCCACCCTGACCTTCAGCGCCGCCACCACCTCCCTGACAGTGGCTGACACCGGATCAATCCATCTGAGCCTGAGCACGGCCGATTCGACCGACACGAGCTTTGCTGCGTGGTTCCATGCCAACCCAAGCGGAACGGCTGCAGAATATGTCACCAGTGTTGGCGGGATAGCCAACACGGGGTCCGGCACCAGCTGGAACGACAACCACTCGGGCAGCCATGACTTCATCTCGGCCGCAGGCACGATGGTTCTTGGCAGCACGAACACCAACGACAAGCGGGTGGTGGTGTCCTTGAACAATCTCACCGGGGTGACTTATGGCAGTGTCTTCAATCTCATGGACTGGAGCACCCTGGGCCTGACGCATGACGACAGCGCTCTTTCCGCCATGGGCGCGTTCAGTGTGGCGAACAACCTGCAACTGCAGGACATTTCCACCATTTCCCCCGGACTTGCCTGGGATACCAGCCTCTTTGACAGCTATGGCATCATTGTCGTGGTCCCAGAGCCAGGCCGGATTCTGTTCCTGATGCTCGGTTTGCTGGGACTTCTGGCACGCCGTCGCCGCCGGGCTGTTGCTTGATCTTGCGGAGCTAAACCACGCAAAAGTCATCCATCCAGGGCGGTCCGCCCGGCAGTTGCTATGAATCGGAGGTCTGCCGAATCACAAACGGCGGGGGATTGGGCATAAACGGCGGGGAATGAAAGGAAAGGTTGTCTTTTCACGGACGTTTTGGCTAGGCTTAACGTATTCCATGCCGCGCTTTTCAGGTGCGGCTGCGCCTGATTCCAACTCTTCATTCCATGCAAACAAAACAAAACCAAACCACCCGCCGAACCTTCCTTCGCGGCACTGTGGCCGGCGCCGCCGGTCTCGTCGCATCCCGAGCCTTCTCCGCACCGCTGGGTGCCAATGGTGACGTTCGTGTCGCGGTCATCGGATTTAACGGACGTGGCGCAGGCCACATCAAGAGCCTGGAGGAAATCCCGGGCGTGCGCATCGTCGCTCTCTGCGACGTGGATGCCAATGTGCTCGCAAAGGGCGTGGCAAGCCAGGCCAAGAAAAACAACACCGTCACGGCTTACTCCGACTACCGGAAGCTCATGCTGGACCCTGAGGTGGACGCCGTGACCATCGCCACGCCGAACCACACGCATACACTCATCGCCATGACAGCCATGCAGCATGGCAAGCATGTGTACGTGGAGAAACCCGTTTGTCACAACATCTGGGAAGGCCGGCAGCTTTTGAACGCGGCCGAGAAGGTCGCCAAGAAGGGACTCGTGGTGCAGCATGGCATGCAGCGCCGTTCCAGCCCCGGCTGGGCGGAGGCCATGGCCTGGGTCAAGGAAGGCCACATCGGCAAGGTGACGCTGTCCCGTGGTGTGAACTACAAGTCGCGCATTTCCACCGGCAAAGTGGCGGAGGCGATCCAGCCCAAGGACGGGATGATCAAGGGAACCTTCCACGACCTGCGCAACGTCAAGACCGACCCCGCTGGAGCGCCGCAAGAAGTGGATGTGGACTACAAGCTGTGGGCAGGCCCACGAGGCATGCAGCCGGTGCACCGTTCGCAGTTCCACTATGACTGGCACTGGCAGTGGGCTTTCGGCAATGGCGACATCGGCAACCAAGGGCCACATCAGACGGACGTGGGCCGCTGGGCACTGGGAGATCCCGAGCTGCTGCCCAAGCGCGTGATGAGCTTTGGCGGACGCTGGGGCTACAAGGATGATGGCGAGACCGCCAACAATCAGATGGCTTTCTGGGCCTATGAGCCCGCGCCGCTGCTGTTTGACAACCGTGGTCTTCCTCTGAAGGACATGGACTGGAAGCTGGAGCCCGTTTTCCGCGTGAATGGCAAGACCGCCGCTGCGCGCGTCGGCAACGTCATCCATTGCGAAGGCGGGTACGTCATTGAGGCCAAGGCTTATGACAAAGAAGGCCAGGCCATCAAGAAGTTCGAGAACTTCAATGACGGTGCTGACCACATGCTCAACTTCATCAACTCGGTGCGTGCCGGCAAGATCATCAACCCGAACCTGCACGTCTCCCACGGTTTCCACGCTGCTTCGCTGGCCCATCTGGCGAACATCTCCTACCGCCTGGGCAAGGCTGCGAACGTCGCGGAGGTGCAGGAGCGCCTCAAGAATGATAAGGCCGGCCTGGAGACGCTGGAGCACTTCGTGAAGAATCTCGAGGACAATAAGATCGACCTCAACGTGGACAAGATCAGTGCCGGCCCCTGGCTGGAGTTTGATCCCGTCTCCGAGAAGTTCACGGGTGAGTTCGCCGACGAAGCGAACAAGCTGGCCACAGAGAACTATGTGGAGGAATTCAAGCTGCCGGAAGTCTAGACGGCCGGAGAACTTCGAATTTGCTGCTTTGCGCGGAGCCGGGAAACCGGCTCCGCGTTTGTAATGGGCGGCGTTCTGCTTTGGAGTAGCTTCTGGGTGTCATGGAAACACCCACTTCACCTCCCGCGCTGCCGTATTCAGCCGTCACTCAGGATGAAAAAACCCTGGGCATCGTCATGCATGTGCTTTGTCTGGTCGGTTTTCCCATTTTGGGTCCGCTCATCGTCTGGCTGGTCAAAAAGGATCAAAGCAGCTACATCGACCTGCAGGGGCGGGAATTGCTGAACTTCCAGCTCAGTTTCCTGGTGTATGGTTTTCTGTCCTTTTTGCTCTGCTTCATTCTTATCGGCATTCCGCTCTTGATTGGAGTGGGGGTGGCCACCGTCGTGCTCACCATCATCGGCATCGTGAATGCTTCGGAAGGAAAGATTTATCGGTTCCCGCTGACGATTCGCCTGCTGTGAGGCAAAACGGTTGCGACTTCTGTGCCGTGGTGGTAGCTGAGCCCCCCGTTTCCACCCCCATTCCAGATGCGACCCAACCAACTTCTTCAAGCCATCGGTGCCGAGCTGCGCATGCAGATCATGACCTACATGCAGACCGATCAGCGCGCTGCATACAAGGCTGTCATTGATTCGCTCGCTCCGGCCAAGCGTCTTCGTCCTGCTTTCATTCTGGAGAAGTCCCGTGCCAAGCAGGCCGAGTGGCTGCTGGAGCAGCTCAATACGAAGTCGAACGAAGAAGTGACGGCGCAGATCTTCCAGATCTGGCTGCTCAAAGGTCAGCCGCAGATGCTTATTACTTTCCTCGATGCGGCGCAGATCGCGCATGATGGCAAAGGTGAAGTGACCGAACTTCCCGAGGTGATTGAGGACGACAAGGCTGAAGCTGCGGTGACCGCCTTGCTCGCGGCGTATCCTGCCAAGCAGGTCGCCTTGTATTTGTACATGTTCCAGCAGCAGCGTGAAGGTGGCTGGATCTCGCTCACCAAGGCCATCGATGCCCGCCCTGAGCTGAAGCTCGAGGCCTGAGATTTTCTGCCATGATGGACGCCCTCGACAGCGCCATCGCCAATACGCAGGCGCATCTGGATGCCCTGCGCAATGCGAGCGGCCACTGGGAAGGGCGGCTGTCCAGCAGCGCGCTTTCGACCGCGACGGCCATCGTCGCGCTGGCGCTGGTGGATCGTGACAAGCATGCGGTGCACATCGCTGCCGGGGCGCAGTGGTTGTGTGATCATCAGAACGCCGATGGAGGCTGGGGCGATACGACGCTGAGCAAGAGCAACCTTTCGACGACGCTCTTGTGCTGGAGTGCGCTGCACCTCGTGGGGATGCGGACTTCGCCAACCGTTGAAGCTGCCAACGGGTGTATCATCGCTCAAGTCGGTTCGCTTGAGCCTGTGGCCATCGCGAAGGCGGTGGTGTCCCGCTATGGCAAGGACAAAACTTTCTCCGTGCCTATTCTCATGCTTTGCGCCTTGTGCGGCACTTTGGGGGAGAAGCCATGGAAGCATGTCATTGCGCTGCCGTTTGAGCTTGCTGCGTTGCCACGCACCTGGTTTGGGGCGGTGGGGCTGCCGGTGGTGAGCTATGCTTTGCCGGCGCTGATCGCCATTGGTTACACGCGGTTTAAGAACAAGCCGCCGGCGTGGTGGAATCCGCTGAGGTGGCTGCGTGCGCTGACGTGGTCGCGCATCCGGCCGATGCTCAAGGTGCTGCAACCGAGCAGCGGGGGGTATCTGGAGGCGACGCCACTGACGAGTTTTGTCACCATGGCGCTGGCTGGTGGAGGGCAGCTGGATCATCCGTGCCTGCCGCTGGCGGTGGATTTCCTGGTGCGCTCCAAGCGGGAGGATGGGAGCTGGCCCATTGATACTAATCTGGCGACGTGGGGAACGACATTGTCGCTGCGGAGTTCGGACGTTAGCGCGCCACCGATTTCATGGCTGCTGGCGCAGCAGTATCGCGAAGTTCACCCTTTTACCAATGCGCCGCCGGGGGGCTGGGCGTGGACGGATTTGCCTGGTGGAGTACCTGATGCGGATGACACTTCGAGTGCGCTGATCGCGCTGAAGAAGATCGGGCATTCCTGCGATGAGGCGATTCAGCAGGGGATCACCTGGCTCCTTGATTTGCAAAATCGCGACGGGGGCATTCCCACGTTTTGCCGTGGCTGGGGCACGCTGCCGTTTGACCGTAGCACGCCGGAGATCACGGCGCATGCCTTGTGCGCGTGGTGGGTGTGGAGAGATGCAGCGCCGCAAGTTTTGAAGAAACGCATCGACCAAGGAACGCGACAGGCGCTCGCCTATTTGAAGCGGGTGCAGTTGTCAGATGGTTCCTGGATTCCGTTGTGGTTTGGCAATGAGCACACGCCGGACGAAAACAATCCGGTCTATGGCACGGCGCAGGTGGTCAATCATCTGAGTGGCAGCGAGCAGCTAGCCAGCAAGTTTGTAGCGTTGATTCAGAGCGGTTGCCAATACTTGCGCAGCGCCCGGAAAGCCGATGGCTCGTTTGGCGGAGATGCCAATGCGCCTGCGAGCATTGAGGAGACGGCTGTGGCTTTGCATGCTTTGAGTGGTGAAGAGCAAGACATGATGGCCAGCGTGCAATGGCTTATCACGGCCACGGAGAACGGCACTCGTTTTCCGACGGCGCCTATTGGTCTCTACTTTGCGAGGCTGTGGTATCATGAGCAGCTTTATCCTGTGGTTTGGACACTGGGAGCGCTGCGGGTGGCCAAGAAGAGGCTGAGTTGATTTATTCCTGCTCGACGGTGCTGGAGACATCCACGGGTGACTCGCCTGCGACTTCTTTTTCGACGGGCTGCACGCGGATCTCGACGTTTACGGGGACGGCACGGAGGCCTTCGATGATGCGCTGGAGGCGTTCGATGGTGACATCGGAAAGAGTCGGTTTGCTCACGGCCTGCTCGATCTTTTCCAGACCGACGGTGAAGGCATTCATGTGGCCGGTGATGCGGTTGATGGGATCGTTTTCGCCTGCGCCACCTGTGAGGAGATTGCGTCTGAAGGTGCTCTTAATCTCGGTCCAGCGGATGACATCGGCCTCGGTGGAGAGGGTATTAATCTCGCGCCATTTGAGGAGGTTGGATTCTGCCGCCTGGCTGAGGGTTTGCGCTTCCCCGCGATAGTGATCGGCGATGAGGCTGGCGACTTCGGCATCGGTCATGAGCGGGAGGATTTTCTCCGCTATCTTGTTCATGTTGCGGTAGCTGCCCTGGAGCTTGAAGGGTGGCTCGGTGCGGTAGGCGTCCTCCATGGCGGCGCTGCGCACGTATTCCTGATTCACGCGCAGGATGATCTCGCGCACGTGCAGGAGTTTTTCCATGACGGCGACGGCTTCGTTGATCTCTTCGGCGCTGTAGCTGCCTTCAAACTCGACGCCTTCGCGGGTGCCGGTTTGGGCGACCTTCAAGACGGCGAGCGCATCGGCATGGCTGCGTGCGGCAATGCGCGCGAGCGTGGCGTTGCTGGTGAGGCTGTTTTCGATGTAGCTGTCTTTGAAAACTTCCTGATGGCCGCCGAGGATGTCGCCGAGATTGTAGGTGTCGGCGCGGTTTGCCAGCATGTCCGGCACTTGGAATTTGCCGCCGACTTCGGTGTAGGGATTGCCCGCCATGACGACTGCGACCTTGCGGCCGCGCAGATCGTAGGTTTTGGCCTCGCCTTTGAACACGCCTTCGATCTTGCGGGTGCCATCGCAGAGGGAGATGAACTTTTGCAGAAACTCGGGGTTCGTGTGCTGGATGTCATCGACGTAGATCATGACGTTGTCGCCCATCTCGAAGGCGAGGTTGAGCTTTTCAACTTCCTCACGTGCGCTGGCGTTGGCGGCCTCTGCGGGATCCAGTGAGGTGACCTTGTGGCCGAGAGCGGGGCCGTTGATCTTCACCAGCGTGATGCCGAGACGGCTGGCGACGTATTCCATGAGCGTCGTTTTGCCGTAACCGGGCGGTGAGATGAGCAGCAGCATGCCCATGCGGTCGGTGCGCGTGTCCTTGCCTGCGGCACCGAGCTGTTTCGCGAGGTTGGCGCCGATGAGCGGGAGATAGACCTGATCGATGAGGCGGTTGCGCACGAAGGAGCTGAGCACGCCGGCTTTGAACTGATCGAGCCGCAGTTCGCGGCGACGGGTGTCGGCGAGGCGATGCTTGAGCAACTGGAAGGCTTCAAACGCAGGCACGACCTCGGCTTCGTAGCGTTGCAGGCGCGAGGTGAACTCGTGGTAGTTGAGTTCGAGCTTTGCGTCTGCGATGCGGGCATGGGTGCCGATCAAGCCGGTGATGGTGACGTGGGAGGTGGGCTCGGTGGGGATCGCGGCTGGAGGTTGATCGTTGGTCACGACCATGGCTGCGGTTTCGATCAGCACGCCAGGGGCAGCAGTGGGGTTCAGCGCCGTGATCCATTCCAAAGCGATTTCGAATGCGAGCAGGGGCTGAGCGGTGAGGGAGGTGAGGGTTTCCTCGAAATCTTTTGTGGCGTGTTTGACGGTGAGTTCGCGGTGGAAGGAGCGCAGGAGTTCGGTGGCGGCGGCGGAGCGTGTGAAGGGATGCTTGGATTGGAGTTCGTCGAGCAGGCAGGCAGTGATTTGATGTGACGAAGCTTGCACCAGCGTGTTGCCCATTAAGCTTTTTAAATGCTTCGCGAGTTCGTCATCGACGGATGCATTCGAGATGCCGAGGAGATCGCGCATGCGACCCTTGGACTGCATGCGGGCCAGGAGAGCTTTCTTGGAGTCGTCTTCTGGCCAAGCATGCCAGAACAGGCGGGCGTAGCCGCGGGCGGCGGGTGAGTGGCGGAGGAGGCCTAGGGCCTGCTGCATCTCGCGGAGGGGGTTTAGCAGCAGCGCGGCGTCGTGATCGTGCACGCCTTTGGTGTAGCCTTCGTGATAGCGCTGAGCCATGAACGTGGCCACGTCATCGCCTGCGCCGGCCTTGAGCATCTGCCAGGCGAGGTATTCGGCGCGATAGACATCGGCATTTTCGGAGACGACGGCCTGATCCCACACGCTGCGCTGCGTCGCGAGTTCAGGGTTTTCGACGGTCTCATAAAAACGCGTGCCGGTGAGGTGGAAGGCAAGGCCGTTTTCACGAGGGAGAATCGTGAGCTCCAGCGGCTGCTTGTTCACGCTGAACTGATGCTGTCCGAGCTGGATGAGATCGCCGCCAGCGACAAAAATTTCCGACTTGTCGCGGATCTGCTTGATGGAATCTTGCTGGACGGTCTTGAGGCGGGTTTGCAGTTCGTCGGCGCGGACGCTGTCGCCGAGCTTGCGCAGTTCTTCGATGAGATCGCGCAGCTTGGCGACCATGGCATCTGCGGCGAGCCAGGCGTGGACCTCCTCGGGCTTGGCGAAGTTCGCGAGGCGGTTGCGGATGCTGGTGAGAATGCGTTCGGCGGACTGGCCGAGGCTGCCGCAGCGGCGGTTCAAGGCATCGCTGAGACTCTGGCGGCGTGACTCGAAGGCGGTCTGCACTTCCTCGCGCTTCTTGATCAGCTCGGCGGCGTAGTCGTCGAAGTCGGAGAAGCGAGTCTCCATTTCCTCGATCTGCACGAGCACGCGGGTGAGGGATTCATCGCACTTCTCAGGTGTAGTGGCGACTTCGAGGTAGTTCAGCACGCTCTGGCTGAGCAGGCTGAGCTGGGCCTGGAATTGTGCTGCGCCTTCGGTCTTGGCGAGGTCATTGCGGCGGTTGCGCAGGACGCTGCGGACTTGGTTGAGCTGAGCGAAAAGCGTGGAGATGCCTTCGATGATGCGCGTGGTCTCGGTGGCGTCTTCGATCTTGAGGCCACTGACGATGGCGGTGAGCATTTCCAGCTCGCTGCTGGATTTGGCGAGGGCTTCTTCGACGGCCTGGGCTTCGTTGACTTTGGCCAGTGCAGGTACACGGGCCTGCTGCTCGGAGATCTGTTTGCGGTAGGGGTCCAGAGACTCCGGCTTAAGCAGGAAGGTGACGCAGCGGGCGGAGAGCTTGTCTGCTCCTTCCGCCACCGCCTTGTCCATGCGGTCGATCTCGGCGGCGTCAGTGTAGCGTACATCGCGCAGGGCGATGATCTGGCCGCGCAGTTCACGCAAAGAGGTGAGGAGATGGACGAAGCCGAGGATGTCGGTGGGATCGGTGTTGGCGGCGGAGTTGAGCGCCTTCTGGGATTTCTCCTGCAGCGTGTGGGTTTGATCCGCTGCCGTCTTGCGCATGCGGCTGACTTTTTCAAACTCGCCCAGCGCGGCTTCAGCGGTGCTCTTGATTTCAACGAGGATGCTCTTGAGATCGTGAGTCTCTTCGCGGCCGACCCAAAAGTAGCTGTCGGCAATGTCGCCGCATGAGCGGGCGAGCTCGACATAAAGACCTGAGAAGGAATCGTCCTTCGCGAGCAGTGTCAGCACGCCATGGCACTCGGCCATGGCGCGGACGATTTCGGCGTTGCCGATCTTGCTCAGAAAAGTCTGCGAGGCTTTTGCGGCGCTGACATCGGTGGAAACAAACGGCGTGCGCCAGACCTGGATGACGTGGTGTTTACGCGGCTCTTCATCAGCCGAAAAGAGCACGAGTTCACCGCTCGGGAAAAGGCTGAAGCCATGGCAGGGCTGCGGCGTGGCGACGCTCTGCGTGATGAGATTGTAGCTGAGCAGCAGGTACGAGCCGCTTTCGAGATGGCTGAAGACAAACAGCGTGTCCTCGCCGTTTGCAGCGGCGATGCGTTTTTCAAACCGCATGGGCGGCAGGCCGGTTTCAAAGCGTTTTACTTCGCCGGTTTGCAGTACATAGCCATGGGGGAAGAGTATGCCGTGATCGTCCGGCAGGAGTACGCAGCTCTCCGCAATGCTGTCGATGCGATGCGCCTGGCGTGTGCGTTCATTGAAGACGAGATGGCGCCAGATTTTTTCCTGATAGGGCAGGACTTTGAGAAGGATGAGATTGCCAACGATGGCGTAGTGCACCTCCGCGTCGTCGAGAGTCTGGTCCTTGTTTTCGACAGGATCGCTGTAGATGCCGCGGCCGGTGTCGGTGTTGTTTTCCACCTTCACGGTGAGGTCGCCGCCGATGGTCTCGACGAAAACGCGGTCCTCGATGCTGATGTGCGGGTGAGTGCCGTGGATGTACATGTCCCGCGTGGCGCGCTTCCACGCAAACTCCTGCGGTGTGGGGAAGACGAATTCGTGGTCGCTGCGGTTGCCGAGGTACTTGAGCGTGCCGTGGTCATCGTCCACGAGCCACTTGAAGGCTTTCACCTCGGTGGCGCGCTGGCCCACCTGAAAGCCCAGGTAAAGATGCGGGCCGATGCGGTGGAACTTCAGGAAGGAGGCGTGCTTGTAGTAGTTGTAGAGGTAGGCGAAGTCCTCGACGAACTGGGGATCGCTGAGCAGGCCGTCCTTGTTGGGATGAAAGCTGTGGTCCGACGTGTGATAATCGTAGACCGCGAACACGTCCTCGATGCGCATGGTGCTGCGCAGACCGAGGTGGACGTTGTAACCAAACAGGAAGCGGTGCGGGCCGATGGCGGCGAGGTCGCGCGGCAGGCAGTTGTTTTCTGTCGTGAGGCGTGACGTGGCCAGCAGCGCTGTCTCAATGCCGCCGAACTCCGCCTTGCGGTCGGCGTTCAGCAGATCCAGCCGACGCTGCAATTCGGAGCCGTGCTTGTTGAGACGCTGACGAATGACTTCGTAAGCGCCGGCTTCGAGCTGCGGGGAGGGTTGGGGAGATGGAGGCGCTTCGGGCATCGGGTGTTAGCGGCAGGAGCACTGCATCCTATTCGTGTGAGCGACTTGAGATGCGCCTGTTCTCTGGAGTTTTTCGCGGGCAGGGGGACTTCGGAAAGCGCCAGAGGACTGGCGCACTCCAAGACGCTGGTGCGAGGCTGTGAATTCCGCGTGTGTCGAACGCATGTGCTAGATGAGCGGATTTATGCCTTCTTCGCCGCCTTGGCTGCGAGGAGGCCGCTGACGGTTTGCTCGGTGAGGCCGAAGCGGGAGGCGGCGCCGATCATGCCGGTGAGTTTGTCCAAGGTGGTGGCGTCGGGGTTGAGGCCGATCAGTTTGCCGAAGAGGGCGCTGAGGGTGAGGTTCTTCGTGTCTTCGGAGGTGAGGCCGAACTGATCGATGATGTTTTTGAGCTGGGATTTGAAGTAGTCGGGATCGCCGGTGAAGAAGGTTTCCTTCACGTCGGTGAGGGTGCGGCTGCCTTCGACCATGCGGTCGATGGCACGTGCGTTGCCGATGGCGTTGGTGATCTTGTCGAAGAACTGGCTTTCGCCGCCGATGATTTCGATCTTGGCGGACTTCATGGCCTCGCCAAGCACGTTGGCCTGGGCGGCGGCGATGTCTTTCTGAATGTTGATCTGCGCGAGCTCGATGGCTTTTTCCTTTTCGAGCGTGAGCTTGAACTCTTCGTGTTCGCGTCCGGCGTTTTCGAGAAGCTTCATGGCCTGCGCCTTCTTGGTGATGCCATCGGCTTCCGCAGCGAGTTTGAGCTGCGTGACTTCGGCATCTGCGGTGCCCTGCTTCTGTGAAGCCTCGGCCTTGGCAAGCAGGACCTGGGCTTCTCCGAGGCCGATGGCGGCGGAGCTGGCGGTGCGACCTTCGGCGAGGGACTTCTCGGCGGCGGCATCCTTGGAGGCGGACTCCTGCCGGGCTTCTGCAAGCGTGAGCAATTCCTGAGCGTGAAGCTCGGCAGCCTGCTTGGAAGCGTCGGCGGCTTTGATGGTGGTGAAGGCTGACTGCTCAGCGGCAAGCTGGGCGGATTGTTTGGAGGCTTCGGCCTCTTTGATTTTTTGAATGAGCTGCTCCTGGGCGTTTTTCTCGGCGTTGGTGAGCGCGACCTGCTTCTCGCGGTCGGCGGTGGCGAAGGCTTCGGCATCCTTCATCTTCTGCTGCTCGATGACGACAGTTTTTTCGAGAGCCACGCGGTCTTTGATGACTTCCTGGATGTTCTTTTTCTCCACTTCGACGGCCTTTTCCTTCTCGATGGCTTTGAGCGTGGTGACGCGCTCGCGGTCGATGATTTCGAGATCGCGATCACGGGTGACGCGCTCGACTTCGACGGCGTCGGTGCGCTCCTTGTTGCGCTGGGCGACGAGGACCTGGCGATCTTTGTTCTGGGTCGCGACGGCGATTTCTTCGTCGGCGCTGATCCGGGCGCGCTCAGATTTCAGGCGTTCTTCTTCCTGGACCTTCATCGTCTCGGCCGTTTCGCGGGCACGGACGCTTTCGACATCGCGCTTCTGCTTCGACTCGGTTTCGGCCAGCTGGCGCTCGAGTTCGAGGATGGCTTCACGGGCCTGAACGTCCTGCTGCTTGATGACTTTTTCTTTGTCGCGCTGGATGTTGTTGGAGAGCTTGGCCTGGATGGCGGTGAGCTCGGTGATTTTCTTGATGCCTTCGGCGTCGAGGATGTTGTCGGGATCGAGGTTCTCGAGCTGCGTTTGTTCGAGGAAGTCGATGGCGCAGTCGTCAAGGGTGAATCCGTTCAGGTCGGTGCCGATGACTTTGAGGATCTCGCTCTTGAAATGATCGCGCTCATTGTAGAGCTGCACGAATTCGAAGCGTTTGCCCACGGTCTTGAGGGCTTCGGAAAACTTGGCGTCAAACAGCACGCGGATGGTGTCCACAGTGCTGGCGCGGGTGCAGCCGATGCTCTGGGCCACGCGGAGCACATCCTCCGGTGTCTTGTTCACGCGGACGAAGAAAGCGACCTTGATGTCGGCGCGGAGGTTGTCTTTGCAGATGAGGCCTTCCTGAGCTTTGCGCTCGATCTCGATGCGCTTGACCGAGATGTCCATGTACTCGGACTGATGGGCCACGGGGATGACGATCATGCCGTTGAAGGTCACCTTGGTGCCGCCAATGCCGTTGCGGACGATTGCCTGGCCCTGCTGCACCTTGCGGAAGAAGCGCGAGAATAGAATCAGGATGCCGAGAAAGATGCCGATGATGATGACTCCGACAAGAAGGCTGCCTTCCAGCAGGAGAGCGAGGGGTAGGGATGAGGTCATGAGCGAGTTGGGTGAAAAGGTGGTGGGTTAGTTCTGGGGAGCGGGTTCGATCAGGTAAAAAATATTGTCGGGGCCGGCGGAGATGACTTTGGCCGAGTCGCCGCGTTTCAGCGGTGTGACTCCCGGCTCAGTGCGGACATTGATGAGCAGCGGAACGCTGGCGGTGGTGATTTCAAGCTGACCGTAGGAGGCATCCGCTTCCGTGGAGGTGATGACGCCGGTGCGTCCGATGACCTCCTCGGCTTCGGAGTCGGCATCTCCCATGGCTTTGAAGAGTTTGGCGACGGGGAGGGTGACGAGCTTGGTCACGATGAGGCTGCCGAGGAGGTTGGGCAGGAGGAGCCAGATGGCCTGCAACAGGCTGCCAGCCTGGTTGTACCATTCGTTCAGCGCCAGCGAGCCAAACCAGAGAAAGAGGACCATGAAACTGAGCCAGACCATGAGGGGCACCTGCGAGAAGCCGAGGAAACGACCCGCCGAGAGCCAGGCGCCGCCGGTGCTCATGCCGAGAGCGTTTGAGGAGCCTGCACCGTGGTGGGCATCGCCGTCTGTGCCCAGATCGTCTGGGAGATCAGCCTCGAAATCCAGCGCGCCAAGCAGGACCAGAAGCCAGTAGCAGACGACCAGTGTCAGCAGCAGCGTCAGCAAAAGCTGGTGTGGCAGGATGGCGGCTTGGAAGAGTTCGAACACGTTGGGAGAGTTGGCGGAAAGGTGATGTGCGATATAAGCAACTGACCCGAGGCGAGGCGATTACAATTTTGCAGATCGTCTTCAATGCAATTAGACGAGCCTAGTTGCGCGTGCCTGAGGGGTTAAATAAATTCCTGATCGCCGGGGTGGGGGAGGATTGAAAAGCTGAGCCTCGGAATGTTCGCACGGGAGATTTTGGCGGCCGAGGAAGGAAGGCAGGGTGCGCGAAAGGCGGCTTTGAGGTCGTGATATGAGCCGTGAGAAGGATTGACAAGCCCGGCGCTGCTCCTAGAATCGGCATCGAATTCACCCAGAACAAAGTACAGCGAATCGTCAGTCAGTGGAGGTTACCGGCATGAGGAACACAGAATTTGAAGACGAACGGCGTCCGCCCAATCCGCCCCTGCATTCCGAAAAAATCGTCACGGATCGGAAGATTTTTTTCCTCGATCTCAAGGAGAATGATCGCGGCAAGTTCATCAAGATCACCGAGGACGTTCGCGGCCGCCGTGACACGATCATACTGCCGATCGACGCCGCGCAGGAGTTCCTGGACGCCATGATGCGGACTGTGGATGCTGCGAGTGTGGATGAGTGAGGCCGCTGGGCCGGAATGAAAGACTGGAGACGCTCGACTTGCAGGCAGGAGTGCCCGCACCACTGCCAGACAGGTCTTGATGCGTCACACGAACCTGATCACATGCTTTTGCCCGTGCTCCTCATGCGCGGGATTGAGCGCGCGGAGTTCGAATTCGGCGCGCTCTGAATTGATGCGGGCGATGACCCAGCCGTTCGGGCGTTTGGGGTCGAAGGTGTAGGCGACGGGCGGGAGATTGATGAGAGGAAGGCCGGTCTTCTCGTGCTTCGTTTTCAGCCAGTTGTGCGTGTGGCCGTAGATGTAGCCCTGCACTTTGGGATAGGCGGCGAGGAGGTCGAAGAGGGCATCACTGTCCTGCAGGCAGCTGCCTTTCTTCTTGTCGTCCATGCTGGTCTGCATGGGATTGTGATGCGCGACGATGAAGGTGGGCTTGTTGGGCGCGTTGCGCAGTTCACGCTCGATCCACACGAGCTGGGGTTCGCCCAGCATGCCGGGGGTTTTGTTCACGAGGTCGAGGGAGTCGAGCAGGATCCAGTTCACCTGGGCGCTGGTGACGGTGGCGACGTGCTTGTCCGGCACGTTCATGGGGCGCTCGGCATTGGGCGGCGGCGGGCCGATGATGGCGTTGAGGAAGTTGTTGCGGTGGTCGTGGTTGCCGAGGGTGCAGTGAATCTGAATGGACTGCTCGCGCAGTGCCTGAATGCAGTGGGTGAAGGTGACGTAGTCTTCCGTCTTGCCTTCGAGGTAGGCGCAGTCGCCGTTGACGATGAGGCCAAAGGGCTTCTGGCCGATCTTGAGGACCTGATTGGCGCAGCGGCGCAGATTTTCCGCCATGCAGGCGCCGCGTGCGACGAGCGCCTCGTCCTCGGCGATGTGGGGGTCGGAAAACAGGACCCAGGTCTGTTCTGGAATCTCAAGCGCGGGAAGCTGCGTGGCGAGGGCGCCCAGAGCAGCGGCGGTGCCGTGCTGCAAAAAGTTGCGGCGGGTGAGAGGGGGGAAGGTGATTGGCATGGGAAGGAATGAAACGCTGCTTAAGGGCCGGATCGTGCGAACAGGAAGCAAACTTCAGGTGCCGAAATAGCGGTCTCCAGCATCGCCGAGGCCGGGGACAATGTAGCATTTGTCGTTGAGGCCGGCGTCGATGGCGGCGGTGACGATGGCCACATCGGGATGGGAGAGTTGCATCGCCGCAAGTCCTTCAGGGCAGGTCACCACACAGATCATGGTGATGCGCATGGCTCCGGCTTCCTTGAGCTGGCGTGCGGCCTCGCAGGCGCTGCCGCCGGTGGCGAGCATGGGATCCAGCAGGAACACATCTGCAGTGGAAAGGCTGGCGGGCAGATTTGCATAGTAGGCATGCGGCAGGGCGGTTTCCTCATTTCGCCTGATGCCCACATGGGCGACGACGGCGTCCGGTACGAGCGGCAGGATGCCATCCAGCAAACCCAGGCCGGCGCGCAAGATGGGCACGCAGACCAGCGGGCGTGCCAGCTGTGCGCCCACGGTTTGTTTCAGCGGAGTCTGCACGCTGATCTCCTGCACCGGCAGCTCACGGGTGGCTTCGAGGAAGAGAAGGCGCGCGAGGTGGTTGAGATGCCGCCGAAATTCATGCGATGGCGTGCCGACAGCACGGATGGCGGCGAGATGGCACTGTGCCAAAGGATGCTGAACGACGACAACGGGCTGCATGCCGGGCATTCTGCCGCGTTTGCCCGTGCTGGCAAAGTTTTCCACCACCGGGTTGACGGTCATGATACCCTGCAGGCATGAAAACACGATTCTGTGTGCCTGCGCTGCTCGCTCTTTCACTGGTCGCTTGTGACAGCGCACCGAGAGGGGACGGTTCGAGTTATTACTATCCGTCTGCCAACCGCCCGGAAGCCGTACCGCGCAGCAGCCCCAGCCAGAGCATTGCCAGCATGGCGGGCAGCAGCGGAGCTCCCGTGCCACGTGGTGGGTATGCACCGGGTTCCGGACCGACGGCGATGCCGCAGGGGAACCAGTTCATGTACCAGCAGAATGTGTCAGGCCCCTTTGGCAGCCGCAGTTCGAGCGGTGTGATCAATGCATACGGCGGGGTGCAGAGTTATCAGACCATTGGCAACATGCCGGTCTATCCCGGCATGGCGGTTCCGTACAACAACCAGCGCTACAACAGCAGGATGCCCACGAAGCCGATTTTTGTGCCCGGGGTCGGCGGTGCTCCCGGCTACTACATGAACCCGAGCACGGGGGCGCGGGTGCCAGGGCCGTGAAAAGAGAAGCTATGAAACATTCAGTCATCCAAGTGGGAGCAGGATCCAGAGGAATGTGGTTCATTTGGGTGCTGGGCCTGTACACACTCTGTTCGCTCCAATTAAATGCTGCGAAGCAAGCGACAGATAACAGCACTGCCGAAGCCTTGGCCGGCGTGGTTGCAGATGAAAAAGCCCTTCCGACAGCGCGTTTGGATGCGCTGAAGGCATTATTCAGCAAGCACTTCAAGCCTCAGGGGACGCTGGCAGAAACCGCCGGCTTTTTCAAACATTGCCGATGGATCAAGAAAGAGGACTGGCAGGTCCTTTACGGTTTTGCTGGCTCGTGGCCATTTGAAGGGACGAGCCCCGCTTCAGCGACGTCACCTAGGACCCAACTGGTGGCGGTACGCATGAATCCCCCAGGCTTCGATGTTCCAAATATGGTTTGGCTGGGTTTCCCTCAGGGCGAAAAGATTACCGAGCCAGAGATCGAGATGATCTTGTCCGGAAAATGTCCTGAGCGGTTGGCAAAGATCCATCTGTTGGATGGCTCTTTTGAATACCACTTGAACAATCAAGAGTGATGCTGCTCAACGGCTGTCAGGATTTGTCAGCTTCTTTCTGCGCCCGTTTGGCCTCTGCTTTGTGTTTGAGCACTTCAAACACGATGGGCAGCATGGAGACGACGATGATGAGAACGAAGACCAGCTTGAGGTTGTTTTTGATGATCGGGATGCTGCCGAGGAAGTAGCCTGCGATGCTGAAGCTGAGCACCCAGACCAAGCCACCGCCGAGGCTGTAGACTAGGAAGCGGCGGTAATCCATGCGGCCAAAGCCGGCGGTGAAGGGTGCAAAGGTGCGGACGATGGGCACGAAGCGCGCGAGGATGATGGCCTTGCCGCCGTGCTTGACGAAGAAGGCCTCGGTCTTGGCGAGGTAGTCGCGCTTGAACCAGCGCTGGTTGACGATCCAGCCGCCTGCTTTGCGGCCGATCCAGTAGTTCAGGTTGTCACCGATGATGGCGGCGCACATGAGCAGCGGAATGATGAGTTCGATGCGGATGAGCCCCTGGGCAGACAGAGCGCCCACGGCAAACAGAAGTGAATCTCCCGGCAGAAAGGGCATGATCACCAGACCGGTCTCGCAAAAGATGATCGCAAACAGCAGCCCGTAAATGAGCGCACCATGATCCTGCGCGAAGGTTTGCAGGTGTTTGTCGATGTGCAGGGCGAAATCGAGAAGCTGGGAGATCATGGGCGGCGAATCTCCGGCGTCAGAGCGGGGCGGCAAACGAAAAGTCATGCCGATCCCGACAGGTTCACAAAAAAGCCGGGGCGTGATGCCCCGGCTTTGCTGGATGGGTACTGTCGATTCGTTCGGTGGCTTATTTCAGCTCAGCCGTGACCACTTTTTTGCCCTCGAATTTGAGCCCTTCCACTTTGCTGAACTGCACCGCTGCGTCAGCGATGCTGATTCCGTTGTTCGTCGCTTCCGCGAAGCTGGCAAAGTTATCGGATTTCTCCATGAGCTTGTCTAAGTCCATGTCCATGAAGCTGATCGTGCCATCGCTCAGATAGGCCGCGTCAGAGCTGGTGATACCCTCGGCACCCTTTATCTCCACGACCATGTGCAGGCCGGCCAGTATCGGCTTCATCATCCCGAGCTGCCCCTTCATCATGGCGAGTTTTTCCGGGGTCATTTGTGGCTTCGGCACAGCAGCACGGCCACCGCCGCGCTTTTTGTCCACTTCAGGATTGGTGATGGTGAGGGAGGCACCGTTTAGCGCAAAGGTCATCGGCTCCGTCGGGTTTTCCTGCTCCGGCTCAAACGGCACGTATTTCAGCTTCGTCAAATCAGCGACGGCGAAGACCACTTTCACCCCGCTTTTACCATCGGCAGTCTTCATTTCCTCACGAGATTTGACGGTCACGCCCTCACCAAGTTTCTTCGCACGTGCCGCGGCTTTTTCCTCGGTCATGACGAGGCTCCTGAACTGTCCGCCCTGCTCGCCCTCCACCATCGACGCCAGTTGAGCACCCAGAACAATGTTCTCTTCGATGATGGCCGTGCCGTTTTTGTTGACGGTAATCGTGGACTTGATTTCCAGGCAGGAGGTCAGCAGCAAAGCGACCGCCGCGAGGATGAGGGATGAGATTTTCATGAGGTCGGCAGATTACGCGTGTGGAATTTTCTTCTACAAGCGCAAAGAGCAAGGCTGCGTGACATTTGCCATGGCAGAACGGCAAGGATGCTGCTTGCCAAATGGTTCACTTTCTGAAACAAGTCAGGCATGGACTCCCATGAAGTGATCAGCAAGGCCGTCGAGCAAACCAGCTTCAAAGAGGTGGCAGCGCAGATGGGCGTTTCCCTCTCGCTCGCTTACAAGTGGTCCCAGCCGGACGAGCAGCAGGGCAGCGGCACCTCCAATCCGCTGGATCGCGTGCGCCAGCTGTTTGAGATCACCAAGGATCCGCAGCTCATCCAGTGGCTCTGCCACAAGGCGAACGGGGTCTTTGTGCAGAATCCCATCAGCGGAGGTCCGCGCGGCATGGAGCTGATGCCTGCCACGCAGGAAATCGTCCAGCAGTTTGCCGATCTCCTCACGGCCATCAGCAAGGCGGCTTCTGACAACCACATCAACGCCAAGGAGGCGGAACACATTCGGGGTGTGTGGGATGAGCTGAAACGTTTCACCGAAGGCTTCGTCCGCCTGTGTGAGAAGGGCGATTTTGCCCACCTCGTGGATGAAATCAAAACGCATCAGGGTCACAGATAACGAGCCTGATTGTTGCAAGCCATGGCCACCACTGGTCCGCTGCTGATCCGCCACGAGGGCCACACGCCACGTGAGCGCAGCACGTGTGGCTGGCGGGATCGCTTGATCAGCCGTGAAGATGCGGGCCTGTCTCCTGCTGCCTGGGCGCATGCGGTGGACATCGACGGCGCGAAGCTCCACTACCACAAACGCTCCACGGAACTCTACTACGTCCTCGATGGCGGTGGCACTGTGGTGCTGGACGGCATCGAACAGCCTGTGAGTCAGGGTTCGCTTGTACACATCCCGCCCGGCGTCGTGCATGGTGCGCGTGGGAAGATGCGCGTCCTCGTCGTTGGCATCCCGGACATCGCGGAGGATGATTATTTCGAGGTGGCTCAATAAAACGTACGCGCAGTCAGAGGGACTGGGCCGATTGGTATGGAAACCGCTCTTTTTTTGCCATGGCACTGCTTCTACTTTTTGTCGCCCGGCTTTGCCTCATGTCGCCCATGCAGCTTAGCATGCAACTCAGCGACGACGATTGGATGGCTCTCTATGCCGTCCTTTCCATTTCGGTTGCCCTTCTGATCAGTCACAAGGTTCACATGCTGACCGGGCGCTGAATCACTTGGCCCTTTGGCCGAGGGATTGTTCTTTTCAAGTGAGTCGTCACAAGGCCTTGAAAATCAAGGTGATGAGAGAGGGATGGTGGAAATCGTGGACCAGAGTTGCACCATCCCTTAGAACGTAAAACGCAAAGGATAAACCTAGGCGGCTAAAGAAATGGATGATAAAGACTCGGGAATAGATAAAATTAATTGGACCAATTTGCATTTTCTATGTTTATTATAATCATAAACATTTAGTCTATTTATCATTATGAGCGAGAACGAACGCAACACTCTGGTGCCTGACATCCGTGAAGTCCTTGCCCAGCATGGCCGGTTCCCCGTGGAGAATCTGACTGAGGCTGATGACCTTTATAATGCTGGCCTGACGTCTTTGGCGACGGTGGCGGTGATGCTGGCGCTGGAAGACAAGTTCAATGTCGAGTTCCCTGACAACCTGATCGGTCGCCGCACTTTCAAGAGCATCGAATCCATCGCGGAGGCGATTACGAAGCTCGCGGCCTAGGCCCGAGCGGCGATGTGCCCCAGCTGTTCAAGCCCGTACGAATCCCCACCCCCAATCCAATCCTGTGAGCACTCTTTGCAGCACCGAAGTCGATTTTGACGAACTTTTGAAGGAGGTGCATGCGCTGGGCAAATCGGTGCTCCGAGTTCATGCGGCGGATGTGGACAAGGAGGCGCGCTTTCCGAAAGAGTCGATCGATGCCATGCGCGAGGCGCGCCTGCTGAGCGCGTATGTTCCTGAAGAGTATGGCGGCATGGGCTTGAACCTCGTGCAGGTCGCGAAGATCTGCGAGACTCTGGGTCAGTACTGCGGCTCGTCAGCCATGATTTATGCGATGCACAAGATTCAGGTGGCCTGCCTCGTGCATCATGCCCAGCAGTCGGAATTTTTCTGTGACTACCTGCGGCTGCTGGTGGAGGAGCAGCGCCTGATGGCCTCTGCGACGACGGAGATCGGCACTGGCGGAGATCTGCGCTCCAGCATCTGTGCGGTGGAAGTCACGGGGGATCAGTTCAAACTCACGAAGAAAGCCCCGGTCATTTCCTACGGTGACTTTGCGGACGAGATGCTGGTGACCTGCCGCAGCGCACCGAATGCGCCGGCGAATGAGCAGGTGCACGTGATGGTGCGCAAAGGAGAGTACACCACCGTGCCGCTTTCGACCTGGGACACCATGGGTTTCCGCGGCACCTGCAGCTCAGGCTTTGAACTGACAGCCACAGGCAACGCGGAGCAGATCATTCCGCAGCCTTTCAATGAGATTCTAGGGCAGACGATGCACCCCTACTCGCACATCGTGTGGGGCGCGCTGTGGTCGGGCATTGCGATGGATGCAGTGAACCAGGCCCGCGCCTTTGTGCGTGCTGAGGCGCGCAAGACACCCGGTGAAACACCCATCTCGGCCATCCGTCTCGGTGAGGTCGATCAAGTGCTGCAAGTGATGAGGAACAATGTGACGGCCATGGCCCGTGAGTACGACGAACTGCGCAGTCGCGACTGCCCGGGAGTGTTTGAAGAGTTTGGCTTTTCCATCCGCACGAACAATCTGAAGCTGTCGACCTCGCAGCAGTTTGTGGACATCGTCGGCCGTGCGATGCTGATCTGCGGCATCTCGGGTTATCGCAACGATTCTAAATTCAGCATCGCCCGCCATCTGCGGGATGCCTATGGCGCGGCACTGATGGTCAACAACGACCGCATTTTGAAACTGAACGCCACAATGCTGATGGTTCACAAGGAAGGCTGATTTATGACGTGCACCTCGACCGCAACTCTCCCCATCACCGAGGCCTATCAGGCGTTTCTCGACCAGGTCACTGAGGCCGGGCTGCTCGTGCCGCTTGGCGTGCGCGGTGTCTATGGTTACAACGGTGTGTTTGAAGGCGTGCTGCAGAGCTTTGACCGTCTGATCACACGACGCGCAGCGCACTTTCAGGCGGATGTTTTGCGGTTGCCCGGGGTGCTGAGCCGCGAGCACTATTTGAAGACGAGCCACATAGAGAACTTCCCGGATCTGATGGGTTCCGTGCACAGTTTCATGGGGCGCGATCGCGAACATGTGGGGATGCTGACAAAGCGCGAGAGCGGTGAGGAGTGGACCCAGGACCTCGTTCCGAGCGCCTTGATGCTGACACCCGCATGCTGCTACCCGCTGTATCCCACAGTGACTGGTACGCTGTCGAGCGAGGGCAAGACGGCGGATCTATTCTCGCAGGTGTTCCGGCATGAGCCTTCAATTGATCCATGCCGCCTGCAAATTTTCCGGCAGCGCGAGTTCGTCCGCATTGGCACTGCCGAGCAGGCGCTGGAGCATCGCAAACAATGGATCGAGCTGGGCCGGGACATTCTGGCGGAGGTCGGACTCGGCGTGGAGATCGTGGTCGCCAATGATCCGTTTTTTGGGCGTGGTGGACGTGTGATGGCGGCATCGCAGAAGGATCAGGACTTGAAGCACGAGTTTACCTTTGCCGTGGCCTCAAATGAAAAGCCGACGGCGATCGCCTCGACCAACTGCCACATGGATTACTTCGGCAAAGCCTTCGACATCAAGCAGGCGAACGGTGAGGCCGCGCATTCAGCATGCATTGGTTTTGGGATGGAACGCGTCACGCTGGCCTTGTTCAAGCATCATGGATTCGATCCTGACCGCTGGCCGTATGAGGTGAAAAACGCCTTGGAACTATGAGCCGGCCGTTTCCAGCACTTGATCCACAAACCTACACGCGCCATCGCCTGCACACGCAGGAGCGCGAGTGGGCGGAGACGAACTGCTACGTCGATGTGTGGATCGAAGTCCTCCACGCCCGTGGATTTGAGCCGATAGCGGCCCTGCCGTTCACGCTGGGCATCGACTTTGAGGGCGACCAGTGGACTTTTTTCAAATACCAGCTGGAAGATTTGTATGAGCTCTATGCGCTCGATGTGCAGGAGCTGGCGATCTACCGGCCGCTGACGGCGCACATCGAGGAGCAGTTGTCGCTTGGGAGACCGCTGCTCGTTGAACTGGACTCATTTTATCTGCCCGACACGGCTGGCAGCGCCTACCAGCTGGAGCATGTCAAAACGACAGTGGCCATTGCGGAGATCGACACG
>NZ_JBIPNG010000350.1:0-7083 GCF_044373815.1 Prosthecobacter sp. | reverse complement strand
ACGATGCTGGAAAGATGCAGCGCCTGCGCATCATCCGCCAGCTCCTGGCAGGCGGCGTAGGTGATCTTGCTGCCACGACCACCGACAAGATCGGCAATGGCAATGCTCAGGCCGCCTTCGCCTTCGAGGCTGCGGTAATGATCAACCACGCTGACCTCGGCATTGTCACCGGTGACGATGAGCGTGTGCGGGAAAATCGCTGCGTGATCGCCGACCACCCAATGGAAGATTTCGACGGGCTTCTCAATCGCCACATTTTTCGGCACAATGATGACCGCGCCAGCTTTGACGTGAGCAAGGTGCAGGGCGGCAAACTTGGCTGAGCCCAGTGTCATCTCACGCTGCATGAAGTGCTCCTTGAGCACCTCGCTGTGATCCCTCAGCGCATCCGCAAAGGTCACGCAAACCACGCCAGCTGGCAGATTCGTGGTGTCAGACTCGACGAGCACGTCGTTCACGAACACAAAGCGTGCTGCACGTTCCTTGAGCCCTTCCGTGGCCGCGAGAGCAGCAGCGGTGTTTGCATCCGTGGGTGCGGCGGCAGGCTTATGATCGGCGAGTTCAATTTTCTTCGAGCTGGAGTAGCGCCAGTTCTCGTCCTTGATGCCAGGCATCGGCAGCGTCTGGAATTCAGCCCAGGCCGCTTCGGAACGGGCGAGAAACCAGCCGGGTGCGGATTTTTCATCGCGCACAGGCACGGTGATTTCGAGGCCGGAAGAAGCGGGAGTTTCGGAGTCTTGAGACACTGGGACGGGAGTGTGTTTGGGGGCTAGTGCGAGAGTGGCGGACATGGCGAATGACAAAGTTTGTTGGATGCCGGCGGGTCAGATCAGCCCACGCTTCCTTCCATTTCGAGGTCGATGAGGCGCTTCAATTCCACGCTGTATTCCATCGGGAATTCCTTCACGAGGTCATTGATGAAACCGTTCACGGACAAGCTCATGGCTTCGGCTTCAGTGAGGCCGCGCTGCATGAGGTAGAAGATTTGATCCGCGCTGACCTGGCTGACGCTGGCCTCATGCTGTGTAGAGTGCTGGTTGCCCCGCACGCTGATGGCGGGGTAGGTGTCCGTGTGGCTGTTGCTGTTGATCAGCAGCGCATCGCACTCGGTGTTGTTCTTGCAGCCCTTGAGGTGCTTCGGGATGTGAACCAGACCGCGGTAGGTGCTGCGACCTTGGCCGATGGAGATGGACTTGGAGATGACGTTGCTCGTCGTGTCATCGGCGGCATGGACCATCTTGGCACCGGTGTCCTGATGCTGGCCGCTGTTGGCCAGAGCGATGCTGATGACTTCACCACGGGCGCGCTTGCCCTTCATGATGACGCCAGGGTACTTCATGGTGAGACGGCTGCCGATGTTGCAGTCGATCCAGCGCACTTCGGCGTCTTCATGCGCGATGCCGCGCTTGGTCACGAGGTTGAAGACATTGCTGCTCCAGTTCTGCACGGTCACATACTGGATCTTGGCACCCTTCATGGCCACGAGTTCCACCACCGCGCTGTGCAGCGTGGCGGTTTCAAACTTCGGCGCGGTGCAGCCCTCCATGTACATCACTTCAGCACCTTCATCCGCGATGATGAGCGTGCGCTCAAACTGGCCAAACTGCTCGCTGTTGATGCGGAAGTAGGCTTGCAACGGATGCTTCACCTTCACGCCGGGCGGCACGTAGATGAACGAGCCACCGGAGAACACGGCGCTGTTGAGCGCGGAAAATTTGTTGTCGCCCGTCGGGATCACCTTGCCGAACCACTTCCGGAAGATCTCGGGATGTTTGTGCAGACCTTCGGTGCTGTTCACGAAGATGACTCCCTGCTCTGCGACCGCAGCCTTGATGTTCGAGTACGCGGCTTCGGAGTCATACTGAGCTTCGACACCCGCGAGGAACTTGCGTTCCTGCTCAGGAATGCCGAGACGATCAAAGGTCTTCTTCACGTCATCTGGCACATCATCCCAAGAGCGCTTCGGCTTCTGGCCGTCGCTGAGGTAGTAGCGGAACTCATCGAACTTGATGTTCTCCAGATCCTTCGTGGCCCAATGCGTGGGCATCGGCTTGTCCTGAAAGATTTTGAGCGCCTTGTGCCGGAATTCGCGAATCCAGTCGGGATCATTCTTCACGTCGGCGATGAAATCGACCGTCTTCTCGGTGATGCCAAAGCCGGAGTCGTACTTGTTGCGCTCGGGGAAAGTAAAATCGCCGACGCTGTCGACCTTGATGTCGGAGATGTCGTTGTCTGGGGCGGTGACCATAATGTTAAAGTTTGGCGGGTTTCTGTGCGCTTAAGCTGCCGTAGCCAGTGACTCATCAGTCACCCAGTCATAGCCACGCTCCTCAAGCTCCAGCGAGAGCTCCTTGCCGCCGGTCTTCACGATGCGGCCGTCTTTGAGGACGTGGACGATGTCTGGCTGGATGTAGTTCAGCAGGCGCTGGTAATGAGTGATGACGAGGAAGCCTCGGTTCTCGCTGCGCATGGCGTTCACGCCACGGGAGACAATTTTGAGGGCGTCGATGTCGAGGCCGGAGTCAGTCTCATCGAGAATGGCGTACTTGGGCTCCAGCATCATGAGTTGGAGGATCTCGTTGCGCTTCTTTTCACCGCCGGAGAAGCCTTCATTGACGCTGCGGCTGGTGAAGCTGCGGTCCATTTCCAGCTGGTCCATGCGGGCGTAGAGCTGCTTGTAGAATCTCACTGCATCAATGTCTTCACCCTTTGGCAGGCGGGCCTTCAAGGCTGCACGGAGGAAATTGGCGTTGCTGACGCCGGGGATTTCATGCGGGTACTGGAAGGCGAGGAAGAGTCCGGCGCGGCTGCGGGCATCGACGGCCATGTCGAGGATGTTTTCGCCATCCAGGAGGACTTCGCCGCTGGTGACTTCGTAGTCGTCGTGGCCGCAGAGGACCTTGCTCAGGGTGCTCTTGCCTGAGCCGTTCGGGCCCATGATGGCATGGACTTCACCGGGGTTGATCGTGAGGTTCAGGCCTTTGAGGATTTCGCGGCCGGGGATCTTGGCGTGGAGGGCTTTTATTTCGAGGGACATGGAAAGGGGGTTGGGGTTCAGGCTTACGAGTGCAGGGCTTTTTCCGCGCATTTGGAGCAGGTGCCGTGGATGGCCAGATCCGTGCGGGCGATCTTGGTGCCGGCAGGAAGGTTCCAGAACTTGGCGGGGTCGAAGTCGGTGGTCGGGTGCGCGTCGATGACCTTGCCGCAGGTCTCGCAATGGAAATGGATGTGCTCGTGCAGGTTCGCACAGTAGCGGGACTGGCCACGCTCCAGATGGACGAGCTTGATCAGACCGTTGGTGGTCAGGTGCTCCAGGCAGTTGTAAACGGTGGCCAGAGACATGCCGGGGCTGCGGCTTTTCACCCGGTCCAGGATGTCGTAGGCCGTGGGGTGGTCCGTGGAGGAGGCCAGGACTTCGAACACCTCACGCCGGTGCGGCGTCAGGCGTACGTCCGAACCCAGCACGGCAAGGCGGCAGTCCAGACCGGTAGGTTTGGCAGGAGTGCGTGAAGGGGAGGGGGGCATGACGAATTTAGAATTAGAATGATTCTAACTGTATTGGAAACGCCCGTTTGGCAAGTGGGGATGCCGGTTTTGCTGAAAAATTCTTTGCTCCAAAGCACGCCAAAACGCCCGTTGCGTGCTACAACCTGCCCATATGACCCGCACCAATGCCGAAGACATCCCCTGGACCCAGCAAAACTCCCCTCAAGGCAAGTACGGACTCGCCCGGCGGTCGCTCTCGATCGCCGCAGGCGGGCAGAAGGACATCGGCACCTGGGCTGGCGGCCATCCCTTCGATCTTGAAATCCAGCGCATTCCAGCGGGCAAGCTCAATTTTCCCTTCCATGAGCACACCGCCCAGTGGGAGGCTTACTACATCCTCAGCGGCAGCGGTGCGGTGCGCACCCCCAAGGGACAGGAAAACATCAAGGCGGGCGACTACCTCGTCTTTCCGCCCGGAGAGGCCCACCAGCTCATCAACTACGGCACCGAAGACCTCACCTTTTTCGTCATTGCCGACCAGCCGCAGGCAGATGTGATCCACTACCCCGACTCCGGCAAATGGATGACCAAACCGCACCGGAAAGCCTTCGAAATGCAGGAAGTGGAGTACTTCAAAGGTGAGGAGTAGGCCAATTCCCGCACAAGCATTGAGGTGTGAAGACCGGGAAATGCTGGCATGCTGAGCCATGAAACGACTTCTGCTCTCAGCCTGCCTCGTCTTGCTTTCCTCCTGCACCCAGCCGGTCTGGGAAGACAAATCTGTGACCGTAAGCGCCGAGTCCGGAAACTGGGGGCCCGCTCTCACCGTCCTCGAACATCAATGCGTGCACTGCCACGGCGACAACCGGCTCTCCACGATGCCGCCGATCAACGATACGCATGCTTTGTCGAAGCTCATCGGCTCCCACTGGATTGTCCCCGGCAAACCTCAGGCCAGCCGCTTCTTCCAGGTCGTCACCTTTCCTGATGAAATCCCCGGAGCCATGCCGCCCAGCGGCCATGCCATTTCCAAAAAGGACGTCCGGATTCTCCACGACTGGATCAAAACCGGTGCCAAGCTGCCTTCGCAAAACGTGAAACTCATTCCAGTCGGGCCGCTGCCGCGCTCGATCTGAATCACACTTGCGGCTTGCCTCGCCCGTGCGCCAGCTCGCGCAGCAGGTCGAGTTGGATCTGCTGCACCTCCATCAGCTTGGTGGCGTGCTGATGCAGCAGGTAGTCCATTTTTTCGTGCAGGTGGCGGATCTCAAGTTCGGCCTTCAAATTGATTTTGTAGTCACCCTCCGCGTGCTGGCGGTCGCGCGCCTCCTGCCGGTTCTGGCTCATCATGATCACCGGTGCCTGAAGCGAGGCTAGGAAGGACAGCATGAGGTTCAGCAGGATGAAGGGGTAGGGATCAAAGGGTTGCTTCAACAGCACCCCGGCATTGACCACAATCCACAGCACCAAAAACAGGCAGAAAGAAATGATAAAGCTCCGACTCCCGCCAAAGGCCGCGATCCTGTCCGCAAGCCACTGACCAAAGGTGAGCTTCTGCACCTCCTCAGTTTCTGAAAGCGGCCGCTCGCTCAGCACCTCATGTTTGTGCAGGCTCTCCACCACCTCTTCGTCCAGCTTCGTCAGATCGCCCACCTGTGTCTCCAGCAAGTGGCGCATGTATTCCAGCCGCGCCGCGTTCACTGCCTCAGCGCTCACTCGTGAGTCATCGGCCAGATCGGGATGATGGGTGCGCAGGGTGTTGGCAATGTTGGGCCGCAATTCCCGCAGCACGAGGAGCTTGGAAATAGGCTGTGACTTGCCAGTGACGGCGCAATTGCCTTGAGGTGCGGTTTTTGTGCGGGTGGACTCCATGGCCGATAGTACATCTTCGGGACATTCGTCATTCGGAATTCGTCATCTGCCATTTTCCGCCTACTCTCCTCGCCCGTTTTCGCTCCATGCCGCACATCAGTTATCCTCCAGACCTGCCCATCACGGCCCGCCGTGACGAGATCGTTGCGGCCATTCGCCAAAATCAGGTGGTGATCCTGGCAGGCGAAACTGGCTCGGGAAAAACCACGCAGCTGCCCAAGATGTGCCTCGAAGCCCTGCACGATGCGCGCGGGCAGATCGGCTGTACTCAACCACGACGTGTGGCGGCCATGAGCGTGTCTAAACGCGTGGCGGAAGAGCTTAATGTTCCCTGGGGTCGCGAAGTCGGCTGCAAGATGCGCTTCAGCGACGACACCAGCCGCGACACTCGCATCAAATTCATGACGGACGGCATCCTGCTGGCCGAGATCCAGAGCGATCCCATGCTGCGGAACTATTCCGTGCTTATTCTCGATGAAGCGCACGAACGTTCACTGAACATCGACTTCCTCCTCGGCTATCTCGTGGGCCTGCTGAAAAAGCGGCCTGATCTTAAGCTGCTCGTCACCTCCGCCACCATCGACACCGAGGCGTTTTCCGCCGCGTTTGGTGGCGCACCGATCATCGAAGTCTCCGGGCGCATGTTTCCCGTGGATATTCGCTACGCGCCGCTCTCGGGAGGTGAAGACGACTTCGGCTTTATCGACGGTGCCGCCGCTGCCGTCGAAAACGCCCTCATTGAAACTGACGACGGTGACGTCCTCGTCTTCATGCCAACCGAGCGTGACATCCGCGAAACGCGCGATCTTCTCGATGGCCGCCTCGGTTCCGGCTTTGAAGTGCTCGCCCTCTTTGGCCGCATGGCCTCCGCCGAGCAGCAGCGCATTTTCCAACCGGGCCGCAAACGCCGCGTCGTCATCGCCACAAACGTCGCCGAAACATCCATCACCATTCCGCGCATCCGTTACGTGGTGGATACCGGCCTCGCGCGCATCAGCCACTACAATCCACGCACACGCACCAAGCGCCTGCCCGTCGAAGCCGTGTCGCAGAGCAGTGCCAATCAGCGTGCGGGCCGTGCAGGCCGTGTGCAGGACGGCATCTGCATCCGCCTCTACTCACAGGAGGATTTTGACAAGCGCGACCGCTTCACCATGCCGGAGATTCAGCGTGCAAACCTTGCCGAGGTCATCCTGCGCATGAAGGCCTACAAGCTCGGCGAGATCGAGGACTTTCCCTTCATCAATCCGCCCGTCAGTGCTTCCATCCGTGCCGGTTACGATTTGCTTCATGAGCTCGGCTCACTCAGTGAAACGCACGAGCTGACGCCCCTCGGCCGCGAACTCGCCCGTCTGCCTCTCGATCCCACACTGGGCCGCATGCTGCTGCAGGCGCGCGTTGAGAAAGCCCTGCCGGAACTTCTCATCATCGCCGCTGGTCTGAGCATTCCCGACCCCCGCGAACGACCCGAAGAAAAACGCGAACTCGCCAACGCCGCACACAAGGCTTTCGCTGCTCCCGAGTCCGATTTCATCACACTGCTCAAAATCTGGAACGCCACGCCCGAAGCCTCGGGCGGTTCACGCAATGCGCTGAGGAAGTTCTGCAAATCGAACTTCCTCTCCTTCACTCGCATGCAGGAATGGCGTGATGTCTGGAAGCAGCTCTGCGATTCCTTCAGCGACGATCTGCGTCAGCAAACGCCACCTGCAACCGACGACGCCA
>NZ_JBIPNG010000349.1:0-7084 GCF_044373815.1 Prosthecobacter sp. | reverse complement strand
ACCAAGTCTGCTGGGATTGATTGAGGACCGAGAACGGGCGAGAGAGCTGCTCACGTCATTGCGTTCCCATCCCCCTCATGAACCGCCGCCATTTCCTCAAGCAATCCCTCGCCGCCACCGCGTCCATTTCCGCCCCCGCCATCCTGAGCGCGCGGTCCCCGAATTCGATGTTCCAAGTGGCCTCGATCGGAGTCGGCGGGATGGGAGCCGTAACGGTGATGAGCGTGCTGCAGCACTCCAAAGTGCGGCTGGTTGGCATGTGCGATGTGGATGCGAAGACACTCGAACTCGCCCGCGGCGGCAATGCAACCCGGCGAAAAGAACTTCAAGACCCCGATGCCGCCAAGCGGCTGGAAGGCGCGGCACCCTTTCATGATTATCGCGAGATGATCGCCAAGCTGGGCGACAGCATTGACGCGGTGACGATCGGCACGCCGGACCACATGCATGCGGCCATGGCAGTGACGGCGCTCCGGGCAAAAAAGCACGTCTATCTGCAGAAGCCGCTCACCCATCACATCCACGAGGCGCGGATTCTCGGTGCCGAGGCAGCAAAGGCTGGAGTCACCACCCAGATGGGTACGCAGGGACATTCCAGCATCGAAACCTCGCTCGCGGTGGATCTCATCAAGAGCGGTGCCATCGGCAAGGTAAAGGAAATCATCTGCTGGGAGAACAAAAAAGCGAATTGGTGGCCCAAAGTCACCGAACGCAAAGCGCAGGCAGATCCAGTTCCGGCGAATCTGGACTGGAATCTGTGGCTGGGCGTGGCCGATGAAGTGCCATTTCTTGACGGTGCCTATCATCCCTCCATGTGGCGCTCCTGGGTCGATTTCGGCGTCGGCATGATGGGTGACATGGGTTGCCACTATTTCGACGTCGTCTTTGCCTGCCTCGGCCTCGCCGCACCCACCCGCCTCCGCTGTCTCGATGCAGGCAGCAAGGGAGATCTCTATGCGCAGAAGCGCCATCTGGAACTCGAGTTCCCCGGCACACTTCTCACGGTGGGCGACAAGATCAAGATGACCTGGACCGACGGCGGCTATCCGTATGACCCCCGCGTCATTAAGCCCGGCGTGCTGACCAAAGACACCCCCAGCGGCATTTTCTTCATTGGAGAAAACGGCAGCATCTTCAAGCCACACAGCCAGCGCCCGTGGCTGTTGCCAGAGGAGAAATTCACCGGCTTCGCCTATCCGAAAACCCGCATCGCAAACCATTACACCGATTGGGTGGATGCCTGCATCAAGGGCGAAAAAGCCGCCGCCGATCTGCCCACATACGGCTGCCCCGTGACGGAGGCGGTGCTCCTCGGCGTCCTCGCCGAGCGCAATCCCGGCGGCTGGATCGAATGGGACGCCGCCGCTGGCCAGGTGACTAACCAGCCCGCGCTCAATGCCCAGCTCACGCGGAAATACCGCGATGGCTGGAGCGTCGCCGGGCTGGGCTGAGGGTGCCTGAACATCAGCAGAGCAAGCACAAAAAAGAGTGTAAGTTGTTTATCAGCGGCGTTGCACTCGGCCAATGTCGTCGTAGCATCGTATTGTAATTCAATGAGCGCGCATGAGCACAAACCAGACTCACGTCTGAAGCAGGCCGAGAAGATCGCCACCCACCCAGAGCAGTACAAAGTCTGCGAAGGCTGCGGCTCCATCGTGGTCACGCGCGCCATCACCTGCCCGAGCTGCCATGCCTACCTCTTTGACGCCACCTCTGTGCGCGTGATTGCGCAGGCCAAGGAGCTGGCGCTGCGTGCGGCGAATTCGGTTCTGGCCTCGGACTTGTCGTAAATCCGGCTCAGCGCTTGGGCATCGTATCCGGTGTCTCACCACGCAGCAGTTTGCCAAGCATACCCGTGAGCCACAGGTAGTGATCGTTCGGCAGCTCAGGCTCCGCGAGGAAGCGGCTTTCACCCACAGGCGGATGATTGTCGGTTTTGAAAATGGCCGTTCCTTCATCCAGTTCGTCAAACATGGCCACGTACAGCATCTGCGCCCCGGCCTGCTTGGCCGCAGTCGCCTGTGACCAAAGGAACTGACCGCCACGACGCGGGATCGCGTCAAACTTCGCCTCCTGATTGCGTGACTTCGAGAGATTCGTCCAGCTGAAGCCTGGGAAGAGGACCGGCAGGTAATCAACCTTGTGCTCGGCACACCACGCGATGTCCGGCTTCAGAACTTTCTCCCCACGGCTGGCGGCGTCCTGGGGCGTACCGAAGCGTCCCACCGCCCAAGGGCTGACGATGTCCGCACGGGCAATGAGTGCATGCAGCTGGGGGTCTTTGATGCAGTCATGGTCCAGCGTGCGCCAGTAGTAGGGCACTCCCAGCATGATGGCACAGCCGCCGAATTCAGGATCATCACGCAGAAAGGCGATCAAGCGTGACCACTCTTCGAGCATCGGCGCACGGTCATTAAACCCAAGGCCCCACAGCGCCACGAGGGGCTTGCCGTGATGTTTGAAATAGCTGGAGCCCTTGGGGTCCAGACGTTTCTCGGTGATGAGGCGCTTCCAGTCGTCGATCACCAGCTGAATACCATCCTCCTTGATGCCGCTGAGGTCATACATCAGCGTCAGTCCGCGCCCGTTGGTCTTGGCGGCTGCCTGACAGTGCGTGAGCACCTGATCCATCGGTTCACGAAAGCGCTTGTCACGTGTGGTGGCGGCGAAGCGCTGCACAAAAGCGCCGTCGATGCCGTAGTCACGCATCCATTTGAAATGAAGCTGCACGACAGCCGGATGCACGGAACTGAAGACCTCGGCGGTGCGGCCATCGGTATGCTTGAACGGCGTGGCCAAGCGGGCTTCTTTCGGCAGCTCACTCACATCCGGCCATAGCTCGATGTGCGAGTGCCCCGGCTCGAAGGTTTTGCCAGCGGCGTAATGATGCCAGCCATTGTTGCTGCCATCACCCTCACACCGGAACCAGCCCTGATAGCCGCAGACGACTTTGCCCGTGAGCGTGCTCGTATCCACGGTCTGGGCATGGACGCTGAAGGTGAGGAAAGCAGGCAGAATGAGAAACCGGAGCATGCGGGATGTTTTCATTGGCGGCAGCTGGGCGTCAAGGTGTGATGTGGTCCGCATGAAACGACGCGCCTTTGTGACTTCGCTGGCCGCATGGCCGATGGCTGCTGCTGCTGCTGCTGCTGCGCCCACGTCCGAGGAGGGAAAGATCCGTGCCATCGCCGAAGCATTTCTGCGTGAGCATGGCATCCAGGGCATGAGCATCGCCTATGGCAGAGATGGCAAGATCGACTTCGAGGCAGGCTATGGCTTTGCCGATGCGGATGCTGAAGAAGCCGTGACCCCACAGCACCGCTTTCGCATCGCCAGTATCTCCAAGCCGATTACGGCCACCGCAGTGATGATGTGCATCGAAAAAGGTCTGATCCAGCCCGACAGCAAGGTCTTTGGCCCTCAGAGCATCCTGGGTGGAGATTACAGCGGGGATGTGGCGGCGGTCACCGTGGATCACCTGCTTACCCACACCAGCGGCGGCTGGGCGAACGACAAAGATGACCCCATGTTTAAAAATCCGCGGATGGACCACGCGGAGCTCATCGCTTGGACGCTGGCCAATCAGAAACAAACCCACAAGCCCGGAGAACACTTCGCCTATTCAAACTTTGGTTACTGCGTCCTGGGCCGCGTATTGGAAAAAGTGCTGAAGCTGCCATACGACAAGCTCATCACGCAGGAGGTGCTGACAAAATGCGGCATCACCAGCATGCAGATCGCCGGCAATACCCTGGCGGAGCGGCAGCCGCAGGAGGTGATGTATCTCACCGCCAAACCGGGCGCGGCTTACGGCATGAACGTCACGCGCATGGACTCGCACGGCGGCTGGATCGCCACCACCAGCGATCTGGTCCGCTTCGCCTCCCAGCTTCCGATTTTGCTCAAACAGGATTCAATTCATGCCATGACCACGCATGGAGTCAGCGAGGGCTACGCACGCGGCTGGAACGTAAACAAGGTGCCCAACTGGTGGCACACCGGATCGCTTCCCGGCACCACCACGATCATGGTCCACACCGCCAAGGGCTTCTGCTGGGCCGGTTTGCTCAATGGTCGCAGCGAAGGCTTGGGCCTCGCTTTGGACAAGCTGATGTGGCAGATGGGCGGATTGGTGAAGGCCTGACGGCTGTGATTGCAACTGTTTGCCAGTTTTCGTTTTCCCAGTTCGTATTTTGCGTTCACTTCTCACTTCCATCATGACACCCCAGCAAAAAGCAGAATCCCTCGGTCTCGTTTTCACCAAGCAGCCACCCGCCTACCTGAACCTCTGCATCCGCAGCGGCAATCAACTCCTCACCTCCGGCCATGTGAGCGATCTCAAGGGCAAGCTGGGCGCCGGTGTCTCAACGGAAGACGGCTACAAGGCCGCCAAGAACTGCGCCGAAAAGGTGCTGCGCTCCGTGTGGGACACCCACGGCACGTTGGACGGCCTCAAAGTCCTCAAGGTACTCGGCTGCGTGAACTCCACCTTGGAATACACAGATCAGCACCTCGTCATCAACGGCTGCTCCGATTTGCTGCACGAAATCTTCGGCAAGGAAGGCGACGGCTACCACGCTCGCAGCGCCTTGGGCTTCGCCCAACTCCCCACCGGCGCAGCCGTGGAGGTCGAGGCGATCTTTGAGATCAAGGCCTGACCCGGCAGGGCCAAAGCGCCTTGAGGTTGTCTTTTGGCCGGGGTTGGGTATTCTCCCAACCCCCAATGCCACGCGTCCACATCAAAACCTACGGCTGCCAGATGAACGAACGCGACACCGAACAGGTGTCGCAGATGTTCGTCGAGCGCGGCTACACCATGACGGCTCGTGACGAGGACGCGGACGTGGTGCTGATCAACACCTGTTCCGTGCGCGATCAGGCGGAACAAAAAGCCCTGGGCAAGATGGGCATGGTGCGGCGGCGGCGCACACCATTGGTCACCGGCTTCATGGGCTGCATGGCGCAGAGCCGCGGCAGCGAGCTGGTGAACAAAGCAAACGTGGACCTCGTCGTCGGCACGCAGAAGTACCATCGCGTCGTCGATTACGTGGACGAGATCATCCGTGCCAAAGAAGCGAAGCAGATGGACGACGAGCGCTTTTCCATCGTCGATGTGGAAGAGGAAGCCTCCTCCCAAAACACCATCCGTGATCACACGCTGAAGGAAAAGCAGGCCAGCGCCTTCGTCAGCATCATGCAGGGCTGCAACATGAAGTGCACCTTCTGCATCGTGCCTTACACACGCGGCGGCGAGCGCGGTCGGCCCATCGCAGACATCGTCGAAGAAGTGAAACGCCTCGCGGATCGTGGCGTGAAAGAGGTCACCCTCCTCGGCCAGATTGTGAATCTCTACGGCAGGCATGAGTTTCCGGCAGTGGACGGCAAAAGCCCCTTCGTGCAGCTGCTGGAGGCCGTGCATGAAGTGCCCGGCATCAAACGCATCCGCTTCACCAGTCCTCATCCGATTGGCTACAAAAAGGATCTCATCGAAGCCTTCACCTACCTGCCGAAACTCGCGGAACATGTGCATCTGCCTGTGCAAAGCGGCAGCGATGCCATCTTGAAGCGCATGCACCGCCCTTACACCGCGGCCAAGTTCATCGAACTCGTCCAGCGCATTCGCGAGGCGCGCCCGGACATCGCGGTGACAACGGATGTGATCGTCGGCTTCCCCGGCGAAACCGAAGAGAACTACTTGGAAACGCGGCAGATGTTTGAAACCATCGGCTTCGACAACGCCTTTGTGTTTCGTTATTCCAAACGCCGTGGCACACCCGCAGCAGAGATGGAAGAGGCCATTCAGGTGCCCGAGCGCGTCAAAGAAGAGCGCAATCAGGATCTGCTCTCGCTGGTCAACCGCATCGCCCTGCCGATGTACGATGCCCTCGTGGGCAAAGAGGTCGAAATCCTCTGCGAAGGACCCAGCAAGACGAACGATCAGCGCCTCACCGGCCGCACAGGCTCAAACCGCATCGTGGTTTTCGACGGCAATCCCGAACGTCACACGGGCGAAATCTTCAAGGTTCGCGTCGCTGAAGCCGGACACTTCACCTTGTTTGGCGATCCTGTGCTGCATGCATGAGCTCAGCGCTGCAAATCGAACTGCGCCCCCTCACTCGTGAGCATGCGCCCGCGTTTTGCCAGCTGGTCATAGCCCTGGCCGAGTTTGAAAAGCTCCCACCTCCCGACGAGTCCGCGCAGGCACGGCTTGTCGAGGATGCCCTGGGCGCAAAGCCGCGCATCGAAGTCTGGCTCGCGTTTGTAAACGAGGACACCGCTCCCTGCGGCTACATGATTCTCGTGGAGACCTATTCAAGCTTTCTCGCGCTGCCGACCCTCTATCTCGAAGACCTCTTTGTCCTCCCCGAGCACCGCAAAGCCGGCGTGGGCGGCACCTTGCTCAAAAAGGTGGTAAGCCTCGCGCATGAGCGCGGTTGTGGCCGCGTGGAGTGGACGGCGCTGGATTGGAATGTGAACGCTCAACAAGTCTATGAGCAGCGCATCGGTGCCAAACGCATGAGCGAGTGGCTGCTCTACCGCATGACGCGTGAAGACATGCAGCGCCTCCTCGACCGCGACGCGTCCTAGAACGACATCGTCGGCACGTCGATCAGCGAATAGACTTCGACTGGATCAGGCTGCCCCTTCACCGGATGTATGCCGGCGTTTTGGTAGAGTTGCAGACCTTCCGGCCAGCCATTCAGAAATGGCGCACCTGCGAGCACTGGCACCTGCAGCTTGCGGGTCAGGCTTTCGATACGGAAAGTCACGTTCACCGCTTCACCCACGGCGGTGTTCACTCCACGGCCCATGGCACCCAGAGCGACATCACCGATGTTCAGGCCGATGTGGCAATGAACTTCGAGGTTCATGTTCTCCTTCAGCCACTTGCGCTTGGGAGATTCACTGGAATCAGGGCTGCTGAGAATCTTGGCGGCCTCGGTCGCCTTGATGCGGGAGCTGATGTCATCTCCCGGCCAGTAGGCAAACACACCGTCGCCGATGAACTTGTCGATGATGGCATCGCGGGTTTTCAGAACTTTTTCGCACTGCGCATACCACTCACGCAGCATGGCGGCCACCT
>NZ_JBIPNG010000348.1:0-7102 GCF_044373815.1 Prosthecobacter sp. | reverse complement strand
GTACATCGCGAGGATGGTCTTGAAGTAGTAGTAGAAACCAGCGGCGGCGGCGATTACGGCGCAGCTCATGGCACCCCAGTAGCCGTGGTCGGCGAGACCGAGGAAGACGAAGAGCTTGCCGAGGAAACCGGCAGTGAGCGGCAAACCGGCGAGCGAAGCGAAGGAAATGGTCATCAGCAACGCGAGCAGCGGGTTGCGCTTGGCAAGTCCGGTGAAGTCCTTGATGTCTTCGCCAAGGCCGTTGGCGCGCATGAGTCCAAGACCGAGGAAGCCGAGGACGGTCATGGGCAGGTAGGTGGCGAGGTAGAAGGCGACGACGCCACCGGAGGAGAGATCGAAGCGGGCGCTTTCGCGGCAGGCGAGTGCGAGAAGAAGATAGCCTGCATGTGAGATGCTGGAGTAGGCGAGCAGACGCTTGACGCTGGTCTGGAACATGGCGGGCAGACTGCCAAGCAGGGCGGTAAGCGAACCGATGACGAGCAGGAAGCCCTGGATCTCGCTGCCAATGATGGAGCCCTCGGCCATGAAGGCGTCCAGAGCACGAGTGAGGACGACGAAGCCAGCGGCTTTGGAACCGACGGACAGGAAGGCCGTCACAGGAGTGGGAGCGCCCTGATAGACGTCCGGAACCCACATGTGGAAAGGAGCGGCGGCGACTTTGAAGCCGAGACCGCAAAGCAGCACGGCGGCACCGAAGAGCGCGGTGATTTTGCTGGTGGCAGGATTGGCGAGCGCCTTGGCGATGCCATCGAAGCTCATTGTGCCGGTGGCACCGTAGATCCAGGCGATGCCATAGACGAGTACACCGGTGGAAAGAGCGCCCAGGATGAGGTATTTGACGCCGGCTTCAAGGCTGAAGGCGCTTTTGCGTGCAAAGGCGACGAGGACGTAGAACGAGACGGTGACGAGTTCGAGCGCAACGAAGACGGTGACGAGGTCGCGGGCGGAGGCCATCCACATCATGCCGGCGCAGACGATAAGGGGCAGGCTGAACATTTCGGCCAGTTTTCCATCGACGGTGAAACGAGTGAGGTAGGGGGCGCATTCCAGCGTGAGCCAAAGCACGAGGATGGTGATGACGAGTGCAAAGCCCTTGTAGAAGAGGGCGAGGCTGTCGAGCTGATGCCAGGGCTGGATGAAGCCGGGCAGGCTGGCAGAGTCGTGCGGCGCGAGGGTCAACAGCACGAGCGCGAGGGTGGCGCCAGCGATGGCGGTGAGGCCGAGAGTGCGACGGGAGATGTCGGGCTTGAAGGCCTCCAGCAAGAGGAGGACGAGTCCGAGAATGGCGAGGCCAGCTTCGATGGTGAAAACGCTCATGGCAGGACTACAGCGCGGATTTCATGAGGTTAAGCAGCAGCCAAGGGCAGCAGCCGGTGACAAGCAGCGTGGTGGCGAGCATGATGAACGGCACGCGCTGGGAGAACACGGGATCGATCATGAAGAGACCTGTGGCAGGACTGCCGTGGAAGATGCTGCGGTAGGCGCGCAGCATGTAAACTGCGGACATCACCACGCCCCAGAGCGCCAGGATGACGGTCCATTGCAGATTGGTCAGAACGCCTGCTTTGAACTCGGTGAAGTTGCCGAGGAAGATCAACACTTCACCGGCGAAGTTGGTGAGGCCCGGGAGGCCGATGGATGCAAAGGTGCCAAAGGCGAACAACACCGTAAAAGCTGGGGCATGGGTGGCGAGGCCGCCGAGCTTGTTGAACTCCAAAGTGCCAAGCTGATTGCGCATGCGGCCGCAAAGACCGAACAGAAGCGCGATGGAGATGCCGTGTGCGAACATGAGGATCACCGCGCCTTTCAGGGCGATCTCGGTGCCTGCGGCAATGCCGAGAAAGATGTAGCCCATGTGCATCACGCTGGAGTTGGCCAGGGTGTCATCAAGGCGGCTGGCATGAATGGTGACGAGGCCCATGACGAGGATGTTGCCAAGCAGCATCAAGAGCAGCGCGTTCTGCACCCATTCCACATGTGCACCTTGTGGCAGCAGCGGCAGAGCGATGCGGATGAGGCCGTAGAGACCGAATTTTTTCAGCACGCCGGAATGAAGCATGGCCACGGGCGTAGGTGCTGTGGCGTAAGCCGGCGCGGCCCAGCTATGGAAGGGGAAGAGGCTGACGAGGGAGCCAAATCCAAGAAGAAGCACAAAGAAGATCTGCGCCTGCTTGGCGTCTGGCAAGGGATTGAGCTTGGCCTGACTGCGGAGGGCCTCGAGATCAAAGGTGAGCTTGGAGCCGCCGCTGAATTCGAGCACCAGCCAGACCAAACCAACGAGCAGCACGAGACTGCCGACACCGAGATAAATGGTGGCCTTCCATGCAACGGCCTTGCGCTGGGCAGGCTCTGCACGCCCGTGCAGTGCGATCATGAGGAAGGTCGGGATCAACGCGAGCTCATGGAATGCGTAGATGAAGAAAACATCCGTGGTGAGGAAGGCCCCAAGCGCACCACCACCGATAAGCAGCGAGGAAACGTAGAAGATCGGTGGGCGATCCTCAATCTGCCAGATGGCAGCGAGCATCACCAGCGCAGTGAGCAGGGCGAGGATGATCGAGATGCCATCCGCACCGACGGCGAAGCTGAGCGATGGGTTTTCGAGGATCGGGCGAGAATGGGTAAAGGCGAGGCCCGTTTTGCCCCAGTACTGAACCGCCGTGTAGAACACGAGGATCAGATTGATGAACGTGGCACCGAGGGATGCAGCGCGGGCAGGCGCACCGAGCCAGATCGCCAGAGCGGCGAGCAGCGGGAGTGCGATGATTAGTTCAAGAACGCTCATTCAGTTTCTCCATCAATGGCCCATGCGGGGCAGCACAAACACGACAAGATAAATCACGGCAATGACACCACCACCCAGCAGGAAGGTGTAGCCTTGCAGGTGGCCGCCCTGCAGCAGACGGGTGGCGGCTCCGAGACGGGCAACGATCGCTGTGGGCAGGCGGGCGATGAGGCCATCGACAAACACACGCTCCAAGGCGGTGACGATCCAAGCGAGGCGGTCCTGGCAGATGCGGACGATGACGGCGTAGATTTCGTCGAAGTAGAACTTGTTGGCGAAGAGCTTGATGTTAATCGGGTCCTTGTCCTTGCCGCGATAGAGGTAGATCGCACCGATGGTGCCAAAGAGGAATGCCAGGATGGAAGCCGCCAGCACCGTGGTATGGGGCGGCTCATGCGCCGGCTTGTAGGCCTGCAGCGGCGTGGCGAAGCCGTCCCAGGCGGAGAAGATGGAAAAGACCGCCAGCAGGACGAGAGGAAGCAGCATGATCACAGGCACCTCGGTGGCATGATGCGCAGATTCAGTGCGGGGCTTGCCAAAGAAGGCCACAATGACCAACCGCATCATGTAGAACGAAGTCAGCAGCGCGGTGAGCGTGGCGGAGTGGAAGAGAATGCTGCAGCCGCTGTCATAAGCCGCTCCCAGGATGCCTTCCTTGCTATAAAATCCACTGGTGATCCATGGAAGGCCCATCAATGCCAGGGTGCCGATGAGAAAGGTCCAGAAGGTGACGGGCATGTGCTTGCGAAGACCGCCCATCTTCCAGATGTCCTGCTCATGGTGGCAGGCATAAATGACGGCCCCGGAGCCGAGGAAGAGCATGGCCTTGAAAAAGGCGTGCGTGTAGAGGTGGAACATGGCCGGATGTCCGGGGTTCGGGCCGTGCGCCTCGTGGCCGTGCTGGGCAGCCATCGCCACGGCACCGACGGCCATGACCATGTAACCAAGCTGGGAGAGAGTCGAATAGGCCAGCACGCGCTTGATGTCATTCTGCTGAGTGGCCATCAAGGCCGCCATCAGAGCGGTAAAGCAGCCGATGCCAGCGATGATTTCCGCCGCCAAGGGTGAAGCCTCAATGAGGAAGCTCACACGCACCAGCATATAAACACCTGCAGCGACCATGGTGGCGGCGTGGATGAGGGCGGAGACGGGGGTGGGGCCTTCCATGGCGTCAGGCAGCCAGACATGGAGCGGGAACTGGGCGGATTTGCCCACCGCACCGAGGAAGATGCACAAAGCAGCCGCCGTGGTGAAACCTGCGCTGTAACCGGGCGCCCCGGGGGCCAGAGGGCCTGATTTGAAGGCCGTGGCGAGATCATCGAGGTTCACGCTGCCGTGGTTGGCCCCAAAGAGCAGCAAAATGCCGATCATGAAGCCGAAGTCGCCGATGCGGTTGGTGAGGAAGGCTTTTTTGCAGGCTTCGGCGGCGCTGGCCTTTTGGTACCAGTGGCCGATGAGCAGGTAGGAACTCAGACCGACGAGCTCCCAGAAGATGAACATCATGATCAGGTTTCCAGCCAGCACGATGCCGGTCATGGAGAACATGAAAAGGGAGAGAGATCCGAAGAAGCGCGGCTTCGCATCGTCGTCCTTCATGTAGCCGAGCGAGAAAATGTGCACCAGCATGCCGATGAAGCTGACGATAAACATCATGCCCCGGCTCTGCTTGTCGATCAGGACATCAATGCCTGCATGGAAGTGGCCACCGACATCGAGGAAGGGCAGGAGAAGCTTGTTGTCATCTTCAGCCGCCAGGAAAAACAGGCAGGCGATGAAGGAAATGATCGAGGAACCCACCGAAATGAGCACGGAAGCCCCTTTGAGCTGACGGTGCCCCAGAAGGATGACGAGCGCCGAAAAGAATGGCAGCAGTAGGATGATGCTGGCGTGCATGCGGGCGCGTTATCCTTGAAGTTTGGTGACGGACTCCACATCCACACTCTGCTTGGAGCGGAAGAGAGCCACGATGATGGCGAGACCCACGGCCACTTCAGCAGCAGCCACGGTGATGGTGAAGAACACGAGCGACTGTGCGGTGTAATCCGGCAGGCCGTTGACGAGATGAAAGCGGGAGAAACCGACGAGAGCGAGGTTTGCGGCGCTGAGCATCATCTCCAGGCACATGTAGACGATGATGATGTTTCTTCTGGCAATGACGCCAGCGAGACCCAGGGAGAACAGCATGCCGCTGACAACGAGATAGTGGCCAAGGGTGATCATGGGGCGCTCCTTTCGCGTTTGCTGAGAACGACGACACCGATCGTACCGACGAGCAGGAGCAGGCCGATGACTTGAAGGTGGAAGCCGTATTGATCAAAAAGGGTGAAGCCGATCAGCTTGGCATCAGGCAGAGTGCCTGCTTTGAGATCGTTGGTAATCGTGGGCAGCGCCGCTTTGCCGATCTTCCCGGCAGCCTCGGCCAGAGCCAGGGGGGTATTTTGCGAGGTTTTATTCGCCAGTTCCGTGCTACCAACAACCGCGATGATTTGCAGGGTTAGCAACACTGCCAGCAGCACACCGGAAACGATGGCAGGGACATTGATTTTCTTGCCCTCCTCCGTCTTGATGTCCAGCAGCATGATGATGAACAGGAAGAGCACCATCACTGCGCCAGCGTAGACGAGAATCTGGATGACTCCTATAAAGTAGGCGTCAAGGCTGAGGAACAGCGCGGCGAGGCCAACGAAGCTGGCCGCGAGCGCGAGAGCGCAGGTGACTGGATTGCGACCGGTGACGACCAAGAAGCCGAAGCCCAGGGTGATCAGTGCAAAGAGATAGAACAGCAGAGGGGGCATTACTTGAGCTCGTTCCACTTGTTCACCAGCCCCACGCGCTGGCCGCCGATTTCATAGAGGCGCTTTTTGTTGTGCACCATCTCCTGACGTGAGAGACCGGTGATGGCGTAGTCCTTGCGCAGGAAAATGGCCTGCTCCGGGCAGACCTCCTCGCACATGCCGCAGTAAATGCAGCGAATCATGTCGATGTCGAATTCCTTGGGGCGCTTTTCGACCTTGGCCCAGGGATCGTCACTGGGGATCTCGGCGGGTATGATTTTGATGGCTTTGGGCGGGCAGATGAACTCACAGAGCTGGCAACTGACGCAGCGCTCGCGGTCCTGCTCGTCCGTGACGAGGGCGGGGGCGCCACGGTAGTGTTCGGGCAGATGCTCGTCCCACTTCTGCTCCGGGTATTCCATCGTGACCTTGGGCTTGCCCCCGGCGATCTGGAGGAAGGTCTTGATGCCATGCCCAATCGTGATTTTCAGCCCTTTTAGAAGCGTGGAAATGAACCAGCGTTCATGCCAGGCAAGTTTGGGACGTTGTACAATGATAGTGGCCATGTATGAGCAGGGAACCGCAGGAGAACCGGGTTTGATTATCCGAACGTCCCGCAGTGCGGCAACCGCTATTTGTGAAAAATTTCACAAGGTCGGGCCGGAATCCCAAAATCAGGCCGAAATTGGCCTTGAATCGCCTGAATGAGCAGCAGGGGCTCCAAAGCTCCCCTATAGAGGCTATTTTGAGCTCGGGGTGTCCGCTTTTTTCGGCGCGGACTTCTTCTTGGCGGGAGCTTTTTTCTCCGGCTGGGGAAAGCCAGCCTTCGCATAGGCGACCATTTGAGCAAAAATGCCCTCGCCGATGCCATCAACGCTTACAACGTTTGTCACATCGGCCAGCGGGCGGGCTTTTTGGATAGCCTTGGCGCGGACTTCACCAATGCCGGGAATCGCCATGAGCGCTGCCAGATCCCCCTGGTTCAGCAGAGTCAGCAGCTGGGCCCTTTGCTGGGTCACCAGCGTTTTGGCCACAGCCTCCACCTTGGCCGAGGGTTTCTCCGGACTTTTCTTCGGCGGGGAGGTTTCAGCGGCGGAGAGCGAGAAACTGAGAGCCAGGACAGCGAGAAATGCGAGGAACGATTTCATGAGAGAGTTTTTGTGAAGTGAACAGTGAGATTATTAAAAGAATAGGATGAATGGCGAGCCAAATTTTGATAGGCCTCTTTTTTCAGGAGCCACGAAGGGCCCCTAGACACCTAATGGTTCGGCATTTTTGGACGGCCCTCTTGTAGCATTCACCGCATGAAGCCTTTGCCCTCTGAGCACCACAACTACGGCTCGGCCTACCTGCTTACCTATTGCTAAGCATCTGCTCCGCGACCGGAACTATGATGTAAGTTTCTATGTCTCAGCGAAGAACGGCCAGGCAGTACCCACAAGGAAAGCATCTTGGAAAAGCGCCGTCCGGGCCGCGAGTCATTTCGGTAAATTCTCACCAGTCAAATAAAAGGACTTAGAATTCCTATGGCGTTTCTAATTCA
>NZ_JBIPNG010000640.1:0-3079 GCF_044373815.1 Prosthecobacter sp. | reverse complement strand
CAATGATGATCTGCGGCTTTTGGCGGGGTCCGCCTTCCGGGTAAAGCTGCGTCTGCAGGGCCATGATCTCCTCCCGCGTCATGCCGAGCCGGATGCCTTCGTAAAAGGCTTTGTAGCTGCGGTAGCGGGCGTCCATCCACTCCGGATGCATGGCATAGACCACCAGCCCGGCGGGGGCCAGCGTCACCAAGGCGATCAGCACCAGCAGCACCTTCAGCCCCCAGCTGCGCACCCGGAACACGGTGATCAGCATGATCACCGTGGCCACGGCACCAAGAACAGCCAGAATAACGATGGGATGGGTGGAGGAACTCATGCGCCCGGCATGCTGAGTGATGCCACTGGGAAAGGCGATCAAAAAAATAGTCCCTCCCCTCCCCTTCAGCCCTGTTTGTGTACCACCGGAACAAGATCGCATGCCGATGTACTCATAAACCATGCACCCTTCCGAATCCGCCTCCACGTTTGAAGCCGCCCTCACCACCGCCGGCACGACAGTGCAGCAGCTGGATGCTGCCGCAGCCCTGACGCAGATGGAGGCCTTCTACCGCGATGTGCGTGCGGAGAAATGCATCATGGACGAAGAAGGCGACACCCTGCACTGCCAGTGGGGCGGGAACGAGCAGGGCACGGAGAAGACCTTCCAGCTCGAAATCTCCCGCCATTTCATCGAACCCGGGGATGAAGATGAAGACGGCATGAGCCAGCTCTCACTGACTCTGACCTATGCGCCTGCCCCGGCTCTGCTGGCCCTGGAGCCCGGCACCTTCCTGTGCAGCCAGCCCGCTGAGCTGCCGGAATTTGAAAAATCCATCCGCGCCAGCCAGCCTTTCCAAGCCCTCGCGAAGCTCAAGCCGCAGCAGGCAGCGCTGGCGTGGTGGCCGACGTGACACGCAGGGTCGCCCCCATGCGACGCAGATAGCCCCACCCGAAAAGGGACCGGGAATCGTATCTTTGATGGGGCGCGCAACGCGCACAAAACACCCCCCTTCAAGCCATGAAAACCATTCTTGCACTCATCGACTTTTCCGATGTCACCCCTCAAACCCTCAAGCAAGCGGAAGAACACGCGAAGGCCTTCGGGGGTGATGTGATTCTCATCCACGTCGTGCCGCCAGAACCGCTGGTGGTGGATTTTGAGCCACCCGCCGTCCCGCCGGACGTGTTCAAATCACGGCAGAAGCAGTTGTTCCTCATGCGCGACACCTTGATCGATCACGGGGTGAAGGCCACGGCGCAGGTGTTCGGCGGCCTGCTGCTGGAGACCGTGCTGGACCAGATCGCAAGCATCGCCCCCGACATCATCCTCATGGGTTCCCATGGCCACGGCGCGCTGTACCATCTCTTCGCCGGGAGCGTCACGACAGGCGTCATCAAGCAAGCCGGCCATCCTGTGCTGGTCATCCCGAGCGTGCCCGCCCCAGAGACCCATCTGGTGAAAATAGCAGCCCGGAAAGCCCAGGTGGCGCGTGTTGGCCCGCTGGGTGACGTTCCCGCCCCGATTTGATGGCAGGATGAAGAGAAAGATTATTTGTTATAGCGGTTCGCAAAACTCATTTCCGTTTAGCAGGCTGCTTCTTGCTCGAAGATCATAGGCTTCGACGGCGGCTGGCTGAGGACAGCCAGCACTACCAGCGCTGGACATGCGGGCACCCGGCGCGAGGTAGGGCGGCTTGTCCTCAAGCCGCCGCCGAGCGTCTCCAGGCTCGCTTTCCATAAATCAGTTTCGCATAACGCTAGATCACCCTCCGCCGCCGCCCACCATCGCCGCATCCGGCCGGGTCATCCTCGCAGGATCCAGCGCCTCGTTCAGCTCCGCTAGCGTGATACCGAGCTCCGCAAGCCGCTGCAGGCAGAGCTCTCGCACCGGCGTTCCCGTTTGGGCGCTCTGCTTCGCGATTTCAGCGGCCTTGTCATAGCCGATCTTGGAATTCAAACCGGTCACCATGGCGAGGCTGTGCTCGATGAAACTTGTGCAGCGCTCCCGGTTTGCCACGATGCAGTCCACACAGCGCGTGGCGAAGAGAGCGGTGGCATTTGTCAGCAGCTCGATGCTTTCCAGCAGCGCCGCAGCGAGCGCGGGCATCATCACATTCAGCTCCAGATTCCCATTGGCGGAGCACCAGGTGACGGTGGTGTCGTTGCCCATCACCCGCGCGCAGACCTGCATGAGGCTCTCGCACATCACGGGGTTCACCTTGCCGGGCATGATGGAACTGCCGGGCTGCGTGGCAGGAAGCATGATCTCGCCGAGAGCGCACTGCGGGCCGGAGCTGAGCCAGCGCAGATCGTTGGCGATCTTGAAGAGGCTTGTGGCCATGGTCTTGAGCTGGCCGCTAACTTCCACGAGGGCGTCCTTCGCCGACTGCGCCTCGAAGTGATCCTGCGCCTCCTTGAAAGGCAGGCCGGTCTTCTCAGCGAGCAGCGGGATGGCACGGGCGGGTATTTCCGGATGGCTGTTCAATCCCGTCCCAACCGCCGTGCCGCCCAGCGGCAGCTCCATGAGGGCGTTCAGCGCCTTGTGCCCGCGACTCACCGCCAGCTCCGCCTGCCTTGCGTAGCCCTTGAACTCCTGCCCGAGGCGCACGGGTGTGGCATCCATCAAATGCGTGCGGCCGATTTTGAGCACGTCCCAGAACTCCTCCGCCTTCGCCGCCAGCGAATGCTGCAGTGTTTCCAGCGCCGGGAGAAGCCTACGGTTCAACTCCTGCGCCACGGCGATGTGCACCGCCGTGGGAAAGGTGTCGTTGCTGGACTGCCCCATGTTCACATGGTCATTCGGATGCACGGGATCCTTCGCACCGAGGGGCCTGCCGACGATCTGGCAGGCGCGGTTTGCGACCACCTCGTTCACATTCATGTTCGTGCTCGTGCCGGAGCCGGTCTGATAAATGTCGATGACGAAATGCGCATCGTGCCTGCCCTCCGCCACCTCCAAGGCCGCCTGCTCGATGAGCGAAGCATTGTCCTGCGGCAGCAGTCCCAGCTCATGGTGCACACGCGCCGCCGCCCACTTGATGAGCCCATAGGCATGAATCACAGGCAGCGGCACGCAGCGCCCACTGACCGGGAAATTGAG
>NZ_JBIPNG010000067.1:0-19667 GCF_044373815.1 Prosthecobacter sp. | reverse complement strand
GCGCCTCCGCCGGCACGGCCATCGCCCCCATGCTGTCTGTCTCGGTGCGCGTGTTCATGACAGGGATACGTTCGCCATGGGATGGGAAACACTTAACTCAACGCACCGGCGTCCAGCGCAGCCGGTAAAAATAACTTCCGGCGGTCTGGGTGGGCTGGAACGTGTAGGTGAAGGACGGGGTGGTGTCCGCAGTGCGGAAGGTCTGCTCAGTGGTCCAGGGATTGACCAGATTGGGGGAGCTTTCGATGGTGTAACTGACGCGGGGATCGAGACTGGATGCGCTGAGCTGCAACTGACCGCCGGTGATGGTGGCGGTCAGCGCGGGCCCACTGCCAAGCTGGGCATCCCAGGCCAGTCCGTACGAGCGGCTGCTCGAATTCGCGGTGACAACAAGCATGTACTGGCCCGGTGGCAGATTGTAGCAAAACAGGTGCTCCTCATTGTCTACAGTACTGGTGGAGGAGCACAGTGCGATGGTGCCGGGCGTGAAGTTGGTGGAGGCGTAGAGCTTGAGGTTCAGATCCGACAGGCTGCTAGTATAGGAGCCTGGAGATCCGAAAATTGTGCGATGCCAGGTGATGGCCGTGGAGAACGTGGTGGCGTAGCGGCCGGCCGGAATGCTGAAAAAATAACGGCGGCCGGAGGCATTCGAGGTGCTGGTGGCATAATCCCAGCCACGGGAGGGAGACTCAGCGCTGGTGGAGGCTGCGTGCTGGCCTGCCTGCTGGATGTAGTAGGCGTTGCGGATGTTCAGTTCTCCCGCGCCAAAAACGGCATCATACGGAGCGGTGTCGGCCAGACGCACCCACTGCGGCAGGTTCTGCTTCGAGGCCCCTGCCAGCATCTGTGCTTTGATGACCTGTGGCTTTTCCGCGTTCGTGTTGCTCAATGCCACGGCGGATTGCAGCAGCGCCGCTCCTGTGCCTGCGATGGCAGGTGCGGCATAGCTGGTCTCCCCGACATTGACCACGAGATCCGGCTTCATGCGCCCATTGCCGTCGGTGTTGGTGCCGCCCAGGCTGTGGACGCCGGAGCGGAGGCCGGCGGTGAGGGCGTGGTAGTTGTTCCCCATCAGCGGCGGCAGGGCCCCGGTGTTGTTGTCGAGAGCCACGGCGACGACGCGACCATCGCGATTGATGAGGTAATCCATGCACCGCAGGAGCTGCGGGTCCGAGGCGGCATCCGCACTGCCTTTCCAACTGTGATTCTGCACCCGGCCAGGGAGGACTTCAGGGGCGGAGCCCGAGGAGATCCGCGTCAGGAAATCGTTTGCGGTGTAATTATGGATTTCCGTGGCTCCCTGCGCGATGCCGCTGCCATTGGCATAATAAAAGGAGGCCACGGACTGCGCATGGCTCAGCACCACCCCTGCACCGGACTCGGCGTAAAACGTTTTGCCGGTGTATGAGCCGGCACCGGCAAACGAGCCGGGGCCGCCGTCCTGCGGCAGGTAGTTGGGCGGCGAGGTCTGATCATTGGCTTCGGACTGCATCAACACAATGCCCGCGCCGGTCGGCACCGCAGCGCCCAGCTCGGCGGCCAGCTGGGTGTAGCCGATGTCATCCCGCCAGTCCGCACGCAGCCCCGCCGGTTCGGCAAACAGCAGCGCGGCAGTCAGGCCAAGGCATGAAAGCGCGGAAGTTCGGAGAGCCTGAGGAATGAACATGCGGGCTGGTAAAGACAGCGCTGAGCGCGCCGACGTTAATCAAAAAACAAAAAAGACCGCCGGTTGCGCCCCGGCGATCTTTTTCTTGAAACAACTTTGGCAGGGCCCGCCCCGCCATGAGGGGCTTACTTCACCTCAGCGAGCACGCGCTTGATGTCAGCGGCCTGCTGGTCGGTGGCGGCCGAATAGTCCTGCCAGACCACCTTGCCATCCTTGATGAGGAAGCAACTGCGTGAGGCGAGTGAGAGCAGGCCTTTGAGCATCTTCTTCACCTTGAAAGCCTCGACGATCTTGCCTTCAGGATCGGCGATGAGGTCATAGGGCAGCGTGAACTTGTCCTTGAACGCCTTCTGCGACTCCGCCTTGTCGAAGCTCACGCCGAGCACCTGCACGCCTTCTTTGGAGAGATCCGCAAAGGCATCCCGCAGGGAGCAGGCCTGCTTGGTGCAGCCGGGAGTGTCAGCCTTCGGGTAGAAGAAGACCACCGTCGGCCCCTTTTTGTACACATCGGCGAAGTTCACCGTGGCACCGTCCTGGTTGATGCCAGAGACCACCGGAGCGGGGTAGCTGACTTTTTCGCCTTCGCCAGCGTTGGCGGTTCCAAAGAGTGCGCTGAGCATGGACATGGTGGTAAGAAGGAAGAGACGCGTTTTCATGAGAGGCTACGGTTGAGATGAGTTATTCGATGCTGACTTTGATGCCGGGGATGGCGGCGCTGAGTTGTTTTACGCCGGGCTTGGTGGCCTTGGACTGCCAGAGATGGACATTCTTGAGGCTTTTGATCTTGGCCAGGTGCTTCAATCCGGCGTCCGTGATCTCGGTGCCGTAAAGATTCAGGGTCTCGAGTTTTTTCAGACCGATCAGGGATTCGAGGCCGGCATCGGTGATTTTGGTCTGGCGCAGGTCCAGCGTCACCAGGCGCGGCAGCTGGCCGATCGTCTTCAAAGCGCCGTCGGTGATGATGGTGCGCCCCAGATCCAGCTGCACGATGTTTTCCTTGAGCGGCAGGATCTCGGCCACCTTGGCGTCATCGCACTTCGAGACTCCCGTGAGGAAATCCACCCGCACCAGCGGGCTGTCCACCTTCACGGGAGAGACCTGGGCACCGGCGGTCTTCGCCTTGGCCAACACGTCGTCAGAGAGGGGCTTCACCCCTTTTTCAAGAGCCGCATAAAACAGATCATGCGGCCGCGGCTTGTAAGGCTTCGCGGATTCCGTCATCGCGCCAGCGGGCATGCCCTCCACGCTGCCGACCCAGCCGCCGAAGTCCGCGCCTTCCTCGATCCACTTTTTGAGCAGGGCGATTTCTTCCTTGGTCAGGTCTTCGCCCTTGGAGGGCATGTGGCCGTCATCATCCTTCGGCAGCATCACGGACTCAAAGATGCCGCTTTTGTCCGGGGCGCCGGGCGTGAGCACGGGGCCGTTTTCACTGCCTTTCAGGATGGCCCAGGAGGCATCCAGCCGCAGGCCGGCCTTGGGCTCCTTCTTCTGGCCGTTGGCGACATGCGGAGCCTTGTGACAATCAACGCATTTCTTAGTGATGGCGGGCAACAGGTCTTTTTCAAAGTTGACCGCTGAATAGGCTGAGGACGCAATCAGGCAAACGCTGATCATGCAGGGGAAACGAAACGTCGGGGTGGACATGAGGTTGGAGGAAGGTGATAGAACTAAATCGCTCGCGAGGCGCGTCAGCCCGCAAGATTTGGACAGGGATAACGCTTGCTTGTTCCCCTTGTTGCAGAGAATTAATGCCAACCAACTTAGGACAATGAGCACACCTCCAAACGCAACGGCCCCCTCGTCATCCAAAGTCCAGATCGAAGCAGACACTCTCTTACGCCGCAATACTCTGGCCATCGTCATGGGTGGTGGAGCAGGCACGCGTCTTTTCCCTCTGACTGAAAACCGCGCCAAGCCCGCCGTGCCCCTCGCCGGCAAGTATCGCATCGTCGATATCCCGATCAGCAACTGCATCAATTCCGGGCTGCGTCAGGTGTATGTGCTCACTCAATACAACAGCGCCTCGCTCAACCGCCATCTCGCCCGCACCTACCGCTTTGATCAGTTCACCCGCGGCTTTGTGGAGGTGCTCGCAGCGCAGCAGACTCCCGATGGTGAGCGCTGGTACCAGGGCACCGCCGATGCCGTGCGGCAGAACCTGCGCTACTTCCTCGAAGGCGACTACGACTACTACCTCATCCTCAGCGGGGACCAGCTCTACCGCATGGACTACCGCATGCTGATGCGCCAGCACATCGCCACCAATGCGGACATCACCATCGCCACCATCCCGGTGGATGCCGAGGCCGCCACAGGGTTTGGCATCATGCACTCGGACGAAGAAGGACGGATCTACGAGTTCATCGAAAAACCGAAGGATCCTGAAGTCCTCGAAAAACTGCGCATCCCGCCGTCCACTTTGAAGACGATGGGCATTGACCCTGCGGAGTCGCGCTTCCAGGCCTCCATGGGCATCTACCTGTTCCATCGTGATGTGCTCATCGAGTGTCTCGACAACACGCTCAATGATTTCGGCAAGCACATCATCCCCACCGCGATCAAGAACAAGCGCGTCTTCAACTTCAACTTCCAGGGCTACTGGGAGGACATCGGCACCATCCGCAATTTCTTCGACGCCAACCTCGACCTCTGCCGCCTGGTGCCGCAGTTCGACTTCTTCGAAAGCTCCGCGCCCATCTTCACCCACGCCCGCTTCCTGCCAGCCACCAAGATCAATGGTGCCACCATTCGCGGTGCGCTGATCGCCGACGGCAGCGTGCTCACGGACGCCCACATCGAAACCGCCGTCATCGGCCTGCGCGCCAAGATCGAGCCCGGCACCACCATCCGTGACTGCATCATCATGGGTGCGGATTACTACGCCGGTGCCGTCGGCACCGATCCGAACCGCCCGCCTCCCGGCATCGGCCGCAACTGCCGCATCGAACGCGCCATCATCGACAAGAACGTCCACATCGGCGACAACGTGGTCATCACTCCCGAAGGCAAGCCGGACAACATGGACGGCGAAAACTTCTACATACGCGACGGCATTATCTGCATTCCGAAAGACGCCATCATCCCGTCCGGGACGTGGATCTGAGGCGCGCAAAAAAGTACTACCACCGTCAGAGGCGGATGCGTTAAAAGCGTATCCATGAAGCATGCCGCCAATGTTTTTTTAGTGCTGGGCCTGTCCCTTGCCGCCGCGTTTTCTCAGTCCCCTGAACTCCGCACCTTTACCAATGCGCAGGGCAAGGCGGTGCAGGCCAAGCTCATTGGTGTCGATGGTCCCAACGTGACTCTCGAATTGGCCACGGGGCAGAAGTACACCTTCGCCATCACCTCCCTCTCCGCCGCCGACCAGCAGTACATCAAATCCGCCGCCGTGCCTGCCGCTGGCGCTCCGGCAGCTGCAGCCCCTGCCAAGTACACCTTCAAACCCGGCCCCAACGACAAACTCGAGCCCGCCCTGGTCAACGAAGTCATCGGCCAGCCACTGTTTGGCGAAGACCCGCTCTGGACCTCCTCCGCCGAGGAAGTCGCCGCCCGGTTGAAAATCCCCCAGGAGTCCAAGACCAAGACGGCCAGCAGCTACCGCGCCTACACCAAGGACGACTACCAGCTCTTCGGTGCGCATCCCTTCTCCGTGGCCATGTATGCGGAGAATGACAAGGTGACCAGTTTCTCCCTCGTCTTTGCCAACAAGGGCGACCTCTTCAGCGCCAAAGGCGGCGGCGAAATGCATTTCGATAAAGACACCCCGCCTGCAGAAGCGGAGAAAATCGTGAAAAAAGCGATGGATAAGGATCTGACCGCGATCGCGGACACGCTCACCAAAAAACTCGGGGCACCAAAGGAAGCGCGGTTTGGCGAAGGCCCGAGCGGCGTTGGTCGCCTGACCGTGCAGCGCTGGGACTGGCGCGGACATGCCATCCTCCTGGCCGAGGCCAAGGGTGTCTACGTCGGCGTGCAAATTGTCACCACTGCCTTTGCAGATGCCGGTGGCAAGGTGGAGGACACCACGGACAAGATCATTCGTGCCCATGCCCTGGCCAACCTCGAAAAGCGCGAGAACGGTGACGTCGTCGTCGGAGACATTCCCATGGTGGACCAGGGCCCCAAAGGCTACTGCGCGCCCGCCACCGCCGAGCGCGCCATGCGCCATCTCGGAGTGCCTGCGGACATGTACATCCTTGCCAACGCCGGCAATTCCGGCTTCGGCGGCGGCACCAGCGTCTCCGCACTGCTCGAAGGCATCGCCCCCCAGATCCGCAACAAGCGCCGCTCCTTTGACGCCTGGAAAAGCGAACTCAAGATCAAGGACATCGCCAAATACATCGACAAAGGCGTGCCGCTGATGTGGTGCCTTTACAGCACCAAGGAGTTCAACGACACTGCCAACAAGCGCACCAAGGAGCGCAAAGCCACCACCAACTGGGCGTCCTGGAAAACCAAAGTCACCGAGGAAGCCGCCACCAGCAGCTTGGCCGGAGATAGAGAGTCCAGCCATGTCGTCCTCATCATCGGCTACAACAAGGACACCAATGAAATCGCCTTCAGCGACAGCTGGGGCGAAGACTACAAAGAACGCTGGATCACCCTCCCCGAAGCCGAGCGAGTCTCCCAACAGTACTTCTATGTCGTGGGATTCTGAGGCGGAGGCTGCCGAATGGCGATGGCGGATGGCGGAGCCATCCCAGCCGTTAGCGAGGGGTTGAGCGAAGCGACACCCCTCGTTCACTGGGCATATTTCTCTCCCACACCTTGCATCGCGTAGCGATGCCAGCACTCAGACTCCTCGCCATCATTCCACCCTCGCAGCAAGGAGTTGAGCGTCCCTGCGCCTCCTCATACCGTGTTTGTGGAAAAGATCCCCCACGACTGCGCCCCTTCCCAAGAGCAGTGCCAAACACTTACACCAGTCTGCACGACCACATCGTCTTCTCCATGAAGAACCGCTGCCCATGGATCTCCCCCATCGCCGCCTTGCTCAAGTCACTTCCGCCTTTTGCGAATGCCCCAGGCCCCCAGAACCACCAGCACGCAGATGCCCACGGATGCCATGATCACCTCACGTCGCCTCCTCGCCCCTTCGGCACGCATCGCACGCTCTCCGGCACTCTCTGCGAAAACCCGCTGATGCAACAAGGGCGAAGCCACCTTGAGCACCTCCAGATCATCATCCGTAAACTCCTCCGACAACATCGCAGTCCGGCGCAGGATCTCCGGCAGCGTTGCCGTGCGTTCATTGAGAACCATCAGCTCCTCCACATCAAAACACGGCGCCCCTTCACTCCGGTGAAGAATCACAAGCAGCCTCTGCCCCTTCTTGAAATGCCACAGTCTGCCCCAGTCTTCATCAATTGGAACGTAAGGTGATTGCTCGTAGTCGGCCTTGAGCACCGCCGTTTGAACGCCCACGATTTGGTCACGATACCCATAGGCCGAATCCACGTGCAGCATGCAGGACTCCGAGAGCCGGGTCTGCTGCGGCTGGCGGTCTTCTTCCGCAGCCACCTCCGTGACCGTGCCGACCAGAAACGCCTGCGAAGCTTCATTTTCAGGGAGCCTCGGCGCACTCTGGATCACCAGTTCCCGCCCGCCGGCTCCCACCGAGATCTCTGGCAACGGCCCGCCGTAGCCTGCCAGGCACGTCGTGCCGGTGAAGAGCCAGGCAAGCCACCGCATCCCATCACCCCCTCATCGCGCGCTGGCGCAGGAAATGATCGGCCAGCACCAGGTGCACCATGGCCTCCACCATCGGCACGGCGCGTGGCAGCACGCAGGCATCGTGGCGGCCGCGTGCGGAGAGCGTCGTGTCCTCGCCGGTGTTGGTCACGGTCTTCTGCTCGCGCAGCACCGTGGCGGTGGGCTTGAAGGCCACGCGGAAGACGATCTCCTCCCCGTTGCTGATGCCACCCTGAATACCGCCGCTGCGGTTGGTGCGGGTGCGCACCTTGTCACCGTCCATGTAAAACTCGTCGTTGTGCTCCAGGCCCGTCATCGTCGTGCCGCCAAAGCCGCTGCCGATTTCAAATCCCTTGGTCGCAGGCAGGCTCATCATCGCCTTGGCCAGATCCGCCTCCAGCTTGTCGAACACCGGCTCTCCAAGTCCCGTCGGCACGCCGCGCACGACGCACTCAATGATGCCGCCCACGCTGTTGCCTTCGCTGCGAATTTTTTCAATGAGCTCGATCATCTGCTCCGCCGCGACGGGATCGCAGGTGCGGACGATGTTGGATTCGATCACCGCCGAATTGAGTTCCGCCCCCACAGGCACTTTCGCCTCAATGTGCTGCACGGTCTTCACGTAGGCGAGGCATTCGTAACCCGTGAGCGAATGCTGCAGCACCTTGCGCGCAATGGCACCGGCAGCCACGCGGCCGATCGTCTCCCGTGCGCTGGAACGCCCGCCGCCTGAAACGGCGCGGATGCCGTACTTGGCGTCGTAGGTGTAATCAGCGTGGCTGGGGCGGTAGGCCTGCTGCATCTCGGTATAAGCCGATGGACGCTGATCCGTGTTGCGCACCAGAATGCCGATGGGCGTGCCGAGCGTGAGGCCATCCAGCACGCCGGAAAGGATTTCCGCCTTGTCGTCCTCTTTGCGTGGCGTGACGATCTTGCTCTGGCCGGGGCGGCGGCGGTCGAGCTCCGCCTGGATGTCCTCCACGGTGAGGGGGATGCGTGGCGGGCAGCCGTCAATGACGACGCCGACGCCGATGCCATGGGATTCGCCCCAGGTGCTGATGTGGAAAAGGGTGCCTAGACTGCTGGACATGTGAGGGGCATCATGGGGCAATACGCCCCGGGTTCAAGATGGTTGTGCGATGGCCTGAATTCAGCATCCTGTGGCATGACCTTTCCCCGCAGGCTCCTCACCCTTTTCGGCTGTGCCACGATCACCTCGCACCTGCACGGCGCGGAGACGGTGGATTACGAAGGCGGGCGCTATCACCTCTACCGCGTGGACAAGGCCGACTGGCCGCGTCTTCAGCTCGCCTGGCTGGGTGAAAACGGCCAGCCGCTGGGAGATTTCAACGGCCTGCGCCGCCAACTGGCCGCGCGCAACAAGCAGATTATCTTCGCCACCAATGCGGGCATCTACGAACGCGGCCCGAAACCCTGTGGGCTGACCATCTGCGCCGGCAAGGAACTCGTGCCGCTGAATCTGCAGCCGGGTGAAGGCAACTTCTTCCTCAAGCCCAACGGCATATTCTACCTCGACGACCAAACCGGCCCGGGCGTGATGGAAGCAGCGGAATTTGCCAAAAGCGGCCTCAAGCCCCGTCTCGCAACGCAGTCCGGCCCGCTGATGCTGCGCCAGGGAGTGATCCATCCCGCCTTCCAGGTAAACTCACCCAACAAACGCCTGCGCAATGCCGTGGGCGTGCGCAAGAAAGACGGCCAGATCCTCTTCGTGATGAGCGACCGCGAAGACGCCGTGAAAGGGCGCGTCACGTTTCACCAGTTCACCCGCTTCTTCCAGCACCTCGGCTGCGAAGACGCCCTCTACCTCGACGGTGACATCTCCAACATGCTCGTGGATCCGAAACCGGACACCAAGTTCACCTCCAACACCTTTGCGGGGATGTTCTTCGTGGCGGAGTGAGCAGTGGCAGAACTTGTGCTCACTTTGAAAGAGCGCATCTCACGCCTCCGAATGAGACCGGGGTCAGGGCGAACTGTGCCGTGCAGGTAGTTTTTTGATCATCGCGTGCATAATGTCGGCTGTTCGTGCGACCTTCATTCAAAGCAATGCCGTCCGATCTCCAGCACCTAGAGCGCTACGCAGCCAGCGGCGATGCCCACGCTTTCCGTGAACTGGTGCAGGCTCATGGGGCGATGGTGCATGCCACGGCGCTGCGCGTGACTCGCAATGCGGCGGCTGCACAGGATGTGGCGCAGGAAACATTTATGGAACTGGCGCGCAAAGCAGGGGGCATCACCCAATCTGTCGCGGCGTGGCTGCACCGCGTGGCCTGGAACCGGGCGTGTGATTTCGTGCGCCGGGAGAGCACCCGGCGGCGCTTCGAGGAGTCCATGGCCGAAACGTGGCATACGGATCGCGAAGCCACATGGTCAGACATTGAGCCGCATGTCGATGACGCGTTCAACGAACTGCCCAATGACCTGCGAGAGGTGCTCGTGCTCTACTTTCTCGAAGGCCGCAATCAGGCGGAAGTCGCGCGCCACCTCGGCAGAAATCAAGGTACGGTCTCGCGGGCCATCGAGCGCGGCGTTCGGGCCCTGCGCGAGGCCTTGGGTGCCCGTGGCCTGATAGCAGGCGTTAGTCTCCCGGCCTTGTTCGCCTCCCAAACAGCACACGCAATGCCCCTCGCCGTGCAGGCCTCGTTGGGAAAAATTTCCCTCAGCGGCATCGGCACCTCGGCATCGATCACAACGGCTGTCTCCCTCTCTGCCACCACAACCCTGCTAACCGTGACCTCTGCCAGCAAAGCCATTCTAATCACCAGCACCCTCGCAGCGGTATCGCTGCCGTTTGCTCTCCATCGGCCAGAGAGCAAGCCTCCGCCTGCAAGCCCGCCACAGGTGGTGAAACGAAGTGAGCCCAAGACAGTTCCCAAATCCAATGCCTCCGGGGTCGGCGATGAGGAAATGTTCAAACTGCTTTTCGGGGGTGATTCGGACCGCCAGCGGAATGCTCGCTCCTTGGTAGATGACTACCGCGTGGCTCATCCTGGCAAAAGTCTGCGCGAGCTGGCCCAGGACCCAGAGCTGACTGCCAGGTTGAAGCCCTTGATGCAGGATTTGATGACCCAGCCGGAAGCGGGCAAACAGTTTGTCGAAGCCATGCAGCTCGCCATGCAGGCGAAAGGCATCAAGCCCTCCCCCAACTCCAACATCAACCTCAACATGGGCGACGGCTTCCTGAACACCGAGAGCCAGGCGGAGCGCTACCTGGGCGCGGTGCTTTCCAATGACGCCAAAGCGCTCGCGCAGCTTTTTACCGATGTAGTGAACGAGGCTGCCGTCGAGATAGCCCTCGATCCCGGTGCTGACAAAACCTCCAACGGAGTGTCGATCAGCAATACGCCCACGCCGCCTGGAACCCAGATCGTCCCGGTTGAGCCGGAGGACTGATTCTGCCGACGAGTCTGCTTCTATCCACGCTCCCTGGAGCAGCACCTCATGCCTCCGCAGGCTCCGGCTTCTTCTCCATCATCATCACCGGCGCGGTGGCCGGAGTCGGGGCCAGCCAGGTGGTGATCTCCGCCTTGATCCAGACCTTGATCCCCGCCCACAGCAACCGCGCGGCGGTGTGGTCTGGCGACAGGCTCATGAACGGCATCCAGACGTGCCCGTTGTTGGCGCGTCCGTAGATGCCCTTGCGTCGGCGCTCCTGCCCGAGGTGCACAAAACGCCGGTTGTAGAACGCCATGAAGCCGGCAAAAAACGCACCCGCTTTCCCTTCGTAGGGCATGTGAATCCATTCATCATCCGGGTTGTCATACACCCCACGCACCGGGCCGAGGAAATACGCGGAGAGGTCCAGCAGAAAGGTCGCATTGATCAGCTCCGCGTCGCCCATGTAGGAATACTTGTCTTTGTAGAGCGAGTTGAACCACAGGCGATAGGTGCGCGGGTAGGCCGTGTTCAGGTAGTCGGTGATCACCTGGGTGTTTTCACCCGCCAGATTCTTCTGCACCAGATCCACCGCCGCAGAAACGGTGTGGCCGCAGAAGTCGAGCCCGTGACTGTACAGCGGGTCCATGAACCCGGCCGCGTCACCCACCATCACCCAGCGGTTTCCCGCGATGCGTTCGGAGCGGTACGCGAGGTTCTTGTAGTAAAAGGTGTCATCGGCATCCGGCACCGCGTTTTCAAACATGAGCCGGCCAATCGGGTGCGTCATTAAATGAGCCTGCAGGCGTGCCACAAGAGACGGCCCTTCCGGCAGGGTGAAAAAACGCCGGTCCCACGTGACACCGGCGCTGTAGCTGCCATCGGACAGCGGGATGATCCAGCACCACCAGCCATGCCCCATGAGATGATTCGTGGCTGTGGTGCGGAGCTGGCTGACGTTTTTCATCAGCGCCGGATGCATCTTGCGGCTCTGGTAGCTGTCGAGCCCGTTCACGTTGCGAAAGCGGCACCAGATGGAGGAGGTCGGGTGCTCGCTCTCCAAGGAACGGTGCAGCCCGAGTTTTTTCGACAGCACGGCGGCCTTGCCGGAGGCATCGATCAGCCAGCGCGTGGTCACCGTGCGCATCTGCCCTTCCTGCGGCATGATTTCCAGCGTGTGCGGCGCCTCGTCTTCCGAGAGCGTGATGGTTTTGATGGTGGCCGGGCGCAGCATCTCACAGCCAAAATCACAGGCCTCCTTGAGCAGGTGCTCGTCGAGGATGGCACGGTCCAGCTGGAAGGTCGGCAGCCGTGACTGGTAGCGCGGCCCGACCTCGGTGAGGCAGCCCACATCATCCTCAGGCGTCTTGCAAAACCACATGCGCAGACCGTGCTTTTGATAGTGCTGCGAACTCAGATGGTGCCCCTGATGCAGCACGCGGGTGAGGAAGCAGCCCGCCACTTCGGAAGTACTTTCACCCACTTTGCGGTCAAACTGCAGCGTGCGCTCCACGATCAGAATGCGCATCTCCGGATGCTCGCGTTTCAGCATCATTCCCGCTGACGCGCCGGAAAAAGCACCGCCCATGATGACCACGTCGTAATCGGTGTTGGATGAAATCATGCGTGCAAGTGCTGAAAAAGTCAGTTGTCGGAGAGGTTGTGACAGTCGAAACACAACGTTTCATCCCATCCATGGTACGCCTTTAAATAATGCCATCCGCCGAATCTGCAACTCACGAGCCGACCGCGCCTCCTCCTCCCCCGCGCATGGGTCTGCATGATGCATGCTGGACGCAGGCCATTTTGTTTTGCATGCACTGGGTGCCCGCGCCGCTCTTCACGCTGCTCGCCTACCCCCTCTCCTTGATCGCTTACATCCTGGCGGTGGAGCCGCGTGAGGCCATCCGTGCCAATCTCAGCGCCCTCATTCCCGGCAAAGGTTCCAGCTGCCTGGCAGGATATCAGGTCTTCCTCCAGTTTTCGCTGACCTACCTTGACCGCCTCTGGTACCTGCATTTTCAGCGCAAGATCGACTGGGAGATCATCGGCGAAGGCGACTTCGAGGATTTGGAAAAGCACCCGGGCGGCGCGCTGATCTTCACCGTGCATTCCGGCAACTACGACATCGGCGCCAGCCTCTTCGCGCGCAAATTCACCCGGCCCGTCCATACCGTCCGCATGCCGGAGGCCTCGGCATCCCTGCAAAAGCTGCGCGGCAAGGAGCTGTGTGACGAGGAACGCCGTGAGCCGAATCTGCACGTTCATTACAACGAACCCGGCGGCCATCTCGGCATGGAGCTGTGCCGCCTGCTCCTCGCAGGTGAAGTCGTCTGCGTCCAGGGCGACCGTGTGCTGGGTGAGGTGACCCCCACGCTGGCCCACATTGACGGCGTGACTTATAAGATCCCACGCGGGCCGCTGGTCCTCGCGGAGGTGACCGGTGTGCCCTGTTACCCGGTCTTCCTCACTCGGAGGGGGCGGCTCGCCTATCGCATTGAGATTGGCAAACCCTTCTTCGAAGGCGGGCGCAAGCACAAAGCCGCCGAGATCAGCGCCGCCTGGCTTCCGGTGTTGCACAAGTTTCTTCTCCAGCACTGGGACCAATGGTTTGTCTTTGAACCGCTCGTCACCCGCGATCCGGCATGAATGCGGCCGTCCGTGCCAGCTGTCTGCGGCGTGCCTATTTCCGCTTCGCCCTGGCCCTCGCACCTGTGCCGGTGGTGATCTGGCTGATCGGGCACGGGCAGCCGCTGGAGGCGGCACTGCTGTTTTGCACCGTCCTGACCACCATGATGATCGGCACGCTGGTGCCACGCTGCGCCTTGTTCGGTCGCATGATCAAACAACTGCCTCCGGCTGGAAATCCGGTGCTGCTCACCATCGATGACGGTCCGCACCCCGAGCACACCCCGGCGATTCTCGACATCCTGGACCGTCACCGCATCAAGGCGCTTTTCTACCTTGTCGGCGAACGTGCCGCAGAACATCCGCAGCTCGTGTGCGAAATCCTCGCGCGAGGCCACGAAATCGGCAACCACACCCAGACGCACCCAGCCGGCACCTTTTGGATGCTGCGCCCGGCTCGCTTGTGGCGCGAGATCGCAGGCTGCCAGGAGACTCTGGCCGCCCTCTGCCCCGGCCAGCCGCCGCGTTTTTTCCGCCCGCCCGCAGGCCATCACAACCTCTTCACCGCTCTCATCGCCCACTCTCTGGGCCTGCGGATGATGCTATGGAACGCGCGCGGATTTGACGGCGTGCTGACAGACGTGCCCACCATCACCCGGCGCATCGCCCACCGGTTAAAAGCAGGCGCCATCGTGCTGATCCACGAAGGAACCCCCGTGGCCGTCGAAGTGGCGGAGGCCGTCGCCTCCATGATGGCGACGAGCGGCCTTCCCTGCGTGCCCCCCACCTCACTCGCGTTCAGCGACGACGAGATGGTTGTTGAACGGCGTGCCGCCCCATAGCGGCTGCACCCGCACCCGTAGCCCGGCGGCGCCCAGCACGGACTCAAACAAAGCACGGTCCGGGTAGCACACGGGTGCGTCCTTCATCCAAAACGTCAGCTTGGCCAGCCAGTCTCCCGCCACCGTGATGCGAAAGCGCAGGGAGTGGTTCTGCAGGCAGGTGCGAATGATCAGCTTCCCGCCCTGCGCCACGCGGGATGCCGCCACTTTGAGCAGCGCCTCCTGCTCCTGCCGTGTGAAAAACTGCAGGATGTCCAGGATCACCACATGACCGCTGCATTCCGGGAGTCCGGCGCGGGCATCGCCGTTCATAAAGCTGAGCCCTTCGCAGTCACTGAGCGCGACCATGCTCTTCGCAAAGGAGATTTTTTGCGCATCGTAGTCAAAGCCAGCGATGGCAGGTGCGAAACCTGACTCACGCAGATAAAACGCCAGCAGGCCGATGCCGCAGCCAATGTCCAGCACCGTCAGAGATGAGCCCAGCAGTTCCTTGGTGACCGCGGCATATACCGGATCAGAACGCAGCTTCACCACCGAGTAAAAGCGCTCATGGCGCTTGGCGCAAAGCCGGGTGATGCGCCTGAGGGCGCTAGGAGGCAAAGAAGTGTTCATGATCTGCCGATCCATTTACGCGGGACTTCCCAAGGTGCGAGCAATGAACAGGCGGTGATTTTAAATGCGGGATCAATCTCCGCCTGCGGCAGGCCGATTTCCGCCACGATGTCCTGGCAGCGCTCGGGATCGCGACTCCGTGCGCCATAGATTTTCACCTGGTCCAGCTTCGATGCCCGCATGATTTTTTCGGCAATTTCAGTGGGGCTGAGCTTGCGGCCCGCCACGTTGATTCCTGCACCCGTGCATTGCTGAAACCGCAGGCGGGCTCCCTCCTGCTCCACCAGATCGCTGGTGGTGAACACCCCGCCACCATAATTCTCCTGCGGCAGCTGGTCGTCATACCCCAGTCCCACGGAGCTGCTGGCCACCACCAGACGGCCCTCGGCATCGGTCTGTGTCTGCACGCCGGGCAGGAGGGTGCCGAGGTCGCTCCCATCCTCACGCAAATCGAGCGTCTCATCCCAGGACACCGCGCCACACTCGCTCGTCCCGTAGAGATTGTGAATCTTCAGTCCATGCTGCTCCAGCGCCATGCGCTCCAGGTCGAGCGTGAGCGGAGATCCCGCGGAGATCGCCAGACTGATGTTGTCAAAGCGGACATCGCCCATCAGCCAGGCCTTCCACAGGGCCGGAACCCCCGGCAGAAACACCCGCCGGTGGTGCTTCATCGCCTCCGTCAATGGCTGCGCAAACGGCTGTGGCGCAAAGCACGTGGGCACCCCGTTGAGCAACGTTTGCAGCACCGTCGTCGTCAGACCAAAGGAATGCGCGCAGGAAATCGCCGCCACCCCCGTCCCGCGTGAGCCGAGATCCAGCGCCGCATGCAGCCGGTCCACATCCGCGGCGATCTGATCAAACGTGAAAAACTGGCAGCGGCGCACCCCCGAACCACCCACGGCCTGCTTGATCAGGGCCGTCCCCGGAGGCGGCGGACTGGCGGGAATGCGGCGGGAGCGGTCTTTTTCCACCAGCTGCACCGGGACACCATACAAAAACCCTGCCAGCAGCAGGCGCAAAATTTGTGGTACCTCGCCCTGCGCCAGCACGTAATCACTGGTCGGCTTCAAGGCACGCGCATTAGCATCCAGCTCGCGGAACGTGGTGGCACGTCCGTCAGCAAGATACAAAGCCGCCTGCGCGCCGCGCTCAGCCACAATACGATCCCAGCGTTCACCAAACATTTGCAGTCCTTGCGACGAAGCGTAAACCATAAGCCGCGCCGTGCGGTAGAATGAACACTTGCGTTAGCAGTTCAACCCTCCTCACAACGAATCTCATCCTGTCCTCCCTAGTGCCTTCACCTTTAAGTAAGAACATCGCTATCACCGGAGCGGGGATCGTTTCGCCTCTGGGCATGGGCTGGCAGGCGAATGAGGTGGCTCTGGCGGCGGACCGTACCGCGTTCAAGCCGGTCGAACTTTTCGACACCCGCGAATTCATCGCCAAAACCGCCGGCGTGGTGGATCTGCCCACAGAAAGCCTCTTCCACCGCATCCCCGTCCATAAGCAGACCTACTTTGACCGTGGCACACGCATGCTGCTCATGGCCATCCGTGAGGCGCTCGCACAGGCAGGCCGGGAGAACATGGAGGGCATCGACGCCATGGTCATCGGCACCTCCGCCGGGGCCATGCCTCTGGGAGAGGCCTATTTCGAACACGCTCATCAAGATACCGCCCGCGTCCCGACACAGCTTTCGCGTGCCGAGTATTATCAGCCGCAGCGCCAGATGAGCAGTATCGCCGCCGAGTTTGACTGGCGCGGCCCGATCATCATCGTTTCCAATGCCTGCGCCTCCGGTGCCAACGCCATCGGCTGGGCGGCGGACATGATCCGCTCCGGCCGGGCCAAACGCGTGCTTGCAGGCGGCTACGATGCGATCGCGAAGCTCGTCTTTGCCGGGTTTGACACGCTGCACGCCCTCGCACCCAGCGGCATTCCGCGCCCCTTTGATGCGCACCGGGACGGCCTGGCGCTCGGTGAAGGTGCCGCCGTCATGCTGCTGGAAGCCGAGGATGTACGCCAAAGCGCGGCGCTGGGAAACATCTCCGGCTATGCCACCGCCACCGACCTGCATCACCTCACTCAGCCAGATCCCGCCGGCAAAGCCGCCATCCGCACCATGACCTCCGCCTGCGCCCAGGCCGGTGTTTCACCCGCTCAAATCGGCTACATCAATTCCCACGGCACCGGCACGCCGTTCAACGACGTGGCCGAGGCCTCCGCCATTGCAGCCTGGGCGGGTGATGCCGTGGCAGGCATCCCCGTCAGCTCCACCAAGTCCGCCATGGGGCATCTGCTCGGCGGGGCTGGAGCGGTCGAAGCGGTGATCTGCCTCATGGCCCTGCAGGGTCAGTGGTTGCCCGCGAGCCTGAACGTACGCGAGGTCGATCCTGCGGTGCGCTTTGATCTGGTGCGCCAGTTCCGGCGCGCCTCGCTCGATTATGCGCTGACGAATTCCTTCGGTTTCGGCGGTACTAATGCAACCCTCGTGCTGCAAAGGAGGTCCGCATGAACGCGCGCAATATCCGCATCGGTGGTGTCGGCGCCGTGAGTTCCGCCGGCTGGAACGCCGCCGCAATGCACGCGGCCGTGCTGGCGGGAACACCGCTGCCCTCCCGCTCCTGTGCCCGTCCCGGGGATGTCCGAAACTGGCCCTGCGAATCCCGCTTTGCCCCTCCCGCCCCGCCGGAAAAGGTCGCGCGTCATCCGCGCCTGCGCCGCTCCAGCGCGATCACCCGCTACTCCGTGGCTGCGGCCCTGGAGGCACTGGCAGATGCCGGGCACGACCCCTCCGCGCCGCCTCCCGGCCTGGGCATTCTGTTTGTCATGATGAACGGCTGCGTGAACTACACCGGCCGCTTTTACGACGAGGTGCTGCAAAATCCCGCCCAGGCCAGCCCGTTGATCTTTCCTGAAACCGTGTTCAACGCACCCGCCTCGCATGTCGCCTCCTTCCTCGGGGTCGATGGCGCGGTCAGCACACTGCTGGGCAGCCCAAACTCCATCATGGAGGCGCTCGACACCGCCGCGTTCTGGATCGGCAGCGGCATCGTGGAGGAATGCCTGCTCATCGCCGCTGAAGAATGCGACTGGCTTAGCGCCGAGGCGCTCACCTACTATCATCCCAAGCTCGTCGGCTCAGAAGGTGCCGGAGCACTCCTGCTCTCCGCCAGCGGTGAAGGTCCTCGCGTCAGCGAGATCATCGGCCCGCTGGGCTACCTCTCCTGGCAGGAACGCTGCGACCTGCTGCCGGAACTTGCCGCACAAACTCTGGCTCAGTTCCAAGGTCCCGCCACGCTCATCAATGACCGCACCGGGATCGCCAAACTGGACCACACAGAGATCGCGGCCTGGTCCGGGCGGCCTTGGGACGCCGTGCTCAGCCCGAAGTACGTCCTTGGTGAAAGCATGGGTGCCAGCAGCGCCCTCCAGCTTGTCCTTGGAACTCTGGCCGTACGGCAGACGCAGCAGCCTGTGGTCATCTCCATGCCCGGCTCCAACACCGCCGCCTATGCGTGTGTGCTGACGCCGTAGGTCATTTCGGCGCTCCGGGCATTTTCATTTCAGTGTAGCCGGTAGGCGGCGCAAACTCCTCCGGAGCCACCGTCTCTTCTTTGGCAGAGACCAGGTGGGAGACCACACTCTTGCCCATCATCGTCATCTCGGATTTCACCACCATGCCGTCGAAATCGGATGCTTGCGGTGAAATGCCGGACACCGCACCGCCCATCACCTTGCCGAGCTTGTCGCTAATGGCGCTGATCTCCGCGTGTTTCGGGAAATCCTTGGCTACCCAGAAGCGGCCTTTGCCCAGTGGTCCTTCCCAGGTGTAAATCTCCGCGTTCCACTCGCCGACTTTCTCTTTCTGCCCCGTTGCCACAGGCTTGGCTGCCGGCTGACCACTTGGGCCCTTTCCCGTCTTTTCCAAGGACGCCTTCAGCGTCGCCAGATCCATCTTCATCATCACTTTCTGCGCATGCATCATCATGACCATGCCCTCAGCCCCCAAGATGGCGGACATCTTGTCTCCCATGTCCACCCGTGCCTGCTCTCCCTTGATCTTCGTGGTGACGACACTTTCTTTGCCATCCGCGTCAGTCTTCTGCACCAGCACCCAGTCGGCGCGGGCATGGGTGGCGGCCAGCAGCAGGACAATCAAAGAAAGAAAGCGCGATTTCATAAGTGCCTCAGGTTACCCTGAAACGCAGCCCGGGGTCAATCATGAACGTCTCTGGTCTTGAACTGCATTCTTCCGCCCCTCATGATCGTTCTTTCCGCATGAGCCGTCTTCCCGCCTTCATCCGCCACCACCTCGCCGGCTCCGGCATGCTCATCGCACTGCTGCTGCTCTGCGTCTTCTTCAGCATCGCCACCTGGACAACGCAATACCCGCAGAACGCCGCCGCTGCCAAAGACGTCGCCACCCAGATCGATCCGCAAGCGAAAGTCCTCATCGTCGTTCGCCCAACCACCGCAGACACCGCCTTCGCCAAAGCCCTCCAGGCAGAACTCGGCTCCCGCGCTGCAATCGTCCAGGGCGAACCCAAAGACGCACGCGCCGCCCTGCTGCGTGCCGCCGCATCGGGTGGCCTCGATGTGATCGCCTGCAATCAGGCCACCGCATCTTGGCTCGTGTTCAGCGACCTCCCCACCGACTTCCCCGCGCTCAAAAACGCCCGCGTGGTGCGACCACGGCCCCATGCCTGGCCCGTCTTCCTCAAGACCGACAACCTGCTCAACATCGCCAATCAGATCGCCGTCATCGCCATTCTCGCCATCGGCATGACTTTGGTCATCATCACCGCCGGCATCGATCTGAGCGTGGG
>NZ_JBIPNG010000346.1:0-7108 GCF_044373815.1 Prosthecobacter sp. | reverse complement strand
CTCACTTTGCTGCCTGATGGCACGATCATCGCCATTCTTTTCAATCAGCCGGGACACGGCACCATGCAGGGGGATGTGGACTGCTACGCCAGCAGCGACGGTGTGAAATGGGAGAAGCGCAGCACCGTCACGCAGCATGAACCGGACACGATCCGCATGAACCACGCGGCGGGTCTCGCAAAGAACGGCGATCTCCTCGTGCTCTGCTCCGGATGGACCAATGTGAAGCAGCCGCAGCGGCCCAAGCAGGCTGATTTCCGCGATGCCGTGCTGCGCAGCTGGGTGCTGCGCTCGAAGGACGCAGGCCGCAGCTGGAGCAAAAGCGATGTTTTTCCCGCGACTGAATCTGACGAATGGACCGAGCACATTCCCTTTGGCGACATCTGGACGGCGCAGGACGGCACGCTGCGCACGTCATGCTATCAGGGCCAGATGACCGATCCGACGAAATCGAGCAAGACGAAGGGCTGGCGCTCCTGGTTTTTCCGCAGCGATGACGATGGCGTCACGTGGAAGCCGCAGTCCATCATCGGTGCCACCCACAATGAGACGGACATTTTTCCGCTCGGCGGCAAGAGCTGGCTGGCCGCAGCACGCACCACGCAGATGGAGCTGTTTCGCAGCGATGACGATGGCGCGACCTGGGGCGCACCTCTCAAGGTGACCGCACGCAATGAGATCAACGGCCACCTCACCCGTCTGGCAGACAAGCGTCTGCTACTGAGCTATGGCGTGCGCATTGCCGGGCAGCACGGAGTCTGCGCAAAGTTCAGCAGCGACGATGGCAAGACATGGAGTGCGCCCATTCGTCTTGCACGCAGTGAGGTAGGCGACTGCGGCTATCCTTCCAGCGTTCAGCTCGCGAATGGCAAGATCGTCACCGCCTACTACTCCAAAGCCGCGCCCGAGTGTGATCATTACCACATGGGCGTGGCGGCTTGGGATGCACCAGCCCTATGAAAACACTCTGCCTCCTCCTGTTGTTCTCTGTAAGCGCCTTGGCGGCGAAGCCGAACATCATCGTCATTTTTGTCGATAACTTCGGAAACGGGGACCTCGGCTGCTTTGGTTCAAAACTGCATCGTACGCCGAATGTGGACCGCCTGGCTGCGGAGGGAACGAAGTTTACCAGCTTCTATGTAGCGAGCGGTGTCTGCACGCCGAGTCGTGCAGCATTGATGACGGGCTGTTATCCGCGCCGGGTGGGCATGCATGTGAGCGATACGGGTGGCGCAGTGCTTCAGCCGATGGCGCGCAAGGGGCTCAATCCCGCCGAGGTCACCATGGCTGAGGTTTTGAAAAGCGCGGGTTATGCGACAATGTGCATCGGCAAATGGCATCTCGGGGATCAGCAGGCGTTTCTGCCGACGAAGCAGGGTTTTGATGATTTCTTCGGCATTCCCTACAGCGATGACATGGTGAAGGACAAAAAGCCGGATGTGTGGCCGGAGCTGCCGCTGATGCGTGGAGAGAAAGTGATCGAGGCGCCTGCGGACCGTGATCATCTGGTGAAGCGCTGCACGGAAGAGGCGGTGCGCTTCATTGAGAAGCATGCAGGAAAGCCGTTTTTTCTCTATCTGCCGCACACGATGCCGGGATCGACTGCGCATCCGTTTTCGAGCGAGAACTTTCGCGGCAAGAGTGCGAACGGGGAGTACGGCGACTCGGTGGAGGAGCTTGACTGGAGCACCGGGGAGATCATGGCGGCCTTGCAGCGGCTGAAAATCGCGGACAACACGCTCGTCGTGTGGACCTCCGACAACGGTGCGGTGAAACGCAATCCGCCGCAGGGCAGCAATGCGCCGTATCGCGGCTCGGGTTATGACACGTCTGAAGGGGCGATGCGCATGCCCTGCGTGATGCGCTGGCCGGGAAAGATCGCCGCTGGAGCGGTGAATGACGCGCTGTGTTCGACGATGGACCTGCTGCCGACCTTTGCCAGCCTCGCGGGTGCCAAACCGCCACCGCACAAGATCGACGGGCATGACATCACTTCGATGCTCTTTGACGCCAGCAAAACTGCCTCGCCATGGGATGAGGATGGTTTCTTCTATTATCGCATGGATCAGTTACAGGCGGTACGCGCAGGAGACTGGAAACTCTACCTGCCGCTGACCGGCAAGTTTAATACTCTGAGCAGCAGGCAGGAGCCTTTCAGCCTGGAACTGTTCGATGTCCGCCATGATGTGAGTGAAGAACGCGAAGTGTCTGCCCAGCATCCGGAGGTGGTGCAGCGCCTCATGCGGCTGGCTGACAAAGCCCGCGCTGAGCTGGGCGATTTCAAACGTGCGGGCTCCGGCCAGCGGGAGGCAGGCATGGTGGAGAATGCGGTGCCGCTCTTGCCCTGAGCCCGATTGCCTGCTGTGTTGCTGCATGACCCGTGGCAGCCGTTCGCTCCTTCTTCTGACTCTCGTGATCCTCGCGGGGATCATCGTGCCGTTTGTGATCTGGGGAGCGCAGTTTGATCAAACTCTGAGCCTCGCAGGCGCGCGCCAGTGGATGGAAAGCTACGGCGCATGGGCGTGGGCGGCGGGGATCGTGCTGCTGGTGGCCGACATCGTGCTGCCTGTGCCTTCGACGGTGGTCATGTCGGCGCTGGGGTGGATGTATGGCTGGTGGCTGGGCGGCCTGATTTGTGCGGCCGGGTCGATGCTTTCCGGCGTCATTGCCTACGCTGCCTGCCGCTGGCTGGGGCGTGGTGCGGCGCGCAGGATTGCGGGCGAAGAGGGGCTGCGCAGAGGCGAAGAGGTGTTCGAGAAACGTGGCGGCTGGCTGGTGGCGCTCTCGCGCTGGATGCCGGTGCTGCCAGAGGCGGTGGCCTGCCTCGCAGGGCTTTCCCGCATGCGCTGGCGCGTTTTTTTGCCGGCGCTGGCGTGTGGCTCGGTGCCCACGGGCTTTGTGTTCGCTGCGATCGGCCACCTCGGGCAGAGCGAGCCCGGCTGGGCTTTTGCTTTGAGTGCCCTTGTTCCTGTCGTGCTATGGCTGGGCGCTGCGCGGGTGCTGAAGCGCTAACGCATTTCGATCAATCCGGCACTGGCAGCCGCTGACCGCGCGAGCCTGCGCATTTCACGGCGGATGAACCACACGCCGAGCGGGAGCAGCAGGATGATGGCGACAATAGCCACCAGCCCTAGCACAAGAAGCATGTGCAAACCTGCCGCCATCAAAATCGCGGTGACGATGAGCCACAGCAGCATGTTCCACCCGAAGCTGCGGCGGATGCGCAGGAGCAACTTCACACGCGTGAGGCAGCGTCCGTTGGAATGGAACTCTGTGACACTCAAAAAGGCGCGAGAAACCTCCGACCAAGGCCAGGCCTCGATGTCAAACCAGCGCCAGCCGTCATCTTCACGAAAGATGATGTGCGCAGCTCTGAGTGCCTTGCGCAGTTCTTGGAGCCAAGCGTCTCGGGTGGTGCCGGTTTCACTCCAGAAGCACAGTGTTCCCAAGCTGAGGGTGATTTTGTGCGGTCGTGTGGGCGGAACGATGTCTGGCAGCAGCGGATGACGGCTGGGCCGTGCGCCTAGTGCCAGCATGCCACGCAGCCGTGCCCACTCGCGCACCACGGGCTGCAGGAAGCTCAGCCACCAGAGCAGCAGGCGATCCAGCGGGCCATGGATGCTGGCCGCTGCAGCATTACGGGCGCTGACCTGCCAGGCAGACCAGCAGGCAAAGCCCAGCAACCCCAGCGCCAGCCATGGCTGCTGACATACCAGCGCCAGCAGCAGCAGTGCAAGCCATAGCAGGCCGGTGAACCATTCCCACCAGCGGAAGCTGGAGGATGAGTAGATCACTTGGAAGGCACCGAGTCCCATGGGACCGTGGAAGATGCTTCCTTCGACAGGATAGTCCGCCGGATGCTGGTCCCCATAAATGCCGCCACGCCAGCGCGCGCCACCGAGGTAACCGAAGCGTTCAGGATGTGTCTTCATCAGGAGCGCCTCCGCGCAGCCATAGCCAAACTGCTGCGTCAAGTAGGCCCGTATGGTGAAGCGCCGATGATGCCAGACCATCGCCCCGGGCACGAAAAGGAGCCGTCTGCCGGTTTCACGCAGCCGCCAGCAGATGTCCACATCATCACCCGCTGTTTTGAATTCAGCCCGAAAGCCGCCGATGAGTTCGAGCGCGTCCTTCCGAATGGCCAGATTGCAGCCCGGCAGGTGCTCGGCTTCGGTGTCATTGAGCAGCACGTGTGCTGGTGCCCCGGGGGCTGCAGCTACAATGTGCTCGATGCGATTGCGTGGTGGAGGCGGGATGTTGGGACCTCCGGCAGCGGCGACGGTTTCATCTGCCAAGGCATGGCTCAGGTGGAGGAGCCAGTCGGGGTGTGCGATGCAGTCATCATCGGTGTAGGCGATGATGGCGCCGGTGGCGAGCCGGGCGCCGAGATTGCGGGCCACACTGAGTCCGGCGTGCTCCTGAAACTGGTAGCGCACCTGTGGGTGCGCTTTCGCGATTTCGGCGATGTGCTGGCGGGAACCGTCGTCGATGAGCAGAATTTCAAAGTCGGGATAGCGCAGCGCCACCAAGGAATCCAGGCATTGGCTCAGCGTGGCGGCACCATTGTGAGTGCAGACCACGACGGAGATGCGTGGCGCTGTGGCAGGCGGCAGCCAGACGGGTGCCAGCTCGCGCTGCAGGGCACAGGCAGGGCGTTCCTTTCTCTCACGATCCACCAGGCCAAACTGCCAGTCGGTGATTTCCCTGCCGCCCCGGAACCATTCGTCCGTGTAGGCAAACCAGACCCCGCCCGCACAGCCGCCGCTCAGAAGGCAGTCATGCTGCCAGCGCATCACCTCCGCCTGTCGCTCAGGTCCGTGCGTGGCGACATCCAGCCCAAATTCCGTGATGAGCAGCGGCTGGTTGCCTGCGAGATTCTGCCATTGAGCGAGGCATGCGCTGAATGCCGCAGCGGATTCCAGATACACATTCACCGCGATGAAGTCGGCATTGCGCGGCACGAGATAGCCGGTGGAGGGATACGTGGCGTAGCTGATGAGCGTCTGCGGCGCATGGCGGCGGGCGATTTCGATGAGTTTTTCGATAAAAGCGCGCACGCGCCGGGGCTTCATCCAGCGCACCAGCGTTTTCTCGATCTCATTGCCGACGAGGAATGCGGTGATGCAGGAGTGATCACCCAGCCTGGCGCATGTGGCGGCGACCTGGGTTTCGATCTCACGGCAAAGAGTGCGGCTGGCGAGGAAATCCACATGCTCACTCCAAGGGATGCCAACGATCAGGCGCAGGCCGAGGGCTTCGACTTCGCGCAGCACGGCTGCCGTTGGGGGCTCGTACAGCCGCGCGGTATTGAAACCCAGCGCCGCGATGTGGCGCAGGTCGGCAGCGAGCTGGGAGTCTTCAGGGAAGGGCTCACCCCGCGAGTTCGGTTTGAACGGGCCGTAGGTGACGCCCCGCATGAAATGGGCTGTGCCATCGGCCAGTTGGAGGAACTTTCCTGCCGCCACCACGCGCTGCCCGTGGCTCACGGGCGCAAGGGGGGCAGAAGGAGTGTCGGAAGTCATGCAGGCGTCAGGTTCACATTCGGCGGGTCCGAAGGGTGAAACAAGTACGTGCCGAAGACCAGTCAGACTTCAGATCTCGGAAGCTTTGTCACCGGGCGTTTGAACTGCCATGAGGTCTTCCGGCACGGCAGGGTCCTTGATCTCCATTTCCACCCAGCCGTCGCCTTCACGTTCGAGACGACGGGCATTGATGAACATCACGATGCAGAAACCGACAAATGCCGTGCTGGTCTCCAGCACAAAAGGAGTGGAGAAGAAGGTGAAGAAATAGGCCAGCCCCTGGGCCACGATCTCACGTGCGGTTTCATTCACATAAGCCGCAATGGCCACGCCAATGATGATGGCAGCAGACCAGAGCAGCGATTCGAGCCACCACAGGGATTTTGGGGGAATGGTTTCAGGCGCAGGCATTCGCAGATCAGTTTACAGGGGTAGCTTTATGGGCGGTGCCCGGAAAATCCAGCTGTTTCGTTTTTGCATTCGTCGCACCTCCCGTGCCTGGGGCGGCCACCAAAGAGGCGGGGGAGGAGGTGTCGTCGTCATCGACTGGCAGCGCCTTCAGCGCGGCAGGTTCCACCTGGCTGCGCATGTCAGCCACATGCTTTCCCCACATGGCGGTGCCGGCGAGAACGAAGATAAAGACCGCGAGGGCCGCCGGCAGCGGGGACTTGATGGAGCGCACCCGGCCATCTGCAGGCGTGGTGACGCGCTCATTGCGCGAGGCAGGCTCCCGCAGCCATGGCCCCTGGGATTGTGTCAGATAACGGTAATCCCGCTCTCCGCCCAGGGCACCTTCGGGCAGTTCCTCCAGCATGGAGGATGCGTCCACTTCAAGGAAATCGCTGTACTGACGCATGAACGAACGTGCATACGTCAGGCTGCCAAATGCCGCAATGTTGCCGGACTCCAGATAGCGCAGGCGCTGCGCCGGAATGCGTGTCTCATGCGCAGCGTCCTCAATGGACAAGCCGCGTTTTTCACGCGCAGCGATGAGCATTCGGCCGAAGGTAGCAGTCATGGGTTGATTGGAATACGTCAATTGTGACATCACCGGACGTGGATGCGATGAATTTTTTCATGCTCCTCCTGACACAAAAGGCAGAAAAACTGCGGGGGATTATTCCCGGTGGTCTTGTAATCAAAGCAAGGAATACTAAAATCGTGCCATGAAAGCTCTCCACGAGACCCGTCTGAAGATTCGCCGTGAACTGGAGGCACCGCCTGCTTTGAGAAAGTTCGGCAGCGGGTGGATCAGCGGCGTTCTGGGCATGATGTTTGGTCTGGCGGCGCTCGGCAGCGTGGTGATGATGCGTTTTCCGGGGGTGTTCACCATGAAGGAGAACGCGGTATTGATCGGGCATCCGGCCTTCCGCACGGGCATGTTTGTCCTGATGGTGCTGGCGTTTGTATTTTCACTGCTCAGCCTCCTGCTGCGTCCGGGCAAGGCTCTCGGCATCACGGGCATGGTGGCGACGCTGCTGGCAGTGACGTTTGGCGGCACTTCAGCATCTGCGGTGGTCTCCGATCTGACGCCGGTGTATTTCGGCCTCGATTTCTTCATCCTGCGGCTGCTTTTCACCGGCTTT
>NZ_JBIPNG010000050.1:0-22856 GCF_044373815.1 Prosthecobacter sp. | reverse complement strand
CATCCTCGAACTGACCCACCCGACAACGCAGCGCCGCGCCCTGCTCGTGCAGTCGGAGATGGATGTCGTGGCCGACGGCTCGGATGGCGACCGCATGCCGACGCTGGAGGAGTACATCTACCTCTCCGACTACTACCAGCCCTTCACGAGCTATGCGTGGGCGAAGACAACGAAGACCCCGAACCCGCTCCTCGCCAAATGGGAGGACCGCCTGCAAAAAGCGCAGGATGAATTCTCGAAGAAGGGACTGAGTTCATCGCGTAACCGGGAGCTCAAGGTGATGATCGATCAGCTCAAGCTTGAGGTCTCCGACTTCAAAGTGCGCAGCAGTCTCATCGCGGATAAAGACCCCTTCATCGTCATCTCGCTGCTGTTCCGAGGCTATGCGGATCAGAACAAGTTCACGCCGCAGATCGGCGACTACGCAGCCGTAATTCACGAAGGAAAAATCTACCCTGCCATCTGCGGCGACTACGGCCCCAGTTTCAAGATGGGCGAAGCTTCGCTGCTCATGGCCAAAACCATCAATCCCAAGGCCACGCCGTATATCCGGCCCGAGAGTGATCTCAAGGTGACCTACCTCATCTTTCCCGGCACGGCGGAGAAGGAGCGCAGTGCGCCAGATCTCGCCAAATGGCGGGAAAAATGCCTGGCTCTGCTGGGAGAAGTGGGCGGCGTGGGCGCTGGTTTTGAGCTGCACACCTGGGAAGACCAGTTCAAGAAACCGGAGCTACCACCCGTCACGCCGCCACCGACCGATGGCACGGTCACCCCTGGCACACCAGGAACAATGACAATCCCTCCGGCAGTGCCATCTGCCACGACGCCTCCCCTGCCCGGCCCTGCCACGGGCCCTATCATTCTCACTCCCATCGAACCACCACCGACAGCGACGAAGTCAGGTGAAGTGAAAGCTGCGCCTGCCAAATCGAGCGGGACAAAGGCGAAAGCGAAGAAGAAGTAAATGCGTTGCATGAATGGCACTCAGTTAAGGGGTGTTGTCGTGCGTTCTGGAGGTCTGGGGCACCCGAGTCACGCGACAGCGTCTTGGAACCGAAGCGAAGCGGAGGTAGACAGCCGCAGGCTGCCCGAAGGGTGATCAGAGAGAATCAAAGCGGTGACAGAGATGCACGGCGCAAGCCTGCATCGCCGACACCGCTTTCGCGAGGTGTTGCATGCTCCTTGGCCTGAGCCTGCTGTCCGGCCTGCGAAAGCGGCGTCGCGCCCAGGCTTGCCGCACGCACTCCAAGACGCTGTCGCGTTCGCGTAAGTGCAGGACCAGAAGCAAGCGAAGCGAACGACATCTCGCCTTAGCTGAGTGCCATTCATGCATGGCAGCGTTGCTACCCGCTATCCTCAATCAAACACCACTGTCTTGTTTTTGACGACCAGCACGCGGTCACGCGAGTGCCACCAAAGGGCTTTGGCGAGGACGGTTTTTTCCAGGTCGCGACCGAGACGCACGAGGTCTTGGACGCTGTCTTCGTGACTGACGCGCATGACGTCCTGATGGATGATCGGACCTTCGTCGAGGTCTGCGGTGACGTAGTGGCTGGTGGCGCCGATGATCTTCACACCGCGCTGGAAGGCCTGATGGTAGGGCTTCGCACCGACGAAAGCAGGCAGGAAGCTGTGATGAATGTTCAGGATGCGGTGAGGAAACTCCGCGATCATCGCGGGACTAATGATCTGCATGTAGCGAGCCAGCACGACGGTGTCGATGCGGTTCTGGCGCAGCAGTTCAATCTGTGCCGCCTCCTGCGCGAGCTTGTTGTCCTTCGTGATGGGGAAGTGATGAAACGGAATGCCGAAGCGTTCCGCCGCGGGCCGGAGGGTCTCGTGATTGGCGACGATGAGCGGGATGTCCACGGGCAGGTCGCCGGATTCATGACGGGCAAGGAGATCGTACAGGCAGTGGTTCTCCTTGGTGACAAACAGCGCGATGCGCTTGCGCTGGCTGGCAAAGCTCAGGCGCATCTGCATTTCATGCCGACGCGCCATGGGCTGCAGGCGTGATTCGATCTCTTCTTTGTCGAGTGTGAATTTCTCCAGGCTCCATTCAAGCCGCATGAAAAAGGCGTTCTGCTCGGGGTCGATGTGCTGCTGCAGATCAATGATGTTCCCCTGATGCGAGAAAATGAACCCGGTCACATCATGCACGAGTCCGGGACGGTCCGGGCAATGGATGAGGAGTGTTGCGATGTCAGCAGAAGCCATGGTGAATCAGGATTACGAATGTGAAGCCGGGAAACGCGTACAAATGCCGTGGCCATCGATCAGCCCCGGAATCTGCTCGGCATGACGCCCAGAGGCGATGATGCACTCCACACCGCCGTGCACTGCGTCTTGCACGGCGCGCAGTTTGGAAATCATGCCGCCAGTACCAAGGGTGGATTTTTCCTCTTCGGCGTGGTGGATCACGTCATCGACGTTATCGACGACAGGGATCGGACCCTCTTCGGGTTTCTTGGTGTCGCGCAGAAGTCCTGGAGCGCTGGTGAGGAGGATGAGGACGTCCGCGCCCCAGAAGCGGGCGACGCGGGAGGAGAGCTTGTCGTTGTCGCCGTAGCGAAGTTCTTCGATGGCGACGGAGTCGTTTTCATTGATGACGGGGACCACCTGAGAGAACTCCATGAGGCGGTCGAGCACGGCTTTGACGCGTGGCGCGCGATCCGCGTTTTCGAAATCTTCATGCGTGACGAGCAGCTGCGCGACGTGCAGGCCGTGATCCCGCAGGAGGGATTCATAGGCGTGCATGAGGTGCGTCTGGCCCACTGCGGCGAGCGCCTGCAGGGTGGTCACATCTGTAGGACGTTGCTTGAAATCAAGCGGCTTCAGGCCGGAGGCCACGGCACCGCTGCTAACGACGACGACCGAATGCCCGGCACGCTTCAGCAGTGCGACGGCCTCGACGAGTTTGCGCAGCTGCACGGGATCGGGTTCAGGCGCGTCTTTACGCGTGAGAATACCAGAGCCGAATTTGAGAACGATGCGCTTGGAGGCCATGAGTCAGGGGGAAACGAGGGGCGGCGAATATGGCGGGGTGTGCTGCGATGCAAAGGGCAAAAGCCGGAGAGGTGGCCGCAAAAGCAGACAGATGGCCGCAAAAAGGCGCAAAGAGGTTCAAAAAAAAGAGGCGTGGGGCGGCTGCGCCAGGGCATACGGATTCCAACCGTATTTCAGTGCCCGATTCGAAAGCAGATCAGACTCTAATTTTTGCCCTTTTTGCGTTCCTTTGCGGCCAATCAACAGCTTACCAACGCACCACGGAACTGGCCCAGGTGAAGCCGCCGCCGAAGGCGACGAGGAGGACGACATCGCCTTTTTTGAGGCGGCCGGCCTTGTTGGCTTCGTCGAGAGCGACGGGGATGGTGGCGGCGCTAGTGTTGCCGTATTTGTCCAAATTCATGAACACACGGTCCAGTGGCAGGTTCAGGCGTTCGGCGATGGCGCTGATGATGCGCGCATTGGCCTGATGGGGAATGACGAGGGAGACATCCGCTGCGGTCAGGCCGGCGATTTCCAGCGCCTGCTGAGAGGCCTCCAGCATGCGGGTGACGGCATGCTTGAAGGTTTCGCGCCCTTCCATGTGGATGGTATTGGGATGCGACTCGACGTTTTCGGGGGTGATTGGGCAAGCTGAGCCGCCGCCTGGAACCTTGAGGACGTCAGCGAGAGTGCCGTCCGTGCCCATGACCGTGGAAAGCACGCGTCCAGGGGCGTCGGCTTCGGATTCATCGGCCCGGCGAATGACCACGGCACCTGCGCCATCGCCAAACAGCACGCAGGTGTTGCGGTCTTTCCAGTTGATGAGGCTGCTGAGCTTTTCTGCGCCAATGACCAGGGCTGTGGTGCGGTTGCCGGTGTTGATGAAATGACGCGCGACCTGAAGGGCATACAAAAAGCCGGAACAGGCGGCCGAGATGTCAAAACAGACGGCATTCACGGCCCCGATCTTCTTCTGCACAAAGCAGGCGGTGGATGGGAAGAACATGTCTGCCGTGACGGTGGCGACGATGATGAGCTGAATGTCCTCTGGAGCCACTCCGGCGCTGGCCATGGCACGGCGTGCGGCTTCGGAAGCGAGGTCACTGGTGGCCTGCTCTGGTGCGGCGACCCGGCGCTCTTTGATGCCGGTACGGGAGGTGATCCACTCGTCCGAGGTATCGACGATTTTGGACAGATCTTCGTTGGTCAGCACTTTTTCAGGCATGTAACTGCCTGTGCCAATGATGCTGGAGGCGCAAAAGGGCTGGGAACTAGGAGCGGGCATGGAGGGAAATGGAATGGGCGGTGGCGGCGGCTTCGATGTGAGGCCCCACCTGATGTTGGATGGATTCGCAAGCCTGACGGATTGCGTTCTTCATGGCAAGCGGAGATGCACTGCCGTGGGAGATGATGGTGATGCCCCGCAGGCCCAGCAGCGGCATGCCGCCGACCTCGTCGGGATTGGTGCGGTAGTGGACGCGCTTGAAGGCGGGCTTGGCCAGCAGACCGCCGATCTTGGTCCAAAAGCCGCTCTTAATTTCGCTCTTCACCATGCTGAAAATGGTATGGGCCAGCGCTTCGGCGTTTTTCAAAATGACATTGCCGGTGAAACCGTCGCACACGACGACATCCGGCGGCGTTTCCCAAACGTCATGACCTTCGACGTTGCCGATGAAATTGATGCCCGCGGTCTGCCGCAGCAGCTTGCCGGTTTCTTTGCACAGAGCATTGCCCTTTTCCGCCTCGGTGCCGTTGGACATGAGGCCCACTCTTGGATTTTCACGGCCCAGCACATGGCGGGCAAAGACGCTGCCCATGATGGCATTCTGCACCAGATGGGAGGGCTCGCTGTCCGGATTGGCCCCGGCATCGATCAGCACCCAGTGCTTGGTCAAGGACGGCATGATCGAGGCGATGGCCGGCCGCTCGATGTGCGTGAGGGTGCGCAGTTTGATCAGAGAGGCGGTGACGGCGGCACCGGTATGCCCGGCGCTGACCACGGCATCTGCCTTGCCATCTTTGACCAAATCAACCGCAACACTGATGGAGCTGTCCTTCTTCTTGCGCACGGCGTCGATGCCGCTGTCAGACATCTCGACGATCTGGCTGGCGGGGACGATCTCCAGTTTCGGGCTGGAAATTCCCTGCTTCTGCAGTTCCTGCTCAATGGCAGCCGGGACACCCACCAAAAACAATTTGGTGATGGCGGGCAGCGAATCGAGGGCGAGCTTGACGCCAGCGATGGGGTTTTGCGGGGCGAAATCGCCCCCCATGACATCCAGTGCGATCTTCATTCCTGCGGTTGCGTGAGAGTCTTCAAATGTATCGGGAGAAGAGTCTTAAAGCGTGCGGGGGCGGGAATGCAAATGAGAGTTTTTGGCCATCTCGGACAAAAACAAACCGGGAGTGCAGTGGCTGCACTCCCGGCTGAAAAAACGCAGGCTTGAACGGCGCGTTTAGTAAACGCCTTCCACGATGGTTTTCTCCATCGCGCCGAAGGGGCGGACGTCGGCGACGCCGTCCCAGGCATAGGGGGCGCGGGGCTTGCGGCGCATGGCCTCGTCGCGCTCCAGAAAGCGGGGCATGAAGAATTCCTTGGTCAGGGTGGTGAGCTCCACGCGGCCCCAGGCGTCGTATTCGACGGTCTGGTCGGTGTTCTTGGGATCGACCACACGCAGCACAGCACGGGGCTGAGGGGCGTAGTAGGAGATGGAGAAATTGTCTTCCGGGGTCAGCGGCACGCTGGCGGCCAGGCCCATGAGGGTGTTGCCATAGGTGGGGTAGAAGCCGATGCGGTTTTCCAGCACTTCTTCAACGATGAAGCGCACGTATTGAGGCGTCATGGTGGTGCCGCCGACGAAGCAGCCGCGGATGCCGACGGAGTAGAGATCAACCTTTTCGGCGAGGGCTTCGAGGAGCTTGGGTGTGGTGAAGATGGCGGAGATCTTGCGGTTCTTCAGGATGAGCACGGCCTGGTCGATCACGTGGTCCATGTACTGGCGGGCCACGTCGAACTGCTTGTTGGAGATGGCCTTCTTCACGAAGCGGGGGTCGAGATCGACGAAGTAGCAGGAGCTGCCGCGGTAGTTGGCCAGATGCTCCACGGCGAGGCGGAGGCGGCGGGGGCCGGTGGGACCGACCATGATCCATGATTCACCCGGCGGGAAGTGCTTGTCGTCGAGCTTGTGGCTGAACTCTTCGTAATCAACGCGGAAGTCATTCCAACCGATGCGCTGCTTGGGCATGCCGGTGGTGCCGCCGGTTTCGAAAATGTTGAAGGGCTTGCCTTTGAAGGCGGCGGGGACCCAGACTTCTGGCTGCTGATCGCGGAGCCATTCGTCCTGAAAATGTGGGAAGTTTGCCAAGATGTCCTCGTAGCTGTTCACCTTGCCACGGGGGTCGAAATTGTTTTTGGCCCAGTCGAGCCAGAAGGGGCAGCCGGTTTCTGGCGAGAAATGCCAGTTGATGATTTCGCGGACTTGGGTGTCGAGTTGGGTTTTGGCTTCGGCTGGAGTCATGGACGGAACGGGGGGATGGGAGCAGAGAATGTGAAACGGGAGGCAGTAAACGAAAGTGGAAATCACAGCCTTTCGATCAAGAAGCGTGAAATAAATTTCAGCAAGTTCGTCAAACAGGGGGCAGTTTAACCAAGTCAACCCAATCCACACTATGAAACTCAAGCATCTGCTCTGCTCCGCCCTTGTTCTGTTCTCGCTGGCCTCGTGCGTTGTCGGCCCCGGCTATGGCCGGCCGATTGTCAGACCTGTGGGCCGGCCTGTCGTCAGGCCCGTTGGCCGCCCCGTTGTTCTGCCTTATGGTGCACGGCCCTACCATCACGGTGGTGTGAACTATTACAATCATCGCGGCGTCTGGTACCGCCCACATGGCGGCGGGCACATCATCGTTCCGCGCCCTTATTAAAGACTCGCTGGCATGCCGGTGGTGCCGGAGTTGAAAAGCAGTATTGACGTGAGAAAGGTGCACAACGGCATCGCCGCTGTGATCGCTCTCGATTGCAGCGGTCCCCTTTCCCGCAAAACATGAGCCTTTCCCTCACTCAAGACGACAACACCGCCCTTTTTCGCAAAGCCTGGACACTCTACGACGCCATCTCTGAGAAGAACTACATGTTCCATCGTGAGATCTACGACCACGTCTCCGGGGTGCTGCAGGAGCGCCACGCGCAGGGGCCTTATCACCTCCTCGATCTCGGCTGTGGCAATGCCCGCTTCCTGGCGCCCTGCCTGAAACTCGCCCCGCCGGCCAGCTATGACGGCGTGGATCTCTCCGTCTCCGCTCTGGATGAAGCACGCACCAATTTGAAAGGCATCGCCAACACAGGGCTGCACCACAAGGACATGCTGCAGGCTGTGGAGAACGCAGACACGGCTTTCGACATCATCTTCAGCGGCTTTGCCGTGCATCATCTGGATGCCGCAGACAAGCAGCGCCTTTTCACCGCCTGCGCCGAGCACCTGGCTCCTGGCGGTCAGTTCATCCTGGTCGATGTCGTGCGGGAGGACGGCCAGACGCGCGAGCAATACCTCGACGGCTACCTGAACTTCATGCGCACGCAATGGACGGAGGTGCAGCCCGAGCATCTCGACGAAGCCTGCTCCCACGTATCCGCCTACGACTTTCCCGAGACTCTCGCTGACCTTACACAGATGGCGAAGCAGGCTGGGCTGTCGCAACCACTGGTGCTGAATCGTTTTTCCCAGCATCACGTGATGGTTTTTCTAAGTTAGGTTTGGAAAAATTCATTGCCAGTTTCGCAGGCTGTTGATTAGGCTTCCGAAATGCGATTAATCCTCTGCTGTTTCTTGCTGCCCTGCATGGCGGCAGCCCAGGATTTGACCTCGACTGTGACGCGGGATGACGCGCCGCTGGCGAATCCAGGCACAGTCGTGCTGAGCTATCGCAATGCCGTGGGAGCTGTGCGTGACAGCGTGGTGACGATCTGGGTCCGACATTGGAAGCCCAAGAACGAATGGTGGGATGACCGCTATGATCTCATGCCGCACGATGCGCGCCGCTCCGCAGGCAACGGCAACGGCAACGGCAGCGGCATCGTGCTGACCAAGGAGGGGCTGGTCATGACCAACTACCATGTGGTGAACGGGGCTCAGGAGATCATGCTGCGGGCACGTGGCAGTACCGAGGATATTCCGGCTGAGATCGTGGGCATGGACGGGGCGACGGATGTGGCGCTGCTGCGGGCAAAGAGCGGCACATGGCAGCCGGCCACCATGACAAACAGTGACAGCACGGAGCCGGGCGATGTGGTGCTGGCGCTGGGCAGCCCCTTTGGCCTGGAGCAGACCGTGACACTGGGCATTGTCAGCGCGACCGGACGTGCGGATATCCACGGGCTTGCCAGCAGTTTGCAGGATTTCATCCAGACCGACGCCGCCATCAATCCGGGCAACTCCGGTGGTCCGCTGATCGATGGCCGCGGTCGCGTCATCGGCATGAACACGGCGCGCTATGGCGGGGAGGGCATAGGACTTGCCGTTCCGGTGAATCTGGCGCTGAAGGTGGCGGAGGATCTGCGGAAGAGCGGTCAGGTGCGGCGCGGCTTCCTCGGGGCTCGACTGGCAGATGTGACGGACGGCGTGATCGCGGAGCTGAAACTGGGATCCGCCGTGAAAGGAGCCGTGGTGATGCAAGTGGAGGAAGGACAGCCGGCGGCGCAGGCCGGTCTGCTGCCGGGGGATGTCATCACTGCTGTGAACGGGCAGGCGGTGACGAGCCGTGCGCGCTTTCTCATGCGCATGACGACGTTTCAACCTGGAGAGCGCGTGAAGCTCGCGTTTACGCGGAACAACGAAATGCAGGACGTCATGGCAGCCCTGATTGAGCCCCCCGGAACCAAGCCAACACCCCAGGCATTGGAATGGGAGCTGCTCCCCGGATTGCGTGTGGTGCTGGTGAACGAAAAGCTGCGCAATCAGCTTCTGCTGCCGAAGGACTTTCAGGCCTTGCGGGCGCTCAGTGATTTCAAAACGGCGGACGGCGCACTCAAAGTGGCGGCGGGAGATTTTATTCTGCGGGTTAACGGATACGGTGTCACCCGCTCATTGGAGGACAGCGATGAGGGGTTCATCGAAAGGCTGCGCCCCAAGAAACCTCTGGTGCTGCTGCGACTGCAGCAAAAGTCCGGCGCTCAGATCGACATCGGCTTCCCACTGCCCGCCGCGAAGTAACCTGCCGCCAACCACTTCCAATCATGAACACCCCTGTTAGGTACGCACTCTTGCTCACTGCCTGGATGCTCATGCCAGTACATGGCGCTGAGCCCGGTTTGGAACAGGCGAACGGGCAGAATCCGGCGTTGCTTGGATTTTTGGGAACTCCTGGACCGGGAAGCTATCTGCGCGGCACGCCAGTCTGGCATCGTAGCGGGCAAATATTCGCGCTCGAGCCATACGCCGCCGGACTGCACCGGCTGAGCATCTGGAAACCGGACCCGAAAACATTTCGCGCCGCACGCACAGCCATGTTCAATGTCGGGGAGTCATGGTGCGTTTCGCAGCGTGGCGACCTGCTCTGCGCGCAGTCGCCGCGCAAGGACGACGAGGCGCTTGATCCTGCCACCAACCGGATGGCCTGGCGGGCGGGGGCGTTTGGCTGTTTCCGGATGCAGGACGGCAAACGGCTGTGGAAACTGCCGATTCGCGAAAACGAATTCGTCACGGGTGCGGCGTTCACCCTCGACGACAAGATGGTGGTCGTGCTGAGCATCTGGAGCAATCAGAAGAGCCTGCGCCTGCTCGATGCCGCCAGTGGCATGCTGGTGCGCCAGCATGACTTCGAGGGGCGGGAGTCAGGGAGCGAATTCCAGTCATGGCGGCTGATGATGCGTGCAGACGAGGTCTGGATGCAGCACAAAGAAGAGGAGAAAACCGTCCTGCTGCGCCTGCCCCTGAGCACTTTGCAGCCGGTGAAGGTGAACTGCCCACCGCTGGAGGAGTTTCGGGGCGGAGTATCTGTGGCACCGGATGGCAGGCACATCCTGCTGGAAGGCAACGGCGAGGTCATCTGCCTTGGCCTCACCAACGGCAAATGGAGCGCTGTTTATGAAGACCATGACTACCACCCCGTCACTGAAGGCGGGGGAGTCGGAGACACTCTGCACAACGCCTTGTTCACGCCTGATGGTCGTTCCATCGTCCTTGTCTCCGATGACTCCGCACGTGTGACAGAACTTGCCTCAAAGAAGACGCGACGCATCAAGCTGGATCACTGCCAGGGGGGCACCCTGTCACCTGACGGCGGACATCTGCTGCTGGAGCACGAGCATGGCCTGGAGATCATCAGCCTGCGTGAAACGGATGCCACCAATCCAGCGCGGCACCGCCAGTCGGTGCGCCGTCCCCATCTGCTCCGGTTTGCCAAAGACGGCAGGACGCTCTTCTGCAACGATTCCGAAGGGATCTGGGTCTGGGACATGGCGACCCGCAAGCCGCGTGCCTGGTTAAAGAGCCAGCATCATCATAGCTCGATCGAAAGCACCTTTGACACCCTGGCTTTGGTGGCCAATGAGACGGAGGCCCTGGCGGAAGAACACGACAATTATCTGCGGTGGAAGCTGCCGGCACTCAGCGGTCCGCCACCTGAAACACCCCTGATCGTGAAACCGGAGCTGGCATTTGGCGGGGTGAGTTCGGCTCAGTTGGGCGATTGGTCTTATTCCGGTGTCTTCGTCGATCCTGCGGAAAAGTGGTTCATCACGGCAAACAGCCTCAAGCAGATCGTGATTCGTCGGGGACTGGGTGCTGGCATATCACGTGGGGTCAAGGACAAAACGCCGCCAGTAAGCTCGCAGCATTGGTTTTTCGGCCAGGATGACAGCTTCACCTTCTTCGGTGAGACATACTCCGCATGGCTGCGGCTGGATTTGCAGCAGGGCACCGTTGCGGAACTCTCCACGGTCCGCTACGAGCCCATCGCAGTGCTGCCCCGGCGGCAGTTCGTGATCAGTGAGGGGAATGCGCGCATCTGGGCCAGCAGCTTGGACGGCAAAACAAAACTGCCCGACTTCGAAAAACCCGCGCGCGGTTATTCTCCCGATCTCAACATCAAGGCCGCGGTGAGCGCGGATGAAAAACGCTGCGCCTGGATGCTGATGGACGACGTGCGGCAGCGGCAGCACCTGTTTGTGTGGGAGATCGAAACGGGCAAACTGATCGGTCAGACGCCAGTGATGACCAACGACATCAGTTGCCTCGCGCTGCAAGCCGACGGCGCCATGGTGGTGTGCGGGCACCAGAATACCGCCATCTCGCTGTGGGATGTGGCAAAGCTCACGCCGCTGCCAGCTCCCGCTGCTGCCGCCACGCCGGCGACTGCGCCACCCAGACCGGCTGCCACTCCCACGCCGAATTCACCAGCGCCTTCTGCCACCGTGCGGCGTGAGCATCGATTCGGCAGCGGCTTGTGGGATTTTCGTGAAAACGGCACGGTGACGAAGGGCGCAAGTCTACCGGAGGCCGGCCTGCTGCGTGTCGATTCCGCCCTTTTCGAATCAAAGGCGCACCAGCTCACGCACCCGTTTGATTTGAGCCGTTTTCAGAGCGCCCAGATGAATTTTGATGCCGAAACACGCCCCAATCCCGGCGACCTGAAGTTCCGGCCGCTGCAAAGCCGCGAATATGTCGATGTTTCCGCAGGACTCATCCAGATCAGTGAAGGGCAGGCCGGGAAGGTTTGGGTGTCCCGCCAAGTGGGCAATCCAGCAGGCTCAGGCGGTGCGTTCCTGACTTTCACCGACGCCTTCACCTTGCTGGGCAACGAAGACAAAAACGTCATGGTCGAGTTTGACGTGCAGTTTCCCGCGCTGACCAAGTCATTCATCGATTCCAGCTTCAAGCCTGTGGTGATCGAGCCGGATGGCGCTCTCAAGGTCGCAGCGGACGCCGTTTGGATCGCCGCGCTGCCTGAGAAGGGCGCGGCGGCAACTGTGCCGGTGTTCATGTTTCGCAGCGCCTCCGGCAGCGCGACGGCGCGGCTGATGTGGAAGCAGGAGACCAGCACGCTCACCGTCAGGCATTCCGTAGCGCTGGTGCCCGGGGAGACACGCTGCGCGATTCATGCGCTGCGTGTGGTCACCTTGAAGGATGGCGAGTCGCCCGCGCAGATCTCGGTGCCGCAGGTGACCGATCATGGCATCCTGACGGTGGAATCCGTGCGGCGTCATGGGGTCAATTTTGGCCTGACAAGTGAGCACGACACCACTATCCCGCCACGCCATCCCAATTCACGCCGTATCCCCGACGAGTTTGGCGAGCAGTGGGAGATCGATGCTGGCGGAAGTCTGAACAACAGCAGCACGACGTCTTCCGCGCATCAGATGTGGATTGATGGCGCGCCGCTGCCATTCAGCAGCCCCGGCATGTTCATTTTTCGCGATGTTTCCTGGGCCTCTCTGCAAACAATGACGTTCATGTCCACCGTTAATGGATCGTCGCTGGACAAGCGACTCTCCGTCTTGCGATCCATCAGGCGCTCGGGGGACCAGACTTTGCCCCATATCATCGACAATGTCACCAATCGAACGGACCAGCCGGTGGTCGCGCATGTGGCTTATGTCAGCACCTTTGCCGAACCGGTGAAGGCGCTGTACGATGCCAGCGGGAAACTGGTGCAGCCATCCGTGGCGTCTTTAACGGGCGCGGCGCTCGGCGGTTCACTGATTGTGGAGTTCTCCGGGCCGAAACGGCCGGCGACGGCGCTCGCTTTCTACCAGGGTGGTGCTGCCGCCGAGCCCAAGGTTTCCTGGCCCTCGGCCAAACTGTTGAAAATCGAATATGAAGTCACGCTGCCGCCCAAAAAATCCGTGGAATTCTGGCATGGTGCCACGCAACGCGACCTGGCAAGCTTCAGTTCCGTCTCAGAAGCGTTCACGGGGGTGCTGCCCTTCAAGCGAAATCCCGTTTATCAACGGGAAGGTCTCATGAATGTGAAGTGAGACTGGGGTTCACGGCCTGAAAGACGCTCCTGACGGGTCTCGTTTGCCTTCGCACCTCTGATGATCCGACGCGCCCTCTTTCTCGCTTCTCTTTCCGCCGCCGCCAGTGCTGCGGACATGACGCATTTTGAGCAGCGCATCCGCCCGCTGCTCATCGCGAACTGCATCGACTGCCACGGCCCCGACAAGCAGAAGGGTGGCCTGCGGCTCGACTCGCGTGCCGGATGGCAGACCGGGGGCGATTCGGGTCCTGCGCTGGTGCCTGGGAAGCTCGCCGAAAGCAAGCTCTGGCAGGCGGTGAGCTATGCGGACCGAGATTTACGGATGCCGCCCAAGCGCAAGCTCAAGGACAGCGAACTCGCCGACCTCAAGCTCTGGATCGAATCCGGTGCGCCTGATCCGCGCGATGACGTGGCCAGCACCGGTGGCAAAGCGAAGTCCGCCCGTGCCGATGCCAGCTTCTGGTCCTTTCAGCCGCCCAAGGCTGCGCCGGTGCCCGTGGTGAAAAACACCGCATGGCCTGCGAATGACATCGACCGCTTCATCCTTGCCAAACTGGAGGCCAACCAGCTCGCGCCAGCGCCAGATGCGAGCACTTCTATTTTGCAGCGCAGGCTGGCCTTTGACCTCACGGGACTGCCGCCGGACCTGTCCCAGCCTGCGCCGCTGACGCCGCAGGCCTATGAGAAGCGGGTGGACGAACTGCTTGCCTCCAGTGCTTTTGCGGAGCGATTTGCCTCGCACTGGCTGGACATCACCCGCTTTGCGGAGTCCTCCGGCGGTGGTCGTTCCCTGCCCTTCAAAGATGCATGGCGTTTCCGTGATTACGTCATCGAAGCCATCCGCGACAATGTGCCGGTGGACCGCATGATCACCGAGCATCTGGCGGGTGATCTGCTGCCAGCCACAGACTCCGCAGCCCGCCGCAGGCAAGTCACGGCCACAGGATTTCTCGCGCTCGGTCCCACGAACTACGAGGAGCAGGACAAAGGCATGCTGCGCATGGACATCGTGGATGAACAGCTCGACACGCTGGGCCGCGCCTTTCTCGGCCTCACGATCGGCTGCGCACGCTGCCATGATCACAAGTTTGATCCCATCTCTGCGCGGGACTACTACGCACTCGCGGGCATCCTGCGCAGCACGAAGACGCTCAGAAACTACACCGACAACGTCGCGCATTGGATCGACACCCCGCTGCCGCTGGAGGGTGATGCCGAGGCCACCATGCAAAAACACGAGCAGCAGGTGAATGAGCTCAAGCGCCAGATAGCAGTACTGAAAGACAGCCTGCGGGATGCCGGCAGTGCGGATTTACGGGGACGCAAAACCATCGCAGTGAGTGACCTCCCGGGCATCGTGGTGGATGACAGCGAGGCGCAAAAAGTCGGTATCTGGAAGCAGTCCACCAGCTATGCGCCCTACATTGGCAAAGGCTATCTCAGTGACAACAACGAAGGCAAAGGCGAAAAGACCGTCACCTTCACACCGAAGATTCCGAAGACCGGGCGCTACGAGGTGCGCCTGGCTTTCAACGGCGGCCCTGACCGTGCGGAGAGCGCCACCGTCACCATCCTGCATGCCGATGGCGAGGAGCTGAAGGAGGTCAAGATGCTCACGGAGGGCTTGAAAGGATTGCAGTTTGCTTCACTGGGCACCTACCGGTTTGAGGCCAACGGCCAGGGCTTTGTCCTCATCTCCAATGCCAGTTCGCAGGGCTATGTGACGGTGGATGCCGTGCAGTTTCTGCCTGCCGATGAACCGGTCGCCAATGCTCCGGTGGTCGCGAAGGAATTGCCCGCCACCATCAAGATCCAGCGGCAGAAGCTTGATGAACTGAAAGGACAGATAAGCGCCATCCAAAAGCTCCAGAAGCAGCTCGCCGGGCTGGAGAAAGAACTCAAGGCTCTGCAAAAGGACATTCCTGACCGCCCCGAGGCGATGTCCGTGGCGGAAGACAGCGCTCCCGAAGACGCCAAGATCCACATTCGCGGCAGCGTTCGCAATCTGGGCGCCAGCGTGCCGCGTGGGTTCATTCAGGCAGCGCTCCATGGCGATGCTCCTGGCATTCCCGCCGAAGCCAGCGGCCGCCTGCAACTGGCGCAATGGATCACCTCGCGTGAGAATCCACTGACGGCGCGAATCATGGTCAATCGCGTGTGGCACTGGCTTTTTGGCGCGGGCATCGTCCGCACCACCGATAACTTCGGCTCCACTGGAGAAGCGCCGAGTCATCCTGAACTGCTCGATTATCTCGCCCTCAAGTTCATTGAGGATGGCTGGAGCCTGAAGCATCTCGTCAAGCAGATGGTCATGAGCCGCACCTACCGTATGGCTTCCACGAGTGCGGCCTCCGCTGCCCGGCAAGCGATGGATCCGGACAACCGCCTGCTTAGCCATATGAACCGCAAACGCCTGGATGCCGAGTGCCTGCGTGATGGGATGCTTGCTGCAGCAGGCACCTTGGACCGCGCCTTTGGCGGACCTGGGGTCAGTGAAGTCAAAGCGGTGGATGCCAACGATCAGAAGATTCAGAACATCGAATACGGCTACCAATTCCTCGACACACGCCGCAGCCTTTACACCGCCGCTTTTCGCAATGTGCGCCACCCGCTGTTTGAAGTCTTCGACTTCGCCGACATCAACCAGCCCATCGCCCAGCGCACCACCAGTACCGTCGCCACGCAGGCGCTCTTTCTGATGAACTCCCCGAAGGTCATCGAGCAGGCGCGCCATGCTGCAGATGTGGTGCTCAAGTCATCGCCTGAGACTGAGAAGCGCATTGATGCCGCGTTCCAGAACTCCTTGCAGCGCTCCCCCACGGAGAAGGAGCAGACTCAGGTCCGCGAATTCCTCGAATCCAGCCTGTCCGGCAATGCCAGCGCGGATGACGTGCGCGACCTCTGGGCGCGCTTCATCCAGACGCTGTGGTCCACGCCGGAGTTTCGGTTCTTGGATTAACCGATTGGGAGCACTGTCATCCTCAAGCTCTGCCGGATGAGTGTGGGACCATGAAGCAACGTTGGGGCAGATGCTCGGAAGTGGTGGTGGCCGAGTTGAGATTTGGCATGTTTGGAATGCAGGCTGCGGAGCGCTTTGGCGCGAGGAGTCACATCTGGCTAAGGCTAATTGGGCGCTCAGATCCTCAGCGCCACGCAGCGGACCATTGCTTCGCGAAGTACGTGAGAATCATGTCCGCGCCGGCACGGCGGATGCCGATGAGGGATTCGTTGACGATCTTGGTTTCGTCGATCCATCCACCTGCGGCACCGGCTTTGATCATCAAATACTCGCCGCTGACCTGATAGGCAGCGATGGGCAGCGTGGTGGCGGCGCGAAGCTTGGCGATGATGTCGAGATAGGGACCTGCGGGCTTCACCATGAGGATGTCGGCACCTTCGGCTTCATCAAGCGCGGCTTCACGCAGTGCTTCGCGAGCATTGGCGGGGTCCATCTGGTAGGTCTTCTTGTCTCCTGCCTTTGGAGCGGAGTCCAGCGCGCCACGGAAGGGGCCATAGTAGGCGCTGGCATACTTGGCGGTGTAGCTCATGATGGAAACGGCCTGAAATCCAGCGCCATCCAGCGCAGCGCGCAGCGCGGCCACGCGTCCGTCCATCATATCGCTCGGTGAGACGATATCCGCACCCGCGCGTGCGTGGCAGAGCGCCTGCTGGCAGAGCACGGCCACGGTTTCGTCGTTCAAAATGCGGCCGTCATCGGTCACGAGGCCGTCGTGGCCGTCGCTGTTGTAGGGATCGAGCGCAACATCGGTGATCACCGTCAGCGTGGGGTGCGCGCTCTTCAGTGCACGGATCGCACGCGGCACGAGGCCGTCATCCGCATGGCAGGCTTCGGCGCCACGGGTTTTGAGTTCATCAGGGATACGCGGGAACAGAACGACGGCAGGAACGCCGAGTGCGTGTGCTTCTCCGGCTTCTTTGACCAGACCGTCTAGGCTCCAACGTGTGCAGCCCGGCATCGAGGCGATGGGAGTGTTGGTATCCCCTTCCTGCAGGAAGAGCGGATAAATCAAATGGCCCGGTGTCAGTTCCGTCTCGCGTACGAGATCGCGGATGGCGGGAGACTGGCGGTTGCGGCGGGGGCGGATCGGAAGGTTCATCTGCCGTGATTATACGAGGGGAGGCTAGCCGAGGGCAAACGCCGAATCAGGCCATCGCCGGCAAAACGTTCAGACCTTCTAACGCGGCGATGTCACGCTGCAAAGCGTCAAAACTCAGGAATACTGTGGCCTGCCATTGCAGTGCCGTGGCAATGTGGAGCAGATCAAAGGAACGCGCCCCGCGTTTCATCGTGTAGCGTTCGCTCAAACGCTCAACCTCTTTAGTCACAGCTGCATAGTTCACACCCGCTTCGATGACCATGCCTGAATCCAAATCGATCTCAAATTGCGCCAGCATTGACATGGCTTCCGTCTCCAAATACCCCTTTCTGGCATCACTTGAGCGCAGGAAAACTTGGAATCTGACGGCCTGCCGGAATTCATAAGACAGCAAAGGAGATATCACTATCGGAGCGCCAATGTCTTCAAGAGTGACAATAGCCATTTCCGAATGGCTTTGCTGCCGGTACAGCGAACACAGAAAGGAGGTGTCTGCGCAGTGCATCAGCTGTGGCAGTTTTCAATCTCGGCCTCGCGCATCGCTTTCACTTCATCATCGCTGAAAACGCGACTGCCCCAAGTCTGACGGAGACGGGCGCGAAAGTCAGGCAATGGCACTCCGTGCGCTTTCTCCACAGCTGGAATGATGACCCCCAGCTTTTTTCCAGCCTTCGATAAAAACACCAACTCACCGGCAGCCAGCAGGCTTTCGATGCGCGAGGTCTGATCGAGTGTCAGGGTGGACATAACTCTCAAGAATAATCGTTTTGCCGGTTTATGGCAAGTGCTGCCGGAAATGAAAATGGACAGGGCTGAGCCACGTATCCATTCGCAACGTTTGATGATGCCTACCACGTGTGGGGGTTATCGTGGTGGCAGAGGGGAGATTTGAACTCCCGAGTCAAAAATCGCAATCCACACACGTCCATGAAAGTGTTAATTCGTTATTAATGAACCATTTAATTTTTACCGGACAGCGCTGGACAAAACTGGATGTTCTTAGCTATGTTCACAGGTGGCCAGCCTCTGGAAACATCCTGAAAGCAAATTCTTCTTCGCGTGCTTTACCGACCGTGCAGGTCGTCGGCTGAAGCGCTCAACTAAGGAGACCAACCGTGCAAACGCACAGAAGATTGCTGATGGCTATGAGTTGGCCGCACGGCAAAAGCAGACGGTCCGGCAGATCAGAACTGTCATTGGTGAGCTGCACAAGACAATCACAGGCCAGGATGTTGCCACCCTCACCTTTCAAGAGCATTGCGACAACTGGCTTGCTGAAAAGAAAGGCACAGCGCCTGCAACGCTCGTTTTCTATCGGGGATCGGTGAAGAAGTTCCTCACTTTTCTCGGAGAACGCGCAGAGTCAGACATCAGCGAAATTGATGCAAAAACCGTCCTCACCTATCGAAACGAACTCATCACCCTAGTCAGCCCAAAGACAGTCAATCATGACATAAAGACGGTAAAAGCGTTGTTCAAAGCAGCGCGACGAGATCATCTTTTGGTAGATGATCCAACGGAATTCATCGAAACCGTAAAGGGACGCACAGATGCTAATCGCCGTCCATTTACATTGGAGGAGGTAAAGCGTGTATTGGCTGTCGCCAATGATGAATGGAAGAGCATGATCCTGTTCGGTCTGTACACTGGCCTGCGCATTTCAGATGTGGCAATGTTGCGTTGGTGCAACGTGGACTTGGAGAAGAAGGAAATCACAATCATCGTGCAAAAGACCGGCAAGTCGCTGATTCTTCCCATCGCGGGTCCGCTGGCGTCTCATTTGGAATCCATGCCTTCCTCAGACGATCCACGCGCGCCTTTGCATCCCAAAGCCAACGGCACCTGGGAACGGGAAGGCAGAACAGGCAGGCTTGGAAACCAGTTCTCCGAACTACTGATAGATGCGGGTTTGCGCAAGCCATCGCCAAAAGCGAGCCCGAAGAAGGGGCAAAAAGCCCGTCGCGAGGCTCAGGAGCTTTCGTTCCACTGCCTGCGTCATACAGCCATCTCACTGATGAAAGAGGCGGGCATTCCGGAATCCGTAGTCATGGCGATTGTTGGCCATTCGAGCAAGGAGGTGTCAGCCCGCTACACCCACGTCGGAAGCGAAGCAATGCAGAAGGCGGCAGACGCACTTCCTGATATTATGCTTTCGCACAAAAAATAAGCTGTTTGCAAGCGGAGCCGAAATGAATAGAACTGAATCGCGATGAATATTCCTGATTCACCTGCGCCGTGGGCGCTAACCCTCGCAAATACTATCGGTACGGAGCATTGGAACGCGCTCAAGAATCCAGGAAAAATCACATCTGAAGAACGCAAAAACGCAGCAAAAATCATTCAGGCGCTTGTCGAAGTGGGAGCAAGAGAAGTCAACAATCCCAGGAACGCTAAGCGGGGTCCAAAACCACGCGGAAAGTCCAATCAAACAGATGACGACATTGCGAGTCTTTGGTCATGCATTCGCATGATTCTAGAACTCCCGAGCAAAACGAGCCTTCCGTCAATTTCCACAAAAGCAGGTTCCGTGCTCCATCATTCACGAGCTTTCATGCAGAATCACTTATTGCTTACAACTGAAGAAGCCAGGATTGTTCAATTTCACCTAATGTCTTGGAGCCAAGTGACTCCCGCCATTTCTGACGAATGCAAAAATTTGCCCAAACCCATCGGGGAATTGAATCCTCCGGTCAGCCTGGAGTTTTGGGCCGGTTCCGAATCCCCTCAAGAGAAAGTTGGAGATAGTCGCCCAAAGCGCTCAAAGCGCACCCAACATCTAGATGCAACATTCGTAAGCCTCGTCCGTCTTATGGAATTGCACAAAGCCCCATTGTTTCATGACGAACGCGTAACGATTCACACGGATGCTCGCGACGAAGAGTGGCGTCACCTAGAGTTTCATGAATTCAACTCCCCCCAAGAACTAGGTCTCAAGAAAAAGGACATTTTATGGACAGTCATCGGGAGAATGTTCCACCTAAAAACACTCCTTCATCAAGCCAGCTTTGCTTGGTCCCCAAATGATTCAGAGCAGCTAATATTTGATCTGGAAAATGCGAACAGACCACTTGGGCAATCACTAAAAAAATCTGGAATCGACCCGTCACTAAAAAAATCTGAGATCGACCCAGTTATCGCGAATCTTAGCACCCTGAAAAGAATCATTGTTTCCTCATCGGATCGTCAAGGCATTGGCCCTTTCAGCTCTTTTCTTCCTTCGTTCATTTATAAATCGTTTCCGCTCCCGGCGTTACCAGGTCAAATCGTAGCAGGCTAACCCCCTTGTGTCGCATGAGGCACAAGTTACAGCAAAGAGACCCAGCAAAAAGGACCTGCAATTCCCCGCCCATTCGCGTTATAATAAATTGAGAGGTCGGGCTTACCCCCGGCCATTTTCATCCACCCACATGCCCCGGCGAACCCATTATTCGCCCTGCATCGACCGCGTCATTGTCTGCGCGTTGTACCATGAAGGCCGGCGGCTACGCCGTCCCATGACGCAACTGGTTAACGATCTGCTCACCTCATCCCTGCAACACACGCAGGGATGGAGCATCGCTGCTACGCAGATGAGCGTCCCGGCTCAGGGCCGCATTCAGGAGGCTGGCATCACCGGCTAGCCGCACCACGTCGTCACGGCATCCCACTTCACTTGCCCGGTTCTCTCGCAAGAGGGGCCGGGTGTTTTGTTGTCGGGCCATGTGGCGGCTTTTCATCCACCCAAGCAACACCCACCCCACATCAGGAGACACACCACCATGGCCATCAAACTCAACGCCAACTACAGCAAAAAACTCGGTCTGCCCCAATACAGCAGCCACAGCTTCAGCGCCTCCGTTGAAGTCGAACTCAGTGACATCACCCAGGTCGAAGCCGAAGTGCAGAAGCTCTACCAGTTGCTGCAGCACTCCGTCGATCAGGAAATCCAACACCCCGGTTACGTCCCGACGGCCAATACCAACGGGAACGGGCATGCAGCGCCACAGACAAACGGACGCACCTACCCGGTTAACGGCAACAATCGTCCCGCTCCACCGCCCGTCACGGATCGCTGGAACTGCACCGACGGTCAGCGCGGGTTCATCCTGCGCATCGTCAACGAGAACGCCCGCATCACCAAACAGGTGGCGGAGGATCTGTCCCAGCAGCTCTTCGGCATCGGCGTCAAGCAGCTCAACAAGATGCAGGCTTCTCAATTGATTGAGGACCTGCTCGTCAAAGCCGGCAAACCCGCACCACGCCAGACCCGCTGGCAGCAACACCCCACCGCCCAAGCCGCATGAACACGCCCGCTGCCTCAGCACCAGAGCGCAGCGAGCAGGACATCATTACCTCATTGCAGGCAACAGTGTCAGCTTCACGGCTGTCGCTGTTCCTGCAATGCAGGTTGAAGTTCTACTTCCGCTACGTGCTCAAGCTCAAGAAACCCAAGACGGCCTCGCTCCATCTCGGCAATGCGGTTCACGCCGTGTTGAAGGCCTGGAACAAGGCACGCTGGGTGCAGCAGCCGCTCTCGCTCAAGGTGGTCCATGAGACCTACCAGACAGCCTGGGCGGACGACACCGAGGGATCGGTGGAATGGGAATCCGGGGAGGAAGAAGCCGACAAAACCACCGGCTGGCGTCTGCTCGACACCTACCTGCGCGAAAGTCATGTCCCTGCTGAGATTAAACCCGACGCCGTGGAAGTCCCGGTGGAGGCCGATCTACAACAGCACGGGCTGCCCCGTCTGATCGGCATTCTCGATCTGGTGCAACAACACCAGATCATCGACTACAAGACCAGCGCCACGACCCCCAACGCGGACAAGGTCGCACACAGCACTGAGATCCAGACCAGCAGCTACGCCATCCTGTACCGGCACAACACCGGCGCTCAGGAAGCAGGCATGCAGCTTCACCATCTGGTCAAACTCAAAAACCCCAAAGTGGTCATAACAACACTGCCAGCCATGAGCCCACCGCAAGAGACGCGGCTGTTTCGGCAAATGGAGGCTTACCTCGAAGGTTTGCAGCGTCGTGACTTCATCCCTTCGCCTGGGATGCACTGCTCAAGCTGCGAGTACTATAACGAATGCCGCCTATGGAGTTAACTCCATAGGCGGCACTATGCCGGGTGGCAAACTATGCCGGGTGAAGAGGCTTCAAACTCCAGCGTGCCACTCAGCACGCCAGATTCGCGAGCCATCACCCGGCATAGTTCTTTCAGGGTTCACAGGCTTCTGAGGAAGGCCAACAGTGAGTCCTCTGCTTTCAAGGGCACGATACTGGGGCACATACTGCCCCAGCACGCCTTCAGGCATTCGTTCGAATGTTCGTCTGTCATCAAAGAATACATTCATTTTGTTTCGTCCTTTCCACCACCTGGAGGTGGGGACAAAGCATGAAGACTATGCCGGGTGAAATCATCCAAACCTCGTCTGTTTGGACCCTCCACCCGGCATAGTTTGCCAGTCGGCATAGTGCCGTCGATGGCATTAAACTCTGCTGCAGGTCGGCGCTCACCACGAGTGCCGGCCTGCGGCCCATCCCCACATCCAACTATGAAACATCTCATTCTCATCGCGGGCCTGCTGATACTGTTCACGCCGAACACGTACGCAGGCTGGTTCTTCGACGATCCACCGCCCCCACCGCCGGACCTCGGTCCGGAATACCGCTCGAAGATCTCCAAGCTCGAAGAGCAAATGTCGGAACAGCACGTCATCGCCGACCGCTGGAAGATTGCTACTGGCAGTCTCGCGTTCGGCGCCCTGCTGTTGTTTGTCATCGGAACCGC
>NZ_JBIPNG010000345.1:0-7171 GCF_044373815.1 Prosthecobacter sp. | reverse complement strand
GCTTCGGAGTGGGCTGGCGGCGATGAATGAGGGCGCTTCTCACTGCGCCACTCATCCACCACCAACACACCAACATTCCTCCGTATGCTCGACCTTGAATCTACCGCTCTCATTCTTGTGGGTTATCAAAACGATTACTTCGCCGCCAATGGCATTCTTCGCGGTGTGGTGGAGGAGGCAGACCGGGTGGATCGCACACTCGATCACACGCTTGATCTCTTGAATCATTACGCGCTTTCGAAGCTCACCATCATCTCCACGCCGATCATCCTGAAACCCGATTACCGGGCGCTGGCAAACTCCGTGGGCATTCTGGACACCATCAAGCAGGTGGGTGCATTCAAAGAAGGCTCAGTCGGTGCTGACACGATCCCCGAGCTCCTGGCCTTTGGAGACCGCATCACCTACGTCTCCGGCAAGGTGGGCTTCAACGCCTTCTCTTCGACGAACCTGGAAGACGTCCTCAAAGAGCGCAAGATCAAGAACATCCTCGTCGCAGGCATGGTCACCTCTCTCTGCATTGATTCCACCGGACGCGCAGGCTACGAGCGCGGCTACAAGGTGACGATCCTCTCCGACTGCACTTCAGCACGCACCCCGGTGGAGCAGGACTTCTTCTGCAGTTATGTGTTTCCGCTTTATGGCGAAGTGGCGACCAACGCAAAGCTGAAGGGAGAGATGCCGCTCTCCGGCCTGATGGCCGCTGCCTTGGCGGCATAGTGCACTCAAGGTCCAAGTCAGCTGCGCAAGCGACTCGTCCATGAACGAACATTCCACATTGCTGACAGACATCCACGTGGAGGCGACCTACCGCCTCACCGAGGCTCTGATCGAGTCTGAGCAACGCATGCGGCGGCGCGTGGAATGCCTCTCTGAAGTCGTGTTCGAGACAGATGGAGATGGCAGGCTGGTCTTCATGAACAAAGCCTGGACGGACACCCTGGGCTACTCAGTCCCAGCGTCCACCGGAACGCTCCTGCGTGACTACGTGGTGGTGGATGACCAGCCCTTGCTGGCGAAGATCATCGAGGGCGGCGTTTCCTCCGGCCCCGCCCGCCCTTCCATCCACATGCGGCGTTTCGACAGCGGGGTGGTTTGCATGGAGATCGCCATCTCCGCCTTGAACGGCGCGGGGATCATTGGCTCCATGCATGACGTCACCAAGCAGAGGCAAAATCAGCAGGAGCTGGAGAAGCTTTCTCTCGTGGCCAGTTTCACCGACAACCTCGTCGTCATCACCGATGCTTCCGGCCGCCTGGAATGGGTCAACGAGGCCTTTGTGAAACGCACGGGCTACACCCTCGGCGAGGTGATCGGGCGCAAGCCCGGCGATGTCTTGCAGGGGCCTGAGACGGACCGGGAAACGACAGCCCTGATCGGGCAGAAACTCCGACAGGGAGAGTCCTTTAAAGCGCAGCTGCTGAACTACACCAAGTCGGGCTCCCCTTACTGGGTGGAGTTTCATGTCACTCCGATCAAAGACAAGGAAGGCACCATCGTGCGCTACATTGCCGTGCAGTCAGACATCACGGAACTCAAGCGCACCCAGAGCGAGCTCAAGATCGCGAAGGAAAAAGCCGAGGCCGCCAGCCAGGCCAAGAGCGACTTCCTCGCCACCATGAGCCATGAGATCCGCACGCCCATGAACGGCATCATCGGCATGTCCTCCCTGCTCCTCGACACCGAGCTCGCACCCCAGCAGCGCGAGATGATCGATGCCGTGCGCCACAGCGGCGACGCCCTCATGACCATCATCGAGGACATCCTCGACTTCTCCAAGATCGAAGCCCGCAAGCTCGACCTCGTGGAGGAAGCTTTCGGCCTGGACTCCGTCATCAGCGGCGTCGTGGATCTTCTCCAGCACAAGGCCAGCTCACGTTCCATCGACCTGATTGTGCGCATCGGCTCAGACGTGCCAGACTGCTTCATGGGAGATCCTGGCAGATTGCGGCAGATCCTCATGAACCTCGTCGGCAACGGCATCAAGTTCACCGATGAAGGCAGCATCCGCATCCAGGTGAGCCAGTTAAACGCCACCTCCACTGGTGCCGCGAATTTGGAAATCAGCGTCACGGACACCGGCATCGGCATGACGGAGGAGCAGCAGAGCCAGCTCTTCCAGCCCTTCAGCCAGGTGGACAGCTCCACCACGCGCCGCTTTGGCGGCACCGGCCTCGGCCTCGCCATCAGCAAGCGTCTCGTGGAGCTCATGGGCGGCAGCATCGGCGTGGAAAGCAACCGCCACAAAGGTTCGCGCTTCTGGATCCGGCTGCCTTTGCGTGTCGTCGAAAGCCAGAAGATGCCGCCGGAAGTGCGTGCAGAAACAGCCCCTCAGGCAACCATCGGCGGCATCAAGCCGCGCCTTCTCCTCGTCGAAGACAACGAGGTCAATGCGCGCATGGCCACGATGATGCTCGAAAAGAACGGCTACCCTGCCGAAGTCGCCCGCGATGGTGAAGTGGCCGTGGAGCGCTTCGCCAGCGGCGTCTATGACGGCATCCTCATGGACTGCCACATGCCCAACATGGATGGCTACGAAGCCACGCGAGCCATTCGCCAGCTCGAAGCCAGCCCGCACTGGAAACGCCCGCGCTGCCGCATCATCGCCATGACCGCCAACGTCCAGGCAGGCGAGCGTGAGCGCTGCCTCGCCGTCGGCATGGATGACTACGTCTCCAAACCCCTGCGTACAGCGCCCCTCATTGAAGCCCTGCAGCAGGTCCAGGTTTTCGCAAAAACTCCAGCACCTCCGCAGTGGTCCGCTGAAGAGACATCCGCTGTACGGGAGGCCCTCCAGCAACTGGTGGAGGATCTGAGCACTGAAAACGCCCTCGAACTCATCGAAAACTGGTTCAAAGACACGCCTGAGCGCCTCCAGGAACTCGAAAAACTCGCAGGCACCGACGATCAAGCTGCGCTGCGTCGCACCGCCCACTCGCTGAAAGGCACCAGCTCCCTCTTTGGCCTCTCATCCATTCAAACGCTCAGCCGCGAGCTGGAGCAAGCCGCCGAGAAGAACCTCCGCGCCAGCCAGCCCGTCCTCACCGCGCAGTTGAAGCAATCCGTCGCATCCGCCGCCCCAGAGCTCAGGAAGCTCATGCTGTGCCTGAGCTAGCCAGCCTCAGGCCGGCGCAAAGCATTTGTTGCCTGTCACATGCAACACTTCCTAGGTATAGGCAACCAATGGCGGCTCACCAATTCACCTTGCCCAATCCGGCAAAACTGCCGTTATTGGGTGAAATGTCTGAATCTCTCAGCGAGTCCCCCGCCTTGAAGCCCCTCCGTGTCGCTGTCGTGGAGGATGACCCCACATTGCGGCTCTTCATGAAAAAGCTCATCCAGAAGCCGGCTCATGGTTTTGAGTTCGACGGAGCCTGGGCCTCGGCCGAAGAAGCCGTGAAGCCCATCATCGACAGCCGCCCGCACGTGGTCATCGTCGATCTCGAACTGCCCAAGATCTCCGGCATCGAACTCATCCGCCAGCTTTCACCTCGTTTGATCGAGACCGCCTTTGTGGTGCTCACCATCCATGACAATCCGGACAAAGTCTTTGAGGCACTCCGCGCCGGTGCGAACGGCTACCTTCTCAAATCCTCGAAGCCCAACGAGATCGCCGCCGGCATCCGCCAGGCCAGTGAAGGCGGCGCGCCGCTCAGCCAGGACATCGCACGCCTGCTCATCAAATCCTTCCAGACTCCGGCCACACCGCAGAAGAAGGAAATTCCCAGCCTCACCCCGCGCGAAAGCCAGGTCCTCGAACGTCTCGCCCAGGGCATGGTCCCCAAAGAACTCGCCTACGACCTCGGCATCAGCTACGAGACCGTGCGCGAGTACATCAAGGCCGTTTACTCCAAGCTCCACGTCCGCTCCCGCACCGAGGCCGTGATCAAGTACCTGGAGCATCAGGCGTAGTCCCCGCCCTACCATCCACTGGCATTTCCCACCGGCCCGTCCGGCAGGATGCCCGCGCCTCATTCTCCAGGCACCTCTGCAGCCGGAGCTTTGGCCTTGCTCTTGCGTGGCTTCTTCACGGCCACGGGCTCCTCCACCACAGGCTCGGCGGCGGCCTCAGGCTGCGGGATCTCCGGCAGAATGAAGATGCTGCAGTAGCCGCAGACTTGCAGAGACGCATCCTCACGGCGCAGATCCGAAAGCTGGCCGCTGGGCAGCGAGAGATGGCAGCCGCCGCAGGTGTTGTTCCGCATGCGGGCCGCTCCGCGCTTGCCTTTTGAAATCCGCAGATCGTAGTGGTGCAGGATCGCCGTGGGCAGGCGCTCGCGCACGCTTTCGGCCTCCAGCACCAGCTCTTTGCAGCGCGGGCTCTTGGGCTCCAGGCGGCGTTTGGCGGCATCCAGCTCACTGAGCTGGGAGAGGTCTTCGATGAGCGTGACGGTGGTTTTCATGGGCTGGTCAGGGTTGGTGGGGTTGTCAAAAAGGAGGGCATACGTGGCGGAGGACTCGTCGAGAGGACGGCGCAGGACCTCCAGCCACGCGAGGGCGGAATTCATGCGCAGGTGTGCTCCTCCACTCCGACCGGGGTGCTGGGATCATCCGCAGAAAACGCGGCGGCATGCGCGTAGTCCGGAGACGGGTGCTTCTTCACCCACAGCTTCAGCTTGTCGGTGAAGGCCGTTTTCACGCAGGCGTAGCAGTCGGGGATCTCCAGGCCGTCGCCGCAATAAGTCACCACCCGTGTCGCCATCGGCATCCGCAGCAGCTGCTGCTGCACATGCGCGGAGTACTCCGTGTAAAGCTGCGGCTTCAGCTCCACATCATAGTCGATCCGCAGCGCGGGCATGATGTTCTCCTCAAACGGATTGAAGAGATAGAACGCCTCAAAGTCGCGGAAGTTCACGTCCTGGATGTTCCCATGCACGATCTCCACCCGCGGGACACGGTGCTTTTTCACCACCTCCTGCGCGGTTCGCGCCAGCTTCCCCCGCTGCTCCACCCCCGTGAAGTGGCCCTGCGTCGTCAGGCCTCCGATGACGCAGAATTTCCCCGGACCGCAGCCGATGTCCAGCACCCGCGTGCCGGGCTGCACGACGAGCAGCTGCGCCGCCGTGCGGCACACATGCACCGGGCTCCAGTGACAGGCGGACAGCCTGCCGATGGCCTCTGGAAAGATCAGGTCGAAGTCCTGGTCCTTCTTCGATTGCAGAAGCTCGCTGTCAGACGGGGTGCGGGAGGAGGAGGTGCGTTGGGGGGAGGATTTGAGCATGACATCCCCTGAGATTGCATTTCAGGGGCCATGTGGCCCTGCAGACGCTCCAGCCCTTGTAACTCAAGGCCTGCAGCGTCATGCCAGTTTGGGGTTGATTTCCACCAGCCGCACTCATGTGCAAATTCTGCACTTGCAGTGGCCTTCTAGTGCAACGTTGTTCCGCCTGCATGGAACCCGCCAACATCCACATCCTGGTCCTTGATCGCGATGCCACCTCCGCCCGCGTCATCCGGGATGTGCTGGCCAAAGTCGGCTACCGGGTCTCCGTCGCCTCGCATGAGACCGATGCGCTGAATCTCGCCGCCGGAGAGCTCTTCAATGTCGTCGTCAAATCCTTCGACGCGCAGCGCATCGACGCCGTCGCCCTCATGGAAAAAGTGCGCGGCATCACGCCGGACACGCAGTTCATTTTCCTCAGCGACAAAGGCACCATCCACACCGCCGTGGAGGCCATGCGCAAAGGCGCGTTTGATTACCTCTCCAAGCCCGTCAACGCCGCGCAGCTCGCCGAGTCCGTCCGCAAGGCCCTGGATCATCAGTCCCTCGTGGCCGAAGACCAGCAGATCAAGCAGCGCCTGCGCCGCCGCTCAGACCCCGACATCTTCGCCGGCAGCAGCGCCGCCATGAAGGACATCAGCCGCCTCATCCAGCAGATCGCCCCCACGGATGTCACCGTGCTCATCGGCGGCGAAAGCGGCACCGGCAAGGAGGTCGTCGCCCGGGCCATTCATGAAAAGAGCCGCCGCAAAGCCCAGCCCTTCATCGCCGTGAACTGCGCCGCGCTGCCCGAGAACTTGATCGAGGCGGAGCTCTTCGGCCATGTGCGCGGCGCCTTCACCGGAGCCGTCAGCGACCGCAAAGGCCGCTTCCAGCTCGCCCAGGGCGGCACCTTGTTTCTCGATGAGATCGGCGATCTCTCCCGCAAAGGCCAGGGCGATCTCCTCCGCGTGCTCGAAGACGGCACCTACCGCCCGGTGGGCAGTCATAAAATCGAGCGCGCCAACGCGCGCATCATCGCCGCCACCAACAAAGACCTCGAAGCCGAGGCCGTCACTGGCGGCGCCTTTCGCGAAGACCTTTTTTACCGCCTCAACATCGTCTCCGTGACGATGCCTCCGCTGCGCGAACGTGCGGAGGACATCGCCCCGCTCGTGAAATCCTTCACCGACCACTTCTGCACCAAGCACCGTCGGCGACCCAAGAAATTCAAACCCGAAGTCCTCAGCCTCTTTCAGACCCTGCGCTGGCCCGGCAACGTCAGGCAGTTGCGCAATCTCGTGGAGCGCCTCGTCGTCACCGTGCCGCATGCTGCCATCGCTCTGGACGACCTGCCCCCTGCCTTGCATCAGGGCAGGCGCGAGCCGCATGCCATCGCCATCCAGCCCGGCATGACCATCGCCCAGGTCGAGGCCGAGCTCATCCGCCAGACGCTGCTCAAAGTCACCTCCAACCGCGAAGAAGCCGCCCAAGCCCTCGGCATCAGCCGCCGCGCCCTGCAGTACAAAATCCAGCGCTACCGGCTCACCAAGCTGCCCAAACAAACCGCCAAGCCTGTTAACTGAGCCTGCGCCCCTACCCTTCGACACTGTAGACCTGCACCCGCCCCATGGCCTCCCACTTCCCCGGCTTCACTTTTCCGGGGCCGGTGATCACCGTGGCGACCATGCTCTTCCCATCCGCAGCAAAGCGCGCACGCGTCATGCGTGACTTGGTGTCCATGGATGAAACCAGGCTGCCATCCGCAGCGCTGAAGAGCGCGGCATTCCACGTCCCCTGCGCCTGACGCCCCGCCATAAGAAAATGCTTCCCATCAGGATGAAAGGCCAGCGTCTCCATCAGCCCCGAGCCATGCTGACCGTCCTTGATCTGATCCATCTTCTTGCCCGCGCGCCAGTCCCAGCGCTGCCAGGTCATCTTGCCATTGCCTGCCATCGGATCTCCCATCGG
>NZ_JBIPNG010000344.1:0-7175 GCF_044373815.1 Prosthecobacter sp. | reverse complement strand
ATTTTTGGCATCAAGAATCAGTCCGTCCACGCTGCCGAGTTTGACGCCTTTGACAGAACGGAATTCACCCACGGCCTGCGCAGGGGAGGTGCCGATGGCGAAGAAGCGTGAGATGACGACTTCCTGTTTGGGCGCGAGTTCCAGGGTGTCTTCGACTTTTTCCGTGCCGGTGACGTTGAGTGTGCCGACGGCGTAGCCGCACTTGTGGGCGGGATTGATGGCATCGGTCCAGAAGATGCCGTCCGTCGTCATGCCGGTGACATCAAAGCGAGTGAGGTCCGATTTGGTGAAGACCTTTTGAGGCTTGTCGGTTTCGTTGCGCAGCGTGGTGGTGATGATGATGCCCTGCGTGCCGTCTTGGACGCGGTATTCATGCCTCTTGTAGACGCCGCCGTTCTTTGCGGCGGTGGTGACGGATTCCACGGCGGCCACGCTCTTTTCCTTTGAGTCGAGGATTTTCACGTAGCTCACGGGGCCGTGGCCGCAGGGACCATAGACGACGAGTTGGTCGTTGTTGGCACCGCGCAGGGTGAGATCGTAGAGGCAGCCTGGGGTGACGCCGTCTTCACCGTAGAAGGTGCTCATGTTGGCTTTGCGATTGGGCGAGTTCTGCGAGATCACGGCCTCGACCTTGTCGCTGCGCAGAACGAAGTCGCCGAGGATGCCGTCTGCCTCTTTGCCCTTGGGAAGTTCGGTTTCGCGGCCTAGCGCGGCTTCAAAGACTTCTGCGGCAGGCACGGAGCTTGCGATAAGGAGGGTGAGCAGGATGGCTGACTTCATGGTTGGGAACGAAAGCTGTAACCAACGGACATCGGAGTGACATCTTGTGAACGGAAACAATTTAGTTAAACTAGCGCGTGTCTTTTCCTAGCAAACGCCTCCTGTGGCTCGATCTCTTCCGTGGTCTGGCCGTGCTGGGCATGGTCTGGACGCACTCGGCGAACACGTTTCTCGATGCCCGACTGCAGCATACTGGGTGGTATCACGAGCTTACTTACTACCATGGACTGATCGCTCCGGCGTTTTTCTGGATCGCCGGATTTGTGCGGGCGCATGTGACATCGGCGGTGCCAAAGCCTGCGCTGCCTGCCTTTAAAAGGCTGCTGATGGTGCTGTTCATCGGCTACCTGATGTATGTTCCATGGCTGGATCTGTTTCATGCACAGGGGTGGCGTTCTACGTGCACGGTGAATGTGCTGCACTGTCTGGCCATCAGCGGGATGCTGATGCTGCTGGCTGAGCGATTTGGCCGGTGGCGGCAGGTGGTGGTGGTCGTGATGCTGGTCTTCTTTGTGGGACTGCAAAAGTCGGCAGAGCGCTGGCACACGGGGGTGCTGTTCATTGATCAGTATTTCAACCGCAACCAGGGTTCGCTCTTTGCGCTGTTCCCGTGGGTTGGGTTTGGGCTGGCTGGTTTTCTGACGCGTTGGCTTTGGGACGGCAAGGTGAGCCGCCATGCGGCGGTGGTCTTTATTTTTGGGGCGTTGCTGGCCTTTGTGCAGCCGTATTCATGGCAGGGAGGGCCGCCTGAGTTCTTTCTGGAACGTCTTGGCTGGGTGATGATGGCCGCTGTGCTGGTGGCCTGCGTGGCGGACCGCCTCAGTGCCGTCACCGGCTGGCTGCGACTGGCGGGCCGTGAATCGCTGCTGCTGTATGTGGTGCATTTGCTGCTGATTCATGCAGTGCCGCTGCCTCGGCTGCCCTTGCAGTTTCTCATTGGCATGACCCAGACACTGTGGGGGGTGTTTTGGATTTTTGTGGGGCTGTTTGTCGTGTCGCTGGGGCTGGGGTGGTATAACGAGCGGCGAAAGATGCGGCGATAGCGAGGGCACGTTGAGGATCAGTGGCAAGAGCCTTGCACTTTAGGGCGTAGTTTGAGCCTAACCATGATCCAAAGTCGCCACGTTCTTGCCTTCATCCTATTCACCTCCTCGCTCGCTGCGGAGGTGGCGAAGGTTCATCCTGCGCAGGCGATGGGTCTGCTGAAGACGCAGTGCCTCGGCTGCCATAATGCGGAGAAGAAGAAGGGCGGACTGTCGCTGGAGACGCGTGAACTGGCCCTGAAGGGCGGCGAAAATGGTGCCGCCATCGCCGGAGATGCGGATCACAGCGCCTTGATCAAAGCGCTGAATGATCCGGGGGATGCCCACATGCCACCGAAGAAGCAGATGCCTGAGAAGCAGATCAATTTGCTCAAGGCCTGGGTGAATGCGGGGGCACCCTGGGATGATGCGGCCCTGAAGAAATTCGGCGAACTGACGCCTGCGGACAAACTGACGGCGTTGCCTGCGAGCCACACACCGGCGGCGGCGATGGCGCTGAGTGCGGATGGCAAACGCCTGGCTGTGGGGCGTGGCAACCGGGTGCTGATTCGTGATGTGACGGCGAAGGATGCGCCGGTGGTGGCGACGCTGGAAGGCCACAAGGATGTGGTGCAGTCGCTGGCGTGGAATGCGGATGGTTCGCTGCTGGCGGCGGGTGGTTACCGGAGTGTGCTGGTTTGGAAGTCCCCGGCATGGGAAGTCGCGCATACATTGACAGCACCTCTGGAAGGGCGTGTCACGGGTGCGGTGTTTCTGCCGGACAATGCTACGCTGATTTTGGCGGACGGAGCCACGAGTTTGAAGGGGGTGCTGCATCGCTGGAAGCTTGGAGAACCGAAACCTGCGCAGACGGTCGAGGCGCATGCGGACAATGTGCTGAGTCTGACCCTGAGCCGTGATGGGAAGCAGATCGCCACCGGCGGCGCGGACAATCTGGCCAAGGTGTGGGATGTGGCCACGCTGAAGGAAGTGGCGCGGATCGAGGGCCATGTGGGGCACATCGTGGCGCTGGGATTCAGTACGGACGGCAAGTGGCTGGCCACTGGCAGCGCGGACAAGGATCTCAAAGTCTGGGACATCGCCAGCAAGGAAATGATCATGCTGCTGGGAGACAAAACTTCGCCTGTGAACGCGCTGCTGTGGTCGCCGGATTCGACCAAACTGACGTATTTTAACGACAACGGCAGCGTGCATGCCGTCACGGAATTGAAGGCGCATGATGGCGTGCGCCTCGCCTTCACTTCGGGGACGGACAAGCGGATCGGCACGCTCGAAGCCGTGCCGAATGCCGCCGTGATGACGGCGGATGGCAAAAACGTCTATGCCGCCACTGATGCGGGCGATGTCTTTCAGATCGATGAGAAGCTGAAGGTCACGAAGCTGAACGGCCCTGCTGTTGCCCCTGCTGCACCGAATCCCAAGGCGCTGTCCTTCACACAGGACATCCTGCCCGTGCTCAGCAAGGCAGGGTGCAATCTGGGCAGCTGCCATGCGAAGTCGTCCGGACAGGCGGGCTTTAAACTTTCCATCTTTGCCTACGATCCGAAGGGCGACTACATGGAGCTGGTGAAGGACTCGCGCGGACGTCGCGTGTTTCCGGCGTTGCCGGAAGACAGCCTGCTGCTGCAAAAGTCCGTAGTGCGTGTGCAGCATGAGGGCGGGCAGCGGTTTGAGCCAGACTCCGAGTCGGCGAAGACCATCGCGGAATGGATTCGGCAGGGGATGCCGTATGAAACGCCGGGCCAGCCTGCGCTCACGGGGATCGAGGTGGTGCCTGCTGAAAAGACGTATCGCAAGAATGAAGCGGGTGCTTTGAAGGTCACGGCGAAGTACAGCAACGGCACCACGCGCGATGTGACGGGGCTGACGGACTATATTTCGTCCGAGAAATCCATCGCTGCGGTGGATGAGGAAGGTCACATGAAGACCACGAACGAAAGCGGAGAGACGGTCATCGTGGCGCGCTACATGGGGCAGGTGGCCATCTCGCGAGTGGCCGTGCCTGCGGACAAACTGCTGCCGCCGGAGCGCTACGCGAAGCTGACCGTGCGCAATGAGATCGACAAGCTTGTTTATGCGCGGCTTCAAAAGCTCGGACATCTGCCCAGCGACACCTGCACGGATGCGGAGTTCCTGCGCCGCACGACGCTGGATGCCATCGGCATGCTGCCGACGGTTGAGGACGCCCGCGCCTTCGCCGCGAACAAGGATCCCAAGAAGCATGAGCAATGGGTGGATGCGCTGCTGCAGCGCCCCGAGTGGGCTGACCACTGGGCCATCAAATGGGGAGACCTGATCCGCCCGAATCCTTCGCGCGTCGGCGTGAAGCCTGTCTATCTGCTGGATCAATGGATCCGACAGAGCTTCCGCGAGAACAAGCCCTGGGACCGCTTTGTGCGTGAACTCCTCACGGCGCAGGGCAACACGCATCAGGACGGGCCTGTGGCGATCTGGCGTGACAAGCGTGAGCCAGTGGATGCGGCCACGTTTATCGGTCAGATCTTCCTCGGTGTTCGCCTTGAGTGCGCGAAGTGTCACCACCATCCGACAGAGAAGTGGGACCTCACCGATTACTACCAGATGGCGGCGTTCTTCACGCAGATGAAGCGCAAAGGGCAGGGGATCTCTGCGCCGATCAGTGGTGAGCCGGAGCAGATGTGGTTTGCGCCTGGCAACGCGGGCATCGAGCATCCAGTGACCAAGGCCACGCTCAAACCGCGCCCGCCTGCCGACAAGGAGATCACCATCGCTGAAACGCAGGATCCGCGCGCGGTGCTGGCGGACTGGATGACCGATTCGCACAATCCTTACTTTGCGCCTGCCATTGTGAACCGTGTGTGGTCCAGCTTCATGGGGCGCGGCATCGTCGATCCGGTGGATGATTTCCGCGCTTCGAACCCGCCCACCAATGCGCCGCTGCTCGACTGGCTGGCGCAGGATTTCGTGAAGCACGGCTATGATTTGAAGCACCTCATGCGCAGCATCATGCTGTCGCAGACTTATCGCCTCAGCAGCCTGCCGAATGAGACGAACATCGCCGATTTGAAAAACTACAGCCGCAGCTACCGCCGCCGTCTGCCTGCGGAAACGTTGCTGGATGCCGTGTGTGAAGTCACCGAGGTTCAGGAAACTTTCTCCGGCATGCCATCGGATGCGCTGGCGAAGCAGACGTGGAATCACAAGCTCGACAGCCAGTTCATGGACGCCTTCGGCCGTCCCAATGCCAGCTCCGAATGCCCCTGCGAACGCGATGCCAAACCCAGCGTGGTGCAGGCGCTGCATCTGATGAATTCGACCAAGCTGCAGGAAATGCTGATCAGCAGTAAAGGGCGCGTGACAAGGCTGGCCAAAAGCGACTTCAAGCCGGAACAGATCATGGAGGAACTCTACCTTGCCTGCTACTCACGCCTGCCCACCGCCGAAGAGGTGGCGATTGCAGGGAAGGCGCTGGATGTGGGTGTCGCGAACCGGCAGGCAGCGATTGAGGATGTGCTGTGGAGTTTGCTGAACTCGGCGGAGTTTGTGTTTAATCACTGAAACCGATACTTTTGTTCGATTTCGCAAGAATCCCCTAGGTGGGGCGTAATTTCAGTGTCTCTCATCGATTCACCCATGTCACGAATCACTCACAACTGCGCCGGTCACATGCGGCGTGATTTTCTGAAGCTCGGTCTCACCGCTGCCGGTGGAGGCTTGGGCTTTACGGATCTGCTGCGTGCACGAGCCATGGCAGCGCAGGCTCCGCAGCCTTCGATGTCACGGCCTGTGAACTGCATTCTGGTGTGGCTGGATGGCGGCCCATCTCACTACGAGATGTTTGATCCGAAGCCGGATGCTCCGAGCGAGATCCGTGGTTCACTGGGCACAATCCCGACCAGCGTTCCAGGGGTGCGTTTCTCTGAAAGCGTGCCGCATCTGGCCAAAGCGGCGGACAAGTTCACCGTGCTGCGCAGCGTGACGCACAAGGATCCGAACCATGGTGGCGGCAATCACTACATGATGACGGGTGCGCCGACACCTGTGCCGGTGGGCTGCGGTGCCTTTGTGACCTTTCATCCGTCTTTTGGCAGCGTGGTGAGCTACAAGCGTGGCATCAAAAACGGCCTGCCTGCCTACATGACGCTGCCGAGCATCACCCGAAGCGGGGGGCCGAATTTCCTCGGTGCGGAGCACGCGCCTTTTGTTGCCGGTGGCGACCCGAACGCGAAGGGCTTCAAGGTGCGCGATGTGGTGCTGCCTTCTGAGATTTCCGATGCACGCGGGCTCGCACGCCGTGATCTGCGCCACTCGCTGGACCGCATGAAGCGTCTGAATGATGCCGTGGCTGAAGATCCGGCGGTGAGCTTTGACACTTTCTACGGTCAGGCGGTGGATTTGATCGCCTCGAAGCCTGCGCAGGAGGCCTTTGATATTTCGCTGGAAGATGAGAAGACGCGGGATCTCTACGGTCGCAATGATGTGGGCCAGCGCATGCTGCTGGCACGTCGTCTTGTGGAAGTGGGGGTGCCGTTTGTCACCGTGAACTACGGCGGCTGGGATCATCACCGCGATCTGTTCAAGACCTGCAAAGGTGAGTTCATGAACAAGTTTGACCAGGGCATGGCCGGCCTGATCACCGATCTTGATCGCCGTGGTCTGCTGGAAAGCACGCTGGTCGTTGCACTGGGAGAATTTGGACGCACGCCGAAGATCAACAAGGACTCTGGCCGCGACCACTGGCCTGGCGCGATGAACATCCTCTTCGCAGGCGCGGGAGTCCCACGCGGCGGCATTGTCGGTGCCACCGATCCGAAGGGCTACTACGCCAGCGACAACATCTATTCGCCGGAAGACTTTGCCGTGACGCTTTACAACAAGCTTGGCATTGATCCGCATCAGGTGCTGCACACCAGCAGCGGACGCCCGGTGCAGCTGATCAACGGCGGCAGGCCCATCCGCGAGCTGTTTGCGTGATGCGCCGGGAAATGTCGAATGACGAATGCCGAATGACAAATGGCCGCAGTGCGCTGGCTTTTGTCATTCTGTGCTCCGCCTTCATCTCTTCAGCATTTGCTGCTCCGCATGCGTTTGAAAGTCTCTTTCCTGCGGGAGGGCAGATTGGCAGCCGCGTCGAGACGCTGGTGAGCGGCAAGGGGTTGGAGAAAGAGACGCTTCTGGTCTGGAGCAGCGATCCGCAAGTGGTGGTGCTGGGTGGTGACAAGCCGAAGAAGTTCTTCCTGAACATCTCCAAGGATGCTGTGCCCGGTCCGTGTCTGATACGGCTTTACAACGCAGCGGATGCCTCGCCGCCGCGCATTGTGGAAGTGGGCAAATTTGAAGAGGTGCTGGAAAAGGAGCCCAATGACACGCTGG
>NZ_JBIPNG010000049.1:0-22892 GCF_044373815.1 Prosthecobacter sp. | reverse complement strand
AATGGATACTGGGCGGCGCTGTGGCAACTGACGCAGGAACTCGCCCGGAACGTTTCGCGATTCGGTGGCGGCTGATCGCCAAATCGTTGCCCGCTCACGGTCAGGACATTGTGGCGAATACCCACATCCAACGGTCCCGCAAGACGCCCACCCCATCCCAAGCCATCTTTGATGAATTCCGGCGCGCTCGTATTGACCCACGTCTCAGCGAGGACACCCTTCGGTCCCAGACCGTTCGGATACTTAGTGAGCTTCGGATCATTGCCCCACATGGCTCCCACGGGTTTCGTCCGCTCCCAGGCATTGGTGCTGGGGTCCGTGCTGTCGTAGTAAAAGGCGATGAACACCCAGCCGGTTTCTGGCGAGGCTACGCTGTCTTTGATCCGAACCGCCATTTGGAGAAAGTGCATTTCGGTAATCTCGGGGGTTTGATTGGCAGGGTTGACGGGTGGCTGCGGATTTAGCAACGAAGCCGTGGAGGGCCGATAGATGTAGGAGACCGGAGATCCTTTGATAACACTCCAATCCGTCTCCTTGAGCGTGACGCCCTCTACTTTGACGACGATGGACCCTGCGGGGAACTGGGCGGCATACACATCAGGCTTGAATGGATTCTTCCAGACCTTGCCAAGCGTGGCCGCCGCGACGCCGTTATAATAAATCACGGCGTGATTCTGAAACGGCTTCGAGGGCTGTTGGCCGACTGGGTAAGAGTAGGGCTGGAGAATCTGACCGGTATAGGATCCCAGCAGCGCTTCGCGGCCGGATTCGGGGTCAATTTGGCCGTTTGCAAGAGGCGAACCTTGCCCGCCCCAGGGCATGTCAAACCAACCCGCTTTCTGAGGCGTCCAGTTCAAGGGGTCAACGACAGCGCCTTCAATATCCTTTCGGATGAACTCCTTCACTGCCGCAACATAGGCCGGAGCGGTCTGCGGAGTCAGCCCGCCAGAGGCGAGCCCTCCTGGACCACCAGGAGTCCACTCTGATTTGATCGGACTCGACGGGTATTCATAGTTGCTGGTTCGCAGCGGCTTGTTCCAGTTGGCTGGATAGAGCGTGTTATTGCCCGCAAACGGGTCAGGCTGGCCCGCTAGGCTATGATCGAAAACAAGAATAGTGCCCATCAACAAGGCGAGAAGTATGACGGGAGAGTTTGTCTTCATGGTTGTTTGTAGAATATTTCTTTGAGTGAGGATGAACGCCGACGAAGATTGGGGGCGGGACTCGGCATTGCAAGACAATTTCGCCCAGAGTGAGGAGAACAACATCTAAGGGATTCCATGAATATTTGTCTGATGGCAGGCATCGGCGTCTAGACAAAGGCTCAACCCTCGGCGACGTAAACAAAACTTGTGCTCTCCTCATGACCTCTGACATCCATGCTTTTCAGGGCACTGATCGCTTTCAGATCATTCGTCTCCTTGGGAAAGGTGGCATGGGCGTCGTATTCGAAGCGCATGATCGGGAGCGGGACCTCCGCGTTGCCTTAAAACTGCTGCCCGCAGCCGATCCGGCGGCGCTATATCATTTCAAACAAGAGTTCCGCGCTCTCGCGGAGATCAGTCACCCGAACCTCGTGCCGCTCTATGAGTTGATCGCTACTGACGAGCGCTGGTTCTTTACGATGGAATTGCTGGACGATCCGCGTGACTTCTTTGCCAAGCACCGGAGCCGCATTTGTCTGCCACCGCAGGAGCCTGATGCCTCCGCCGATACGCCCACTGTGGCAGTGCCCCGCGCGATTGCACTTCCAGTTCCCCCCCACACCCTTGATGGCTCGGCCGATGCGCCCACTGTGGCTTTGCCCCGGAGCCAGCGCCCCAGCCCAGCGGACGATGACAAGGAAGCACCAACACTGTTGGCGGCGGCCGTATCGATCAGCGCAGCATCAAGCGGATTCGGGTCGCAGGGACGGACTGAGTCAAAGGTTCCAGCGGTGCCACAGGCGCAACGATTGCCCGACATCGAGCGAGTGCGCCGAGTTTTTAGCGGTATCGCGGCAGGCGTCGCTGCGTTGCACCGTCACGGAAAGCTGCATCGGGACCTGAAACCCGCGAACGTGGTGGTCGGGGCGGATGATCGGGTAAAGCTTCTGGACTTTGGGTTGGTGGCCGTGATCGGAGTGCCTCACGCTCCTTTCGCGCAGGGCGGTGGCGGGCTGAGCAGCACCCAGAGTTCGGTCACCAGCCAAGGCATGATCACGGGCACTTTGGCTTACATGTCACCGGAGCAGTCAGAGGCGGCCCCCCTCACCATGGCCAGCGACTGGTATTCCGTGGGTGTGATGCTTTACGAGGTCCTCACTGGCCATGTGCCGTTTCACGACACCGGGGAGCACTTCCTGCTATACAAGCGAGGCCTATCTCCGCCCAGAGCAAGTATCGTCAGACCCGGCGTGCCGCAGGATCTCTGCGAACTCTGCACGGCCCTGCTGCAAACCTTGCCTGCTGATCGCCCGAGCACGGAGCAAATCCTCGCCGCCCTGCCCTGTGCGGCAACTGCCGCCGCTGCTGCCAGCGCAGCGTGGCTGGGCGCTCCGCCGTTCATTGGGCGGGAGCTTGAGTTCAAGCGATTGGAGGAGGCTTGGCAGCAAACCCGACTCGGCCAAGCCATCACCCAGCACCTGCATGGCCCCTCTGGCACTGGTAAGAGCACCCTGATCCGCCAATTCCTTGGCGCATTGCGCAGCAACAATCCAGCCCCAGTGATCCTCAGTGGCCGCTGCTACGAGCAAGAGTCCGTGCCGTTCAAAGCGCTGGATACCGTGGTGGATGCACTCAGCCTCCACCTGCTCAGCCTGCCCGAAACTGAAATTCTCCCGCTGCTCCCCGCCCACGCTGGCTCACTCACCCGGCTGTTCCCTGTGCTCAAGCGCGTGCCCGCGTTGGAGTCGCTCGGCCAGGCTCAGGCCGATCTCCCCGGCCAAGACCTGCGCGACCTCCAGCGCCAAGCCTTCACCGCACTCGGCGAGATCCTGCGCCGCATTGGCCGGACCACCGGACTGGTTATTTGGGTGGATGACCTCCAGTGGGGAGATGTCGATAGCGCGCACTTGCTCAGCGAGTTGGCACACGCGCAGGTGGCGTCCTCCATGCTGCTCCTACTCACCTATCGCAGCGAATACATCGGCCAGAGCGCCTGCCTGCGTGCGCTGGATGAGGTGACTCCCACCACGACCGGCAGCATCCGCCGCATCGACACAGACGAGGAGAGCCCTGAGTCGATCGCCCTCAAACCTTTGGCCGAAGCTCAGACCACAGCCCTGGTTCATGCATTGCTGACCCATCCCAACGCAGAGACCACGACGTGGGTCGTGCGCGAGTCACGCGGCATCCCTTTCTTCGTCTATGAACTGGCGCGACATGTAACCAGCGCCGGGCCAGACCTTACCCTCTCCTCCGAGTTAAACCTCGACGCCGTGCTCTGGCAGCGCATCTCCGGCACACTCTCGGACGATGCGCTTGGCCTGCTGCAAATGGTGGCGCTGGCAGGTGAACCCGTGGCGCTGGGCATCGCCCAACGCGCGGCGGGCTTGAAAGCATTGCCGCCGCAGATTATCACCCACCTGCGCGCCGCTCAATTGCTGCGCACCAGCGGCCCTGGACTGGATGACGATGTGGAGTGCTACCATGATCGAGTGCGCGAGACGGTCACCGCCAATCTTGACGCCCTCGCCCTGCGCAGCCGCAGTTGTTGCCTGGCCGATGCCCTCCATATCGCAGGTGCAAAGGCCGAGCGCTTGGCCCCGCATTACTTAGCCGCACAACGCCACGACGAAGCCGCCGCTGCCTATGCCCAGGCGGCCGATGAAGCCCTGGCCGCGCTTGCCTTCAACCGCGCCGAAGCCCATTACCAAAAGGCCATCGCCTACAGTGCGGACCCGCTCAGACGGACAGCCGTGCAGGAGCGCCTCATCCACTTCTTCACCAACACCGCACGCTTCAAGGAAGCCTATGACCTCACACGCGAGGCGACCCAGGCGCATGGTGTGAAGCTGCCAGCCAAGTTCATCCCACCTCTATTGATCGCAGACTTCTTGCTCAGCAAATTCCGCATGAGGGGGCTCAAGCCTGCGGACATCCTCCAGCGTCCGCTCATGACCGATCCACGGTTGGCCGCCGCCGTGAACCTCATCAACGCCGGAGCCAAGGCCGCGTATCAAGTCCGGCCCGAACTCTGTGTGGCGATCTCCACCCGAGCCGTTAATCTGTGCCTCAAACACGGCCTCACAGCCGACTGCGCCATCGGCTGGATGGTCTATGGCACCATATTTCAAGGCGGCATCATCGGTCAGCATCAGCTCGGGCATGAGTTTGGTCGGCTCGCCTTGGGCTTGGTGGAGCGATTCAGCAATGAAAGGCAGCGTGCCGAAGTGAATTTCGTAGTGGGTTACTTTGGCACCTCCTGGATGGCCCCCGCGTGTGAGGCAGAGGAACTCTGGCGCAAGGCCTGGGAGGCAGGGCTGGCCTCGGGCGACCTATTCCACACCGGCTGCGCGGGAGCCTGCCTGGTGCTCAGCCAATTCATGCGCGGCGTGCCGCATGATGAAGTCCTGGCCGAGGCAGACCGGGTAACGCCCACCCTGGAACGCGCCCGACTCGCCGAGCCGCTCGGCGTCATCAGCGCAGTCTGCGCCGCCATCCGCAATCTCCGTGGCCAGACCCACAGCCCGGCCACCTTCACCAGCGCCGAGTTCGACTCCGAAGCCAACGATCGAGCACTCGCCAGCTATGGCTCCCGACACCTCGCGCACATCTACTACGTGCTCCGTTTGCAGACGCTTTACCACCATGGGTTGCACCAGGAGGCGCAGGCAGTCTCAGCCATCTCCGCAAAGTATTTGAAGGACTCGCCCGGCATGTTGCACGCCACCGAACATCACTTCTACACCGCGCTCAACAACGCCGCCCTCGCCGCACGCCGCAAGGGCTTCGCGCGCTGGCGATTGCAGCGCGCCGTGGCAAGAACTGCCAAGCGATTCAAAACTTGGGCCCGCAATTCGCCAGAGAATTTCAGCGCTCGTTCCCACCTGCTATCCTCAGCCATAGCTCAGCTTTTGAATCGCCCAGACGATGCCCGCGCCGCCCTCGTTGAAGCCCGGCAGATCGCCACCAGCTATGGCCAAGCTCACCTCCTCGACTTGGAAAGGGGTATAGTGAAAGGGGGCCGCAGTGAATGGCACTGAAAAGGCATCAGGCGGCGTGGGCGACATCGTCATCGGAGGTGTAAAGAAGGCGTGGCTTGGTGAGGAAGGTGTATTTGTTTTGGCGGTCTTTGCAGGCTCGGGGTGCACCAGTGTAGTAGATTTTGCGGCCTCAATAAGGTCTGGAGGCCTGAATATTTGCTGGTGGGGCATGAGTTAAGGAAGTCCGAAAATCGTGTGGCTCCGTCGAAAGGCAAGATTTGAGAGAATTAAATACGGGCAAAAAGCCACAGTGGCGATTGTCTGTCGTCAGTGCAAGCTCTGGGAATTGTGCGAACTTTTCACCCGTGCTTTGTTGTTTTATGGCCACCAAGAAACACGCCACGAAACTTCTCTGCCATTGCGGCTGCGGGGGCTCAACCAAGGGCGGGCGCTACCTGCCTGGACATGACGCCAAGCGCAAAAAGGCCCTCATTGCTGACGCCTTGCTCGGTGGCAAACGTGCGGCCAATAAGCTCGACAAGCTTGGGTGGACCAAATTTTTGGAGGCGGCGAGGCCTAAAGGCCCTGCGGGTGAAACAGCTTCTGACTGATCATCCCGATGTCGCTCTGGATTGCACAGCTATTGTTCCGTGTTCAACGCCCCCCTCCTGATCCATATCTCGTGACAGCAATCGGGTCCATGATTATCCTCGTGCGCAATGCAGCCCCGTTCAAAGCCGTGCCCGCATGGGTGCAAGCGCTGGCTGCAGGGACTCAATGCCATTGGTTGGCTCATGCGTTCATTTTGGAAGTCGAAGCTGCGGAGGCCGAAGAAAAGAAGAAGGCCGAGCCATGCTCATCCTCGCCAAATCGCAACGCCCCCGACGACGTCCTCCTCCGCTTCATCAACCACGCCATGCGTTTCGTCGAGCGAAGGGAAGAAGCCGAGTCATCGTAAAATTTACTTCTTCAGCAGATCGCGGATTTCTGTTAGCAGCACAATATCAGCTGCTGGAGGAGCCGGAGGTGCCGCATCCTCCGCCTTTTTCATCCTGGCCAAAAGGGTGTTCACAGGCTTGACGATGACAAAGAAGATGACCGCTGCGGTGATCAGGAAGCCAATGACCGCATTGATGATCATGCCGATGTCGAGCATGTTCGGGATTACCTCTCCTTTTTCATTGGTAAACTGACCGATCTTGATTCCCAGCGAGACATTCGGATTGCCACCGATGGCTTTGAGAACAGGCTCGATGATGCCCTTGGTAAAAGCGGTGACAATGGTGCCAAAAGCAGCGCCAATGATAACACCGGTGGAAAGATCGACGACATTGCCTTTGAGGATAAACGCTTTGAATTCTTTGAGCATGACTTAGGAATAATGAGGTGAATGTGACCGGTTCTGGGAACCGGTCACGTTCTAAACCCATCAGCAGGTGCTAGGCCAGCACAAAATGCGTTCACACTTCCTGCGCGATCCGCCAGCTCTCGCCATCAAGGTTCTCCTTGAGATGCCGGTAACTGCTGGCGATGCGCTCACGCGTCATATTGCCGAAAAAGCGCACCAGCCTCACCAGTTTGTCGATTTCCACCTCGGGCATGGATGAGTCGTTCACTTTGCTTTGGGCGTGGGCCAGCGTGCAGCCCCAGACAAACAATTCGGCACCCACATCGACAAAATGACCCAGCAGCACCTGCCGCTTTTCCAGCTTGGGACCGTTCAGCGCCATCGCAAGAAACAGCCGCCGCGCCAGCACCCGGCTCTGCCGGGCGATGGCATCAAGCTCAAACGGCAGAGATGGATGCAGCAAATCCTTCGCGTCTCCGGCACCCAGAGGCAGCCACTTCAGCGGATACCACGTGGCATAGAACCCTGCCGCACGCACGGCGGCTTTGGCACGCACCTTCCAAGGCAGCGTCGGATTCACCGCATCTGCCCCGAGATTGAGATGCGGCTCCAGCGCCTCACGCGCGATGAACAGGCGCATGATCTCGCTGCTGCCCTCAAAGATCGTGTTGATGCGTGAATCGCGGAACAGACGTTCCACGGGTTCAGGCACGTCCCCGCGCGCTTTCAGCGAAGCGGCGGTTTCAAATCCACGACCACCGCGCATCTGCATCGTGTCGTCCATGATGCGCCAGGACTTTTCGCTGCCCCAAAGCTTGCCGATGGCGGCTTCGAGACGGACATCGGCGTGCTTGTCACGATCCACCATCGCCGAGACATAACGCACAATGCTTTCCATCGCAAAAGTGTCCGCGGCCATGCGGCTGAGTTTGTCCGCGATGGCGGCGTGGCGGCCGATCGGCTGCCCCCACTGCTCACGCGAGCGCGCCCACCGTTTGCTGATGTCGAGGCAGCGCTGCGACAAGCCGGTGCATGCGGCGGGCAGAGTGATGCGCCCCGTGTTCAACGTCGTCAGCGCCACCTTGAGACCGCGACCAACGCCGCCCAGCACATTCGCCACCGGCACTCTCACGTTGTCGAAGTGAATAACGCCATTGTAGAGCGCCTTGAGCCCCATGAAACGGCAGCGGTGCAGGATCTCCACACCTGGCCAGCTTGTTTCGACGATAAATGCCGTGGTGGCATTCGGCTTCTCTGCCGTGGGTGTTTTGGCCATCACCACAATCAAGCCGGCCTTTGTGCCATTGGTGCACCACAGCTTCTCCCCATTGAGGATGTAGCTCTCGCCATCCTCATCGAGTTTGGCCGTCGTTTTCATCCGCGCCGGGTCTGATCCCACTTCATTTTCCGTCAATGCAAAGGCGCTGATCTCGCCTTGGGCGCAGCGCGGCAGGTATTTGGCCTTCTGCTCCTCGGTGCCAAACAAGATGAGCGGCTGCGGGGCGCCAATGGACTGATGCGCAGACAGCAGCGCCGCGAGGTTGCCACAACGGCTCCCCAGCAGCATGGCCGCCCGCGAATAATTCGTCTGCGAAAGCCCCAGCCCGCCATATCTCACGGGGATCTTGATGCCAAAGGCACCAATCCGCGCCAGTTCGCTCAGCAGCATGTCAGGTATTTCACCCTTCGCGTCGATCTCATCAGGGTCAGCATAGAGATCAAGCACCCGCTCAAGCCGGTGCAGGAACGCATCACCCTGATCGTGGTCTTCCCCGCTTTGTTTTGGAAATGGCAGCAGTTTGCCAAAATCCGGCTCGCCAAAAAAGAGGCCGGCGGCGATTCCGGTGTTGCGTCGTTCATCACGCGCGGCTTCCGCCATTTCGAGCGCGGCACGCTGCCCTGCATTCATGCGGGAGGTGTCGATCTGCGTCCTGGCTTCAGGCTTTGATTCTTCCAGAGTAGTTTTCATGGCTTGGTTCTCCAGTTGAGGGTTTCAATAATCAATGATGCCCGCATCCCGAGCGAAAGTGATGGGGCCGCCACGGAACGGCGGGTAGCCGGTGCCAAGCACCATGGCCAGATCGATGTCGTCCGCGTTGCGTGCGATGCCCTCCTTGAGACAACGCATCGCCTCCTGGCTGATCAGCAGCGCAAGATTGGTCTGGATGCTTTCGTGTCTCGGCAGATCGGAATGAGTCGTGGGCAAAATCTCCTTGCCGTTCTCATAACGGTAGAAGCCCTGCCCCGTTTTCTTTCCGAGGTGACCTTCGTTCACCATCTTGTCGAGAGCATCGGTATGCGGAAACCGATCCGGGAAAGCACTGGCAAGCGTCTTGGCCACATGCGCAGCCACATCGAGACCAATTTCATCCAACAGGCGCATTGGCCCCATCGGCATGCCAAACTCCAGCATCGCCTCGTCAATGTCCTTCACGGGAATACCGCTCTCATGCAATCTCACCGCCTCCATCAGGTAAGGCACCAAGATGCGGTTCACCAGGAATCCCGGGCTGTCTTTGACGACCACCGGCGTCTTGCCGAGTTTTTGCACAAAACTGACCACCGTGGCCAGCACGTCCGGCGAAGTTTCCGGCAGCGTGATGATCTCCACCAGCGGCATCCGGTGCACCGGATTGAAGAAATGCAGACCAACGACGCGCTCCGGATTGGGCACCGTTTTTGCCAAATCCGACACAGACAACGCGCTGGTGTTCGTGGCAAGAATGGTGTCCGCCGAGACACGCGAAGCCAAGTCCGCGAAGATCTTCTTTTTCAATTCCATGCTCTCCGTTGCAGCCTCGATCACAAGATGGTGCCTGTTAAGCGGCACCGGCACATGCGTCGTGCTGATTCGGTCCAGCGTGTCCCGCGCCTGAACCTTAGTCACCAGCCTTCGGCGCGTGGCATCTGAAACGAGGCCATGAATCCGTTCCAGTCCACGCGCGAGGCTGTCGTTGGTGACGTCCGTCATTAGCACACGGATGCCACGCGAAGCTAAGATATGCGCAATTCCGGCCCCCATCACGCCCGCACCGATGACGGTGGCGTCGTGGATGGGCAGCGCCGTACCGCCTGTGGCAGGACGCTTGTTGGCTTCTTCGCGCTTAAAAAATAGGTCGATCAACCGCGCCGAATCGCGGCTTTTGATCAGTTCAGCCACGGCGTTGCGCTCAAGTAGCAAACCTTTCTCAATCTCGCCATGAACTGCATGCGTGACTACTTCAACGGCCTTGGTGACTGAAGGATACAGCCCACGAGTCTTTTCGAGCACCTTGCGTTTCGCCAGGTAGCCGATGACCTGAGAGAACACATTTTCAAAACGGAACTTCATACCCGGGCGTTTTTCACGCGCCAGACGGCGGGCCATTGTCTCAAGACGCTCAGCTGGCACCACGTGGCTGACGAGTCCTGCACGCTTGGCGGCAGTGGAATTTAGCAGCTTGCCGGTGGTGATGAGATCGAGCGCTTTGCGCACACCGACTATACGTGACAGCCGCGTGGAACCGCCCCAGGCAGGCAGAATGCCGAGCTGTGTCTCCGGCAGACCGATCTTGGTACTGTCGTGATCGCTGGCGATGCGCCAGTCGCAGGCGAGGGTCACTTCAAATCCGCCGCCCATGCAGGCACCGTGAATTGCGGCGATCTTCGGCACCTTTAATCGCGCCAGACGGTCAAACACTGCCTGTCCGAGCCAGATGAGATCATTCACCCGAACATGCTGCATGTTGCGAATGGCCTTGATGTCAGCACCGGCGATGAAGATGCGCTCTTTGGCGCTGCGCAAAACCAAGGTTTTGACACGGGTGTCGTGCTCGATGGTTTCAAGCAGATGATTGAACTCACGCAGGGTCTCTTCATTCCAGACATTGACGGAGGATTTGGGAGAGTCGAATGTGATCCAGGCGATGCCGTCAAAATCGACGTCGAGCCGGAAATGCTTCGGCGGCATCGGATGACCGTGAATGATGTCCTCCAGCACGTGTGGCGGATCGTGGATGATTGAGGGGCAGTTGAGGAAAGTTTTCATGGCTTTGAGTTGGATGAGAATATTCTGCTTTAAATTCATAATGCTTCGAGGCAGGCCGCCATCCCCTGCCCCCCTCCCACGCAAAGGCTGATCACGGCGCGTTTGCCATCGTTGGCATGCAGTTGATTGAGCGCCGTCTGAACGAGACGCGCACCCGTGGCTCCGACGGGGTGGCCCAGCGCGATGGCTCCGCCGCAGGCATTGATCTTCGCGGGATCGATTTCACCCAATGGTGATTCCAATCCGGCGCAGCGTGCGCTGGCGGGATCGGCAAGGCATTTCATGACCGCGAGCACCTGGGCGGCGAAGGCTTCGTTGATTTCAAAGACGTCGGCATCCTCCAGTTTCCAGCCGCTGCGATGAAGTGCGGCATCCAGCGCGCGGACTGGGCCAAGCCCCATGCGTGCAGGATCACAGCCCGTGGCTGCATAGCTGACGAGGCGGCCCAGTGGCTTCCACTTGTGGGCTGCAGCGGCTTCCTCAGTGGCGACGAGCAAGGCCACAGCACCATCGGTGATCTGGCTGGAGTTGCCCGCAGTCACCGTGCCGGTGACCGTGTCGAAGAGAGGTTTGAGTTTGCCAAGCTTTTCGAGGCTGGAGTCGGCACGGATGCCGTTGTCCGTCGCGACAAGGTTGTGACCGAACACGGGCGCGATTTCCTGATTGAGCAGGTGATTCGCCCGCGTGGCGCACAGGTGACTGCGCATGGCAAAGGCATCCTGCATGTCACGATTGATGGCAAACTCACGCGATAGCACCTCAGCCGTCTGTCCCATGTTCAAGCTCGAAACGGGGTCCGTGAGGCCGAGCTTAAGACCGATGACGGGGGCAAAGTCAGACGGGCGGAAATGCAACGCGGCTTTCGCACGACCGGTGAAGTCCCGGGCACGGCTCATGGCGGTGAATTTTTCAACGGCAGGCCGTGAGAAATAGAACGGCATGTTGCTCATGCTTTCCGTGCCTCCGACTACGAAGACCTCGCCCTGCCCTGCGCACATCTTTGCATGCGCGAGGGTGAGCGCCTCCAGGCCGGAGGCGCAGTTGCGATGCACGGTCATGGCAGGCTTCGATTCCGGCAAACCTGCGCGCAGCGCGATGACTCGGGCAATATTCATCGCCTCCGGGGGCTGGCCGACGCAACCGAGGATGGTTTCATCCACCAGCATCGGATCAATGCCAGTGCGGGTGAGCAGTGCTGCGACGGCGTAACGACCGAGTTCGACCGCATCGAGATGCGCGAGATCGGTGCCGGCGCGAGAGAATGGCGTGCGTGCAGCGGCAACTATGACAAGTGAGGGAGTTTTCATGGCGTTAGGAGCCGAGTGCCACATGGGTTGCGGCGGGTTGGGCTTTGGGGCGATGATCGACAATTTTCTCCTCCTTCAGGAGACGTCCGATGCCGAGCTGATCGCGAAGTTCGGACATTGAATGGAAATGAAGCCCATTCGGTGTGATCTCCGTGGCTTCGTGAAAGCGGCGGGACACGGCGAGTTCGAGTTCGGACTCGCGCACTCCGGGTTCAGCCGTGAGATGCAGATGCACTTCATCCATTTCGAGCGGGTCGTCATGGCGCTTGCGCAGTTCGATCTGCCAGGCGGCGATGCCTTTTTGATCATCCAGCAGATGTTCGAGCAGATTAAAGTTCACCAGCGTGCCCTTCAGCTTGTCCACATGCAGCTCACGCACTTCACTGACTCGCGAAATGGGGCCCAGCAGGCGCGGACAAGTGCGGCCGCAGTTGGGGCACTTTTCCCAGGTCATGCCGCCTTCGGCGATGTCGCCTGTACGATAGCGCAGCACGACGGTGCCACGCGCATTGAGCGGCGTGAAGACGATCTCACCGGGCTGGCCGTCGGGGACGACCTCTCCCGTTTCAGGATTGATCAGCTCCACGATTCCAAGATCGGGGCTGAGGTGATAGCCGCTGGCTTCGTGGGATTGGCCGACGCATTCAGGGAAGGCCATTTTCGCTTCGGTGAAACCATAGGTGGCCATGACGTGTGCATCGGGGCTGCCAAGCTGGGTGGCGAGATCGCGCAGGCGGGCACGCAGGCCATCGGCAACCTTTTCGCCGCCAAGGACGAGACGTTTCAAATGGGGCCACTGCTTGCCGGTTTCATAGGCCTCACGCAGCACATGATAAATGAAGGTGGGCATGCCGATGAGGATATCGGGCTGGATCTTGTCGATGAGCCTGATGTTGCCATCGGTGCCCAAGGTCTTGCCTCCTCCAGTGCTCAGCATGAAAGTGCCAAAACCAAGCCCCGCATGATGCGCCAGCCAGAAGGCCAGATGTGGCGCATAAGGGAAGAGATTGATGTGCTTGAAATCCCGCTGCGAACGACCTGCCAGCATCAAGCGGCTGCCGCTGATGTCGAGATTGTGCAGGTCATGCTTGGTGTAGAGAAACGGCACGGGATCCGACGAACGGCCGGTGGTGCTGGTGAGCAGAATGGGGCGAAACTCAGCCTCCGCCTGATCCTTCGCAGCAGCACGACCATGCAGCAGAGCGGTGCAAATCATGCCGGGTTCGCGGCGGAGCACCGCTTCATCCGGAACCAGCACAAAATCACGGGGGTTGGCGAGATCCTTCTTTGAAGTGAATGGCACGTGGCTCCAGTCCTCGAACGATTTGATGTCGGGCGGTTGGATGTCGTGCTCTTCAAAAACGCGGTGGTAATGCGCGCTGAAGGTAATCACGCGGCGGTGCAGATAATCACGCAGCTGCTTGAGCTGCCAGTCGCGCCATGCCTCAGGCGGCGTGGAGTTCCATTCGGGTGTGTGATGGAGCAATTTCATGGCTGATTGTCTCCTGGTTGAGGTTGGTTTCGGTCTGAAACAGAGCACGAATGGCAGGCAGCGCGGCGGTTGCGGCGTCGCGGCCTGCCTGCAGGTACTGCTCAAAATTTTCGTAATCATGCCACGTCGAGGTGGCAAAATGCGGATGGATGACCACGTCGGCGGCGGCTTCCTCCTTCTTGATGAGGTGGAGCTGCGCGGCCATCAAAGCGCGGCGGAAAGTGTCCAGCACATTGCCGTTGGCGAGGAGGTTTACCTTCTGCCAGAACGTGCGGAAGATGCGCGAAAAGGCGCGATCAGCAGGTTTATCGGCCTGCATGAAAGTATGATCACTGTTGGATTCGAATTCTTCTGGTCCAGGCATGACGTTCACCGCGATGATGCCGTCGAGATTGAAGCGTTTTTTGAGCAGCTTCACCGGCAGGGGCTCGGAAACACCACCATCGGTGTAGCGTCGGCCATTCAGTCTGACCGGAGCACACACAGCCGGAATGGCCGAACTGGCATGCACCGCATGCGAAACGATGCCAGAATCGAAGACGTAGGGAGTGAGGCGGTCAAGATCGGTGGCAATGACCAGCAGAGGTTTTTCGAGATCAGCAAAGGTCTTTTCGCCGAGATCGCGTTCGAGATGCTTGCGCAGCTTCTCCCCCCGGATCAGCCCTTCTGAGGGCGGGATGATGAAATCCATGAGAGCTTTCAGCGTGGGCCGGTCTTTGATCTCGCGTGCGCGCTCTTCCAACTGGACACCACTGAGGCCGGCGGCCCACAAGGAGCCCACGTAGGCCCCCATGCTGCAGCCTGCCAGCGCAGCGATGGAAGTGCCTTCCTTTTCGAGCACTTGAATGACGCCGACGTGCGCCAATCCGCGCGCGCCGCCACTGGATAGAACCAAACCGATTCGGGGCGTTTTTCCTCCCCCTGAGCCGTGCTTGGAGCTTTCTTCGGCACGACTCCATCCCCGGAAGGGAAGTTGGAGCTGGGTGTTCATGACCTGCGGTTGTTGTTATCCTTTTGGACCCCTGATGTGAGAAATTGATTCAAAAATAGCGAATCTTTGTGCATAGATCGCATGTCATGAACAATTCGGATCTAAGTCGCATGCTCAAACATGCCGCAACCGCCCCCCCGGTGGCAGTGCCGAGCGCACTGGAGGAAGCGATCATGGCACGCGTGCGGGTTGATGATGGCCGGGCCAGACGCTGGCGGTCGTTTGTGCAGTGGCTGCTGATTCTGGCCGCCCTCACGGGCATTGTGACTGCGAGCATGATCGGGTGGGCTCTGGCTTCACGTGACACCACCCATACCACACCACCCACCATGGAACTGTTTCGCACAGGAAAGCCGCAATGAACTCACGATTAAAATGGCTGCTAATCTCGGTTTTCCTCTCCGCGACCCTGGCTGGTGGAACCGCATGGCTGGTCACGGACTGGACGCTGCACCGCCATGGTGAGAGCCACGCCCACGATCATGCACCCACAGATCTGCATGCGTGGATGCATGAGCACCTCGACATCACGCCCGAACAGCATGAGAAACTGGAGCCACTTGAAGCGGAGTTTGAAAAGCTCCGCCTGAAATTGAAGGATGAGGTTCGTCTGGCTGATGTGGCGCTGGCCCAGACCATCCGTGAGCCCAAAGTGGACGAAGCCGCGATGAATGCGGCCTTGGAACAGTTGAACAAAGCTCAAGGCTCGCTGCAGAAAGCCACGCTGGATCATTTTTTTGTGATGAAGCGCTATCTGCGTCCCGCGCAGGCCGCCAAACTTCTGGAGTGGACCCATGACAGCCTCACCCGCGATTGATGCACTGTTAGTGCCGCAAGCCGAAGCCTCCGCTGACGATTCAGCGGAGGCTCTGCACCTGCGTGCCGCGCAAGCGGGCGACATGGCCGCGTTTGAATGGATCGTCCGGAAGCATGAAGCGCGGCTCTTCACCTTCTGCTGCCGCTGGCTGCGCTGTGTGGAAGATGCACGTGAAGTCTGCCAGGATGCCTTTGTGCGCGCCTGGCAGGCGCTGCCTGAGTTTGAGGGGCGAGCCAAGCTTTCGACCTGGCTGTATCAAATCGCACTGAACCTCTGCCGTGACCGCGCCAAATCGCGCGCCTCACGGCAGCGTGAAAATACGACAACGATCAACGACATCGACCAGCCGCTGCCGTGTCCGCAGAATGCCCCAGATGCGAGCGCGGAATGGCAGAGCGAGATGCAAAAACTCGAGCGCGGGCTGGCCCAGCTGCCGGAAAAGCTGCGCACGGCGCTGATGCTCAGCGCCATGGAAGGCCTGAGCCATGAGGAATGCGCCAAAGTACTGAATTGTTCAGTGCGAGGCACCGAGGGCCGCATTTACCGGGCCCGGCAAATGCTGTTAAAGTGGTGGGATGAAGAGGGTCAGTGATCTTTCCCCGCCACACCCAGAGCTTTTTCAAGGACCTGCGCGGCACCGGCGCGCCAGCCGATGATCGTGCTGGGAAGCAGACCGCCAAATATCAAAAAGACAATGCAGACGGTCAGTGGCCAGCGCTCGCGCGGCAGGGCGTCAGGGATGTTAATCACGTGCTTTGGAAGCACACCCAGGAACAGGGTGTTGTACAATCGCAGCAGGTTGATCGCATTGAAGACTGTGGCGACGAGCAGCACGATGCCGGCCACCAGATGATTTTGCAACATGCCGTGAAATATGAGCTCCTCAGCGCAGTAGCCCAGCGTCCCGGGCAGGCCGACGAGTGCCAGCCCGCAGATCAGAAAGAATGTGGCCAGCCGGGGGGCCTTGGCCGCCAGTCCCAGATGCATCAGCGGATCCTCGCTGCTACTGACCCGTACCTCCAGCGCACGCACAATGCAGATAAGGCCCGTAGAGGCAGCCGCGACCACCAGCCAGTGCGTCAGCGCCCCGGTGATGCCTTCGGCATTTGCAGTGGTGATACCCGCGAGCATGAAACTTGCCTGACTGATGCACAGGTACGCCAGCAGCCGCCGCGGTTTCTTTTCCGCAAAAGCCCGCAGGCTGGCAATGCCCACTGTAGCCACGGCTGCAATGCTGAGCACGTCAAAGGCATGCCTGACAGCCTCCGGCAACGCGGCAGCCTCAGTTCGCGCCACCAACACCACGCCGAGGTGGCCGTTGAAGAGCAGCGCCTTGGGCAGCAACGGCCCATGCTCAAAGGCCTGCACCACTCCGGCATGCAGGGGAAACAATCCTTTGCGGAACACGACCGCCAGAATGAGCAGGCCGAAGACCAGTTTCCCGCCATGCGCGAGATCACTGACCGACGCGCTGCCCAGCAGCAGCACAGCTACAGTCAAGGCCACACAGCTGGCGAGGCGGATGCCGCTGGTGAGACGGCTCTCACGCTGTGCACCAAACATGCCCAGGGCAAACGGCACACAGGAAAGCCACCAGCCCGCCACCATGGGAATCCAGTCGGCGGCGGCGTAAGCCGTCTGCATGGCGAGGGAGATCAGCAGCATTCCTCCTGGAGCTCTTTCTGTCACGTCGAGCCTGGGCGCCAGTACCACGACGCAGAGAGTCAGCGCAGCATAGAAAGCCATGGGCACGGCGTTCAGACCATCCGCCATGAAGCAGTGCAGCAGTGGATCATGCAGCCCCCCCTGCCCCACGGCGCCTGACTCATACGCGGCAGCCAGGAAACAGATAAAAGCGAGCACAGCGGCCACAACCGCCACCCTTCGCGGACGCGCAGCCCTCCAGGATACCAGCACGCCACCCAGAAGGAATGTCAGAGCGGCGGTGATGTATGGCAGTGAAAGGTGCTCCATGAGTTTGTCTTGAATCAGGAAACCGTGCTTTCAGCCGCATGAGCGGTTGTGTTTGCCGTCGGCTGTTTTTTGGGTGACTGCGGCTCAAAAACGGCGAGCCAGCGTGCCACTGCCAGGACGGGAGCAACGATCCAGCGCTCCACGATTGCGTCATAAAATCCACGGCCGAGCGCCAGGCGGTAGAGCCAGAGCTGCACTGCGGGTGGCAGCAGAGATTCGTAATGGCTGCCAGTGGGGCTGACCTTGCCACCAGCGGCGGCATGCACCCGGTGGTAGTCCCGAAGCATGGACGGCGTGCGCAGAAACTGCAGCGTGCGCAGCATGGCATGACTGACCAGATGGATGACGGCAAAGGTGGTCCAGCCAAAGCCGATCTCGACAAATATCAGGCCGATTTGCGTCTGAGCCGCATAGGCCAGCGAGGTCTTGGCGTCGGCGCAGGTGCGGTGGACGAGCGTGCCTAGAAAAGCCGTGGCCAGACCGGTGATGATGATGAGTCCGGTGGCAATCCATGACTGGTGAATGAGCGGCGCAACCCGCAGCAGCAGGTAGGCCCCGGTGTGGATGGAGATGGCTCCATAAAAAACGGCGCTGGAAGGCGTGGGCCCCTCCATGGCCCGTGGCAGCCAGCCCCAGAACGGCCCCTGCGAAGATTTCCCACCAGCTGCGATCACGAGGAGCACGGCAATGACAGTGCCCTTGGTGCCCAGCATCATGCTCTGACAACCGGGCCATTCACCGCTGAACATGCCCTCCCACGAGGTGGTGCCGAACCAGTGGTGCGCCAGGAAAATGGCCAGCAGCATGAACAAATCTGCCACACGGTAGGAGGCAAAGACCCAGAGGGCATTGCGCACAGGCTCAGGCCGGTACTGGAAGAACCCGACGAGCAACACCGAGGTGATGGCCACCGTTTCCCAGCCGACGATGAGCAGATCCAGCGAGTCCGCCGTGAAAACAAGCAGTGCGCCAAAGGTGAAGAGGTGCAGCAGCAGGAAGAAGCGGTGAAAACCTGGATCACGATGCAGGTAGCGCACGGAAAAGAAGCCCACGATGCCGGCCAGCACCACGGTCAAGCCCACCATCGGCAGGGAGAGCCTGTCAATCAGCAGGGACAGCGGATAGCCATAATGCCCCACGGTGAACCAGTCCCCCAGCATCACTTGCACCGAATGCAGCCCCTCCACCCTCATGCGCCAGCCGGTCAGGATCACGAGCAGCACGAGAACCGCATAAGCCGACTTGGTGATCCGCGCCATGGCGCGCTCCGTCACACAGCCACCCAGCAGCCAGACGACGCTCAGCGCGAGGAAGAGCACGCCCGGCGTGGCGATGAGCAGTGGGATCAGGATTTTTAGAGGCATAAAAACATAAAGAATTTAGCAGGCTTTTTACGCAGCCCGGGGATCGATGCGGGCCAGAGCCAGGTGTTCCATTTTGCCGCGATACCAGGCCAGTGAACTGGAAGCCACAGGAAGCGGCTCTTCACTGCCTTCAAGCTTCTCAAAGACACCGTCCCGGTACACCTCCACATGCCCGTCATCAGGGTCCATGGTGGCAATGCGAATCCACTGATTGCAGACGATTTCATTGAGTTCACTGTCTGCCTTGATGACGCTCATCAGACGTTCAGGCGTGGTTTCGACAACGAACAGCATGCGCACTGGCTCATGGATCTCGACCGCCTGCGCCGGCAGTCCTGTGCGCAAATCACTTTGATAACCGTTCATCACGCCGACGAGCCCGTTGATGTTGTGCGGCAGCTTGGTGCCGCTGCCGTAAACATCATTATCGACGGCGGAGAAGTAATAGTCGAGGTTGATGCTGCTGCACACTGGAATCGCCGCGCCGAGAACCTGCGCCAGCGCTTCATCGGTGGGATCTTTGGTGGCATCGTAGGAAGCGAGAAAGGCACGGCGGTCCATGAACAGACCTTTGGTGATCTCACGCCGTCCGACGAAGGTCACGGCATTGGTGCAGTGGCCGTACTCTGGACGCGGCTCACCGATGTGTTCCGCACGCTCCTGCACATGCCTCAGGCTGGATTCCGGAGTGATGTCATGGCCTGCCGCCGCAAATCGACGTGAACGCTCATGGGCGTTGAGCGTGCGAGCTTTGTCGAGCGACTGATGAACGCGCGCCAGATCCCCATGGTGGGTCTCAGGCAGAAGGTCCATGTCAAAGAAGTGAATATCCTCATTGCAGGTGTCGTGGTAACCGCCAAGAAACCAGGTGTCCTCAGAAATGACCACCCCTTTGGCCCGCAAGGCTTCCCTCACGGCCGGACGATTGGCGATGAGGGCAAACAGGCGTGCGTTGGGCGCACCGGTGCGCCCACCACAGGCCTGACAGCAATAGGCGGACTCGTAAGGGTTGTTCAGGCTGGTGGAACCATGACCGAGAATGACCACGAGCCGCGCATGACCTTTGTGCAAACCGGCAGGCCCCAGCACGGAATACACACGCTCCGCCTGCTCCTGGGTGGTGAACCCGCTCATGAGACCGGAGGTGGCATCCCTCGAGGCTGCATCGTCCTGCATGAAGGCAAACTCCGTCTTCGGCTCCGGCAGGAAGGCACGGTTCAGCCACTTGATGAAACGCCCGAAGGCCAGGGGGGTAAGCACACGCAGCGCCAGCGGGAAAAGGCTCAGGAAACCGAGGCAGGCCGTGCTGATCCAGCCACGCACCAAAGTACGCGAGGAAATGAATCCATTGCGCATCACGCCAGCCCACACACGCCTCAATCCCTGACGCTGCTTTTGCCGGTGAGCATCATCCTCCACCGGCACCTCACGCACGGCGTGCTGCGGATCGACGACCACGGGGCATGACGAGACGCCGCCCGAGTCATCAATGCCGGCATAATTGATGGCCACTCCAAAAAAGCCCGCGACTCCCGCTGTTTCGATGCCGGGATCAACCTCTTCCAGCGCACGCCGTATCGACTCTTCACGCTCATCAATGCAGAAAACCACCTGAGCGACCAGTCGATTACTGGTTGGAACAACGCACGGCATCTTGCGATGCATGGCCAGCGGAATCAACACACGCCGCTCATGTCTGCGCTCATAGGCCAGATGCAGCAGCCGTCGGCGTTCGGTCTCATGGCAGGCGAGGATCTCCTGATCCAGCCGCGCCAGCTCCTCATCCGTGAAAGCAGCAAGCTCACAGCTGCTGATGCCCAGCAACTGGACCACATCAAACACACGCGCCACATGAGTCTGCGGGTCAAAGCGCGGCACAGGCAGCAGGGTGGTGCGCCACGCGGCCGTGTCGCCGGAGATGTCCCTGAGCGCTGCCACGGTGTAGGTGAGGCGCAGCGCGAGAAATTCCATGAGGGAGCAGCGCACACGATCATGCGGGGCCAGCGTGACATCCACCTCCAGCATGCGGATCATGCCCGCCCAGCCGCGCAGAGCTAGCAGCTCTTCCGTGACAAACTCCTCCCACTGCCCCAAGGGCACATCAAGCTGTGCGAGCGAATCCAGCACGACGGTGTCCGCGTCCATATTGGCGGCCTCCTGCCGCAAAAAATCAGCGCGCACACCGCTGAGATGCGCCGGAAACATGGCAAACGCCTGCGGCATGATCTTGCGTGCAGCCTGGAGCAGCCCCTTGTCACGGTGCGGCATGGGCCAGTAGGCGATGCCCTGGTCCAGATAGGCCCCCGTGAGCCGGATGAGAGGAGGATGAATGAGCGCATCCATGTCGATGCCATGCTGCGCCAGGACGACTTCTCGCGGACGTTTCGGCATCACGGGAGCAGGTGTGGGCGGTGGTTTCACCCGGGCCAGGCATGTGTCCCAGAGCGCCTGCGGAGAATCCCTGCGCAGCGCCTTCGCCGAGGGCTCCGGCAGATCGTTGCGGAACGAATCCAGCCAGCCACCCTCTTCCAACTGCCAGGAGATGTTGATGCCATTCACGCGGCGCACTCCTGGGGTGAGCATCACACGCCGGAGCTGGCGGCGTGTGAGCCTGCCCGGCAGAATGTCCGCATCGGGCTCACGATTGAGAATGGCGTCGATGTCTTCATCAAGAATGCGCTGGCGCCCGCGCTCCGTATGATAGGCCTCTTCAGAGAGAAATGGCTCCGCACCAAATAAACGCCCGCCCTCAATGACGGCATCTTCAAACCTCCGGTGCTGCAACGAACGGAGCGTGTTGTAATGCACGAAAACACCCAGAGGGCCCTGAACCGGCAGGCACTGAGCCGCATGTTCCACCACCCGGCGCAGGTGCTCAAGACACCCGCCTGCCAGCCGGATGTCCTGCCTGGCATCGTGGCAGCCACAGGTGCCGACATGGGTGGACGTATTCATCAAAGATTTAGACACTTACTAAAGGGCATGCAGCGCAACTGTGCCATCCCTTCATCAAGGGGTATTCCACTACGGGAGACCGGGACATTTTCACCCGTCATTTTCACACTCGTGCATGCATCATGCGTCACACTCATCTTACCAGCAGAGGTCAAGTGTTCAGGGCCCAGATCAAGCGGGTTGCGACTGAAGCGGAATTACGACCTCAATTCGCAGCCCTTGAGGCATGATGCTGATGGCCGTCAGTTCGCCGCCGGACTGCCTTGCGCGTGCACGCATGCCCACCATGCCGAGGATGGGACTGTGGATGATGTCTCCGGCGTGGTTGGGCAGACCTTTGCCATTATCCTCAATGGTGAGCCGGATGCTTTGATCACGGTGTTCGAGGCTGATCTTCACTTTAGTGGCCTCCGGGAGGCAAAGACCGACCCAGGGATGATTCTCCAAGGCCTCGTGGAACAGCAGGCGGAAACATTCGGCGAGGTTGGAGGAGCCTTGAGTGGTGAGAAGTTGCAAAACGGTGTTGAGAAGGTCAGGCTCGTTGTGGTGGGTCATGTGTGAGTTTGAGTTGGATGTGTTTGGCTACACCCCGACACAGACCACACTGGCCTATCTCTCGCCACAGCGCGTGCTTTTCAAGGCTAAAGCCTTTTACAGAACAGACTTTACACCCCATGACGCAGTGCATCCATTTCCTTCAGTAATTCAAACGACTACATGTCCCCACCCACTACCGCTTCAAAACCCGAAGGCCCCGTGCCGGTAGGCAACTTCGCCGGCTTCAAAGCTTATTTCGGCAAAGACATCCTCTCAGGCTTTCTGGTCTTCTTAATTGCTCTTCCACTGTGCCTTGGAATTGCCAAAGCCAGCGGCTGCCCGGCCATCGCGGGAATTTTTACAGCAGTGATCGGCGGCATGCTCACCCCCTTCCTGAGCAACTCTGAGCTGACCATCAAAGGGCCAGCGGCTGGCATGATCGCCATTGTGCTGGGCACGGTCAACGAGCTTGGCTATGAAAAGACGCTAGCGGTCGGCGTGGTTTCGGGGTGCCTTCAAATCATCTTTGGCTCTTTCAAGCTCGGAACTCTGGGTGAATTTTTCCCTGTGGCGACGGTGCATGGCATGCTCGCGGCCATCGGAATCATCATCATTTCGAAGCAGATTCACATTGCACTGGGAGTTGCCGTCCATGCGAAAGAGCCGCTGGAATTGCTCGCAGAAATCCCAGACAGCCTCATTCACATGAACCCTGTGATTGCCCTGATCGGTGGCATCGCCCTGGTGATTTTGTTCGGGCGAAGGTTGATCAAAAACAAATTTGTTCAGGCCGTCCCTGGACCACTGATTGTCCTCCTGGTCGCCGTGCCGCTTTCGTTCTATTTCGACATTGGCCACAAACACATCTACCAGTTCCAAAGCCACTCCTTTGAAGTGGGTCCGGACAAGCTGGTCAACCTGCCGCTCAACATTCTTGATGGCATCAAATTCCCGG